>NZ_DASQCJ010000061.1:0-3225 GCF_035634735.1 Cellulomonas sp.
GTGGTGTGGAAGATGCCCTTCGGCTTCCCGGTGGTGCCCGAGGTGTACAGGATGAACAGCGGGTGCTCGGACTCGACCGCGACGGGCTCGTGGGTGTCGGGCGCGGTGTCGACGGCGTCGTGCCACCAGACGTCGCGGCCCTCGGTCCACGGCACGTCCTGCCCGGTCCGCCGGACCACGAGCACGCTGCGGACGATGTCGCCGCTGCCCTTGGCCAGCGCCTCGTCGACCGTCGGCTTGAGGGCGCTCGCGGCGCCGCGCCGGTAGCCGCCGTCCGCGGTGATGATCACGCGGGCGTCCGCGTCCAGGATGCGGGTGTGCAGCGCCTCGGCGGAGAACCCGCCGAACACCACGGAGTGCGGGGCGCCGATCCGGGCGCACGCCAGCATGGCGATGACGGCCTCGGGGATCAGGGGGAGGTAGATCGCGACCCGGTCGCCGGTCTGCACGCCGAGCGCCGTGAGGGCGTTGGCCGCGCGCGAGACCTCGCGCTGCAGGTCCGCGTACGTCAGCGTGCGGGTGTCGCCGGGCTCGCCCTCGAAGTGCAGCGCCACCCGGTCGCCGTGACCCGCCGCGACGTGCCGGTCCACGGCGTTGTACGCGGCGTTGAGCCGGCCGTCGCCGAACCACCGGGCCCGCGGGGCGCCCGACCAGTCGAGCACCTCCTGGAACGGCTCGGCCCAGTCGAGGAGCGACCGTGCCTGCTCCGCCCAGAACTCGAGCCGCGCCGAGTTGGCCCAGGAGTACAGCTCGGCGTGGGCGTTCGCCTGCGCGGCGAACGCCGGGTCCGGCGGGAACCGCCGGTCCTCGGTGAGCAGGTTCTCCAGGCCCGGCGCGGGGGCGTCCGGGGTGGTGCTGTCGGGGGCGGTGCCGTCCGCGGGGGTGGGGGCCCCGTCGGGTGCGGACTGCGGGGTGGAGCTGTCGAGGGCCACGTGTGCCTCCAGCGCAACGACGTCGGTGCGTGCTGGCGCGGCTCGGATGCCGCGTCTCTCGGCACTCTAGTAGGACTTACGTCCCTGGCGAGTGCGGATCTCGGCGGCGCGCGGGGATGCGGGACGGCGCGGACCGGGACGCTCGAGGCGGCCGGGTCCGCGCCGTCCGCGTCAGACCCGCGGGAGCCAGCGCCGGCGGGCGGCGGCGAGCACCAGGCCCGCGACCAGCAGCAGCGCGCCGACGACGAACACCGTGCCGGAGGTCGCGGTCACGGTCGCCCGCACGACCGAGTACTCGGTTCCGTCCGTGGCGATCCACCGCACGATGTCGACGTGCGTCGTCGCGGGCACGTAGAGCAGCACGACGCCCAGCACCGAGGCGACGAGCCCGGCCGTGATCGGCACGGCGGGCGTCCACAGGCCCAGGCCGAGCACGACCGCGAGCACCAGGACGCCGGCGGTCACGAGGACCACGCCGATCGCGTCGTAGGAGGCGTCCCAGCCGGGCGCCTGCGCCGCGAGCACGCGGGACTGGCCGAACAGCACCGTCCACACGCCGATCGCGCCGACGACCAGGCCGACGAGCGCACCCAGCACGTGCCGCCCGGCGCCCCCGCCCGGGCGGTGCGCGGGCTCCGCCACGGGCTCGGGGGTGCCGGCGGCGGCGCGGCGCCCGCGGGACCGGGTCGGGTGCTCGTCCCCCGGGGTGGCGTGCTGCGCGCCGGGGATCGTGGGCGCGGCCGGCCCGGCGGGGGCCGGGGCGGAGGGGTCGCCGTAGGGCACGCTCGCGTCGGAAGGGCCGGTGCCGGGCAGGCCCGCGCCGGGGGCGCCCGCGTCGGTCGGGGTGGCGTCGGCGGTGCCGGTGCCGGTGGTGCCGTCCGGGGTGTCCCGCGTGAGCACGGCGGCGGCGCGCGCCTCGGCTCCCCGGATGCTGGTGCGGCGGACGGGATCCGTCGGCGCCGCGGCCGCGGTCGCCGGGGCGACGCCGCCGGCCGGGGTCGTCGGGAGCGGGGCGGTCGGCGCGCCGGCGCCGTCCGCGGCGAACCGCGCGGAGCCGGGGCCGCCGGGGGTGCCGGGACCGCCGGGGGTGCCCGGCCCGCCGGGCCGGCCGGGTCCGCCGGGGGTGCCGGGGACGCCCGGGGCGTGCGCGGCGGGGAGGCCGCCGGGCAGGTCGGACGGCGGGTCCTCGGGGGCGGGAGCCGGCGGGGTGGGCGCCGGGCGGGTGGCGCGGTGGGCGCTGGTGCCGCGGGAGGGGGTGCCGGTGGCGGCGCGGGCGGCGGGGGTGGGCGTGGCGGCGGGGGCGGTGACGTCGGTCGTGGCGCCGGTGGGCGGCTCGGCGGACGCGGTGCCCGCGGTGGGCGTCGTGCCGGCGGTGGGCGTCGTGCCGGCGGTGGCTGCGGTGCCCTCGGTGGACGCGGTGCCCGCGGTGGACCCGGTGCGCGCGGCGGGCCTAGTGCCCGTGGTGGACCCGGTGCGGGCGGGGGCCTCGGTCGCCGCGGCCTCGGTGCCGGTCGGGGCCGGCTCGGCGGCAGCCGCCGCGGGGACGGCGGGCACCCGCTCGGTGGGCGTGGTCGTCGGGCGGGACGTGCCGGTCGCGTCGGGGGCGGTCGTGCGGGACGCGGCGGTCGCGGACCCGGTGCTGCCGGACGCGGAGGTGCCGGACGGGGTGGTGCCGGACGCGGTGGTCCCCTCGGAGTCGGGGCTCGCGCCCGAGGTCGTGCCGGCGGCGTCGGGGGTTCCCGGTTCCGACGCGCGCTGCCCCGCGGTGTCGGGCGCGGTCGACGGCGTGTCGTCCTGCTCGCGGTCCGAGGTGCTGCTCATGTCTGCTCCCTTGTCGCCGGCTCACGGTGTGCGGGGCAGGAGCGGAAGCGCCTCCCGCGCAGCGGGTTCGGTGTCGACGCGGCCGTGCTGGTCACGTCGGTGCTCCGTCCGACCGTAGAGCGCCCGGTCCCCGCCCGCCCCACGGCGCGCCCGAGATGTCCGAATCCGGGGCTGATGTCCGGTCCCGGTCGGGTCGGCCGCGCCCGCCCCACCCTGCCCGTGCCCCGTGCCCCGTGCCCGCCCCCACCCTGCGCGTGCCCGCCCGGACGTCGCTCCCGGCGCCCGTGAGTGGAACCGTGTGACGGACACGCCGGCGGCGTGTCCGTCACGACGTTCCACCCACGCGGCGAGCAACGGGGGCGCGGGGCGGTGCGCGGGCAGAGGGACGGCGGCCGGGTCACGTGCGCGGGTACCGCGGCCCGGGAGCCGCGCGCAGGGCCCGGCGCCCCGCGGTCAGCGCGTCGCGGCGGCC
>NZ_DASQCJ010000062.1:0-1860 GCF_035634735.1 Cellulomonas sp.
GACCGGCTCGGCGTCGCCGGGCGGCGCGGTCTCGCCGACGGCACCGGTCCGCGCGGCGTCGGCGGCGGGCCCTCGACCCGGCGGCACGAGCGCCCCCGCGCGCCCGTCGGCGCCCGCCGCGTCCCCGCTGCCGACGGGGCGCGGCGTGCCGGCCCGCCTGCTGCTCCGCGCCGAGGCGCGCCGGCAGCGCCGTGACCGCTCGCTGCGGGCGGTCGCCGCGGCGGCCGTCGCGTCGGCGGCGGGCCTCGCGGTGCTGTCCGGGCTGCGCGCCCCGGTCGGCGACGTGCGGTTCGCGCTCCTGCTGCACGCCGCGCTGTCGCCCCTGGTGCTGCTGGCCCCGGTCGCGGGGGCGCTGGCGGTCACCACGCTCTGGTCCCGCGGCGTGATGGGCGTGACGATCGCGCACGAGCCCCGCCGGCTGCGGGTGCTGGCCGCGACGGTGACCGTCGCCGCAGGCACCGCGGTGCTCCTGGCGCTCGCCGCCGTCGGGGCCGTCGCCGTGGCGGCGTTCGCGCGGCACTACCCCGGGGCGCCGGGCTGGGCGCCGACGGCCGCGGGCGCGCTGGACGCGGTCGGGGAGGTCGCGCTGCTCGTGCTGGCCGGTGCGGCCGCGGGGGCGGCGCTGCGCGGGGCGCCCCGCGCGCTCGCGGCCCTGGCCGTCGCCCCGGCGCTGGTGACCTCGCTCGCGCACGCGGCGCCCGTGCTGGCGCGGTCGGTCGGCTGGGTCGACCTCGCCGCGGCGCTCGGCCCGCTCGCCCGGGGCGCCGCTCCCGGGCCGGGGCAGTGGGCGCACCTCGCCACCGCCGCGGGTGCGTGGGTGGTGGTGCCGCTGCTCGTGGGCGCGGTCCGGCTGGTGCGGGGCGACGTGCGGTGACCCGGCGGCGCGCCGGGCGGGCTGGCGGCGTCGTCCCGGTGCGCGGGCGGCCGGCGTCGCGCCGGGCGTCAGCCCTTCGCGGCCCGCGCGGCGGCCTTGGCGGCCTGCTTCGTCTCCCGCACGCGGCGCAGCGACTCGGGGTCCCGCACGTCGGCGATCGACCGCGGCACGTCGTCGGCGTACGCGCCGGCCGCCTCCTGCCAGCCGGCCGGGGCGACGCCGCGCTGCTTGGCGAGGAGCGCCAGGAAGATGCGCGCCTTCTGGTCGCCGAACCCGGGCAGGGCCTTGAGCCGCTTCAGCACGGTCGCGCCGTCCGGGTCGCCGTCGGTCCAGATCCGGGTGACGTCGCCGTCGTACTCCTCGGCGACCGCGCGGGCGACCGCCTGGATGCGGCCCGCCATCGACCCGGGGAAGCGGTGGACGGCCGGGGGCGTGGCGCACAACGCGGCGAACTCCTCGGGGTCGGCCTCGGCGATCCGGCGGACGTCGAACCCGCTCATGCGCTGCTCGATCTTGGCCGGGCCGGCGAACGCCGACTCCATCGTGACCTGCTGGTCCAGCAGCATCCCGACGAGCAGGGCGAACGGGTCGGTGTCGAGCAGGCGGTCCGCGTCGGCGTCGCCGGTGAGCCACAGGGTCATCGCGCCATTGTGCCCGAGCGCCCGACCCCGCCGATCTCACCCGCCGCGGGTGCCACGGGGCCGTTGACGGGCGCGAGCGGCGGGCGCACGCTCGGCGGGGTACGAGGGGGTACCGCAATGCGCCGCCGACTGCTCGCCCTGCTGTCCGTGCTCTCGCTGCTGCTCGCCGGGACCGTGGTCGCGGCTCCCGCGGCGTCGGCCCATCCGTACTGCGGGCAGGTCTGGGGGTCGCTCGCGAAGGGCGTCCCGGGCATGTCCGCGGGCCAGCTGACGAACGTCCGCGCGGGACGGCACGACTGCTACGACCGCCTCGTCCTGGACGTCGACCGGCCGCTCACCGCGTGG
>NZ_DASQCJ010000063.1:0-2225 GCF_035634735.1 Cellulomonas sp.
CGTCCCGCTCGCCCAGGACGTGCTCGCCGCGCGCGGCCTGCTCACCGCGGAGCTCGCCGAGCGGGTCGCCGCGCACCCCCTCGACCTGTCGGCGATGCGGGTGCCGCTGCGCGGGTACCAGGAGTTCGGCGCGCGGTTCGCCCTCAACCAGGGCCGCGCGCTGCTGGGCGACGAGATGGGCCTCGGCAAGACGGTGCAGGCGCTGGCGGCGATCGCGCACCTGGCGGCCGCGGGCGAGCGGCGGTTCCTCGTCGTCTGCCCCGCCGGTGTGCTGGTCAACTGGCTGCGCGAGGTCGGCGCGAAGACCACGCTGACCGGGCACCGGCTGCACGGGCCGGACCGGGCGGCGGCGGTCGCGCGCTGGCAGGCGGAGGGCGGGATCGGGGTGACGACCTTCGAGGGGCTGCCGCACGTGCCGCTCGACGGCGCCGAGGTCGCGATGCTGGTCGTCGACGAGGCGCACTACGTCAAGAACCCCGAGGCGCAGCGCTCCCGGGCGGTGGCGGCGTGGGCGTCGGCCGTCTGGCGGGTCCTGCTGCTGACCGGCACGCCGATGGACAACCGGATCGACGACTTCGTCTCGCTGGTGCGGCTGCTCGACGCCGACCTCGCGGGGTCGCTCCCCCGGCACCTGGGGCTCGTCGGCGCCGACACCTTCCGCCGGGACGTCGCCCCCGTCTACCTGCGGCGGAACCAGGCCGACGTGCTGGTCGAGCTGCCGGACCTGGTGCTCGTCGACGACTGGGAGGACCTGTCCCCGGCCGGCGAGGAGGTGTACCGGGCCGCGGTGGCGAGCGGGAACTTCATGGCGATGCGCCGCGCGGCCTGGCTGACCGCCGACCCGGGCGAGTCGACCAAGCTGGAGCGGCTGCGCGAGGTCGTCGCCGAGGCCGGCGCGAACGGGCAGCGCACCGTGGTCTTCTCGTACTTCCGGGACGTGCTCGACGTGGTCGTCGGCGCGATCGGGTCCGGGCCCGGCGCGCCCCGGGTGTTCGGGCCGCTGACCGGCGACGTCCCCGCCGACGAGCGCCAGGCCGTCATCGACGCGTTCTCCGCCGGCCCGCGCGACGGCGTGCTGGTCGCGCAGATCACGGTCGGCGGCGTCGGGCTGAACCTGCAGGCCGCGTCGGTGGCCGTGCTCTGCGAGCCGCAGCTCACCCCGTCCGCGGAGGCGCAGGCCGTCGCGCGGCTGCACCGGATGGGCCAGGTGCGGGCGGTCGTCGCGCACCGGTTGCTCGCCGAGGACGGCGTGGACGAGCGGATCGTCGAGCTGCTCGCCGGCAAGCGGCGGGTGTTCGACGCCTACGTGCGGGAGTCCTCGGTGGCCGCGGCGTCCGTGGCCGCGGTCGACGTGACCGAGGCGGGGCTGGCGCGCGAGGTCGTCGCGCTGGAGCAGGCGCGGCTCGGGTACGGGCCGGTGTGGGACGAGCTGGCGGCGGCCCCGGAGTAGGGCGGCGCTACTGCTGCGCGACCCTGTCGGGCCAGGCGCCCTGCTCGCCGCGGTGCCGGACCGCGCGCCCGACGACCAGGCCGGCGAGCGCGCTCGACGCGTTCCGGCCCTCGACGTGCCAGGTGCTGCGGTCGCCCGAGGTCTCGATCACCAGGACGCCGTCGACCGCGCCGTCCGGCTGGTCGCGGCGGACCTCGTAGCGGACCTCCGCCGCGTTCTCGTCGATCTTGTCGGCGTAGACCAGGACCCCGCTCATACGCACTGTGTACACGGTGACGCCTGGCGGACGCGAACTGGCGCCCGGGTCGGCGTACACCGTGTGCGCGGGCGGCGTCCCTGTCGCGGGCCGCGCGGCGGGGTGCGTCACTGCTTCGCGATCCGCTCCGGCCAGGCGCCGCTCTCGTACCGCACCTCGGCGGCGCTCTCGCCGACCTTGCGCGCGTACGCGAAGACGCCGCTCACGAGAAGAACGACGCGTCGCGGGGCCACGCGCCCTCCCGGCGCCGGGACCTGAGCGCCGCGTGCAGCACGTTGCGCGCGAGCACCGGGCGGTCCTCTCGGCCCTCGACGTACCACCGGTCGGGGTCGTCGAGCGGGATCACGAGGATCCCGTCGACCGCGTCCGGACCCGTCCCGAACGCGTACCGGACAACCCCGCCGTCCTCCGCCACCCGGCGCCCGTAGCCCGTCGTGCCCATGCTCGCTCCCTCACGCCGTCCGGTTCATGCGAGGTGGGCGGCCCGCTCCGGCCACTCCCCGCTCTCCTGGAAGCGCC
>NZ_DASQCJ010000064.1:0-33848 GCF_035634735.1 Cellulomonas sp.
CCGCTCGTCCGAGCCCATCAGCAGGATGTTCACGTCGCGACCCGCGTTCGGGTCGTCCGGGTCGGCGGGACCGGTGGCGGTCGCGGTCGGCTCGGGCAGCGCCTGGATCAGGTCGCTCGCGTCGATCGTGTTGATGTTCCCGTTGAGCTGGACGTACAGCGCGGCGGCGCCGGAGGCGCCGAAGCACAGCACGGCCACGACGGCGAGGGCGGCGCCCCGCAGCACGCCGTGGCTGCGCCGGGGCCGGCCGTGGCGGACGGCGCGGGCGCGTGCGGGAGCGGCGTGGCGGGAGGTCACGAAGGACGAGCATAGGAGCAGGTGCGCGGCGCGCGGCGTAACCGCGGGGGTGAGCCCGTGGAGGATGTGTGCAGGTGGGGCTGGGTAGGGTGACCGCATGACCGTCCTCGTCACCGGCGGTGCCGGCTACATCGGGGCGCACGTCGTCCGCCTCCTCGTGCGGTCGGGCCGGGACGTCGTCGTGGTCGACGACCTCTCGACGGGCACCGCCGAGCGGGTGGGCGGCGCCGAGCTGGTCCGGCTCGACGTCGCCGCGCCCGGGTCCGCGGAGGCGCTCGCGCGCGTGCTGCGCCGGCGCGGGGTGACCGACGTGGTGCACTTCGCGGCGCGCAAGCGCGTCGATGAGTCCGTGGCCGACCCGCTGCGCTACTACCAGCAGAACGTCGACGGGCTCGGCGCCGTGCTCCGGGCGTGCACCGCGGAGGGCGCCCGCTCCGTCGTGTTCTCGTCGTCCGCCGCCGTGTACGGGGACGTCGCCGGCGGCCTGGTCCGCGAGGATGCGCCCACCGCGCCCGTGAACCCGTACGGGCGCACCAAGCTGGTCGGCGAGTGGATGCTGCGCGACGTGGCCGCCACCGGCGCGCTGCGCGGCACGGCGCTGCGCTACTTCAACGTCGCGGGGGCCGGCTGGCCGGACCTCGGCGACCCCGCGGTCGCGAACCTGGTGACCCGGGTCCTCGACGCCGTCGGGCGCGGCGAGCGGCCGCGGGTGTTCGGCACGGACTTCGCGACCGCCGACGGCTCGGGCGTCCGGGACTACGTGCACGTGATGGACCTCGCCCGCGCGCACGTCGCGGCGCTCGACGCGATGGCCGGCGACGCCGAGCCCTACCGGTGCCTGAACGTCGGCACGGGGACGGGCACGTCGGTGCTCCAGGTCGTCGCCGGGCTGTCCGCCGCCATGGGCGTCCCGATCGCGACCGAGGTGGTCGGGCGGCGCGCGGGCGACCCGGCCGAGGTCGTGGCGGACCCGGCCGCGATCGAGCGGGTGCTCGGCTGGCGCGCCGAGGAGACGCTGGCGAGCACGCTCGCGAGCGCGTGGGACGCCTGGCGGCACGCCCGCCCCTGACCGGCGGCGCCCCGTCCCCGACGCGACGACGCCCCCGCCCGGTGACCGGGCGGGGGCGTCGTCGGTGCGTCAGCGGCCGAGCTGCGCGTACTTGGCCTCGGTGGCGTCCTTCTGCGGCCGCCACCAGGCCTCGTTGGCCCGGTACCACTCGATCGTCGCGGCGAGGCCGTCGCGGAACGTCGTGTACCGCGGCTCCCAGCCGAGCTCGGTGCGGAGCTTGGTCGCGTCGATCGCGTACCGCAGGTCGTGGCCCGGGCGGTCGCTCACCAGGTCGTAGGCGTCGGGGGCCTGGCCGGTGAGCTCGAGGATCAGCTCGACGACGGTCTTGTTGTCCACCTCGCCGTCCGCGCCGATCAGGTAGGTCTCGCCGAGGCGGCCCTTCGTGATGATGTCCCACACGGCCGAGTTGTGGTCCTCGACGTGGATCCAGTCGCGGACGTTCTCGCCGGTGCCGTAGAGCTTCGGCCGCACGCCGTCGACCACGTTGGTGATCTGGCGCGGGATGAACTTCTCCACGTGCTGGTACGGGCCGTAGTTGTTCGAGCAGTTCGAGATCGTGGCGCGCACGCCGAACGACCGCGCCCACGCGCGCACCAGCAGGTCCGAGGACGCCTTGGTGGACGAGTACGGGCTCGACGGGTTGTACGGGGTGTCCGGCGTGAACTTGGCCGGGTCGTCCAGCTCGAGGTCGCCGTAGACCTCGTCGGTGGAGATGTGGTGGTAGCGCACGTCGTACCGGCGCACGGCCTCGAGCAGCGTGTACGTGCCGATGACGTTCGTGTGCACGAACGGCCACGGGTCGTGCAGCGAGTTGTCGTTGTGCGACTCGGCCGCGAAGTGCACGACGACGTCGCTGTTCTTCACCAGGTCGTCCACGATGTCGTGGTCGGTGATGCTGCCCTTGGCGAAGGTGACCTGGTCCCACACCGGGGCGAGGCTCTTCTCGTCGCCCGCGTAGGTCAGCGCGTCGAGGACGGTGACCTGGACGTCCGGGTGCTCGCGCACGACCTGGTGCACGAAGTTGGAGCCGATGAAACCGGCACCGCCGGTGACGAGCATGCGCACGGGAGATTCCTCCGGGTAGACGAGGCGAGAACTCTACCGGGACCCGGCGCCGCCGTCGGCGCGCAGCCCCTTGGCCTTCTGCTTCGCCGCGCGGTACGCGGCGCGCTGCCGCGAGCCCTCGGGCGCGACCTTCGCCGCGGCCCGGGTCGCGAGGCGCGCCACCCGCACGACCGGGTGCATCCGGATCGAGCGCAGCTCGGCATCCAGCTCGGCGACCCGCTGGTCCAGGCGCTGCGCGTCCGCGATGGCGCGGTGCGCGTCGGCCAGGTGCTCCGCGGCCGCCTCCCGGGCGGCCTCGAGCAGCGTGGTGACGTGCACGAGGGTCATGTCGGCGCGGCGGCGCAGCTCGTGCTCCCGCTCGCCGAGGGCGGTCAGCGACAGCGGCACGCCGAGCGCGACGAGGAAGTTGGTGCGGTGGCGGTCCACGCCGTCCTCCGGGCTCTCGCCCTCGGGGGACTGCTGCACCGCCGCCTGGAACGCCGCCTCGCGGTCGATGGCGGGGGACAGCCAGTGGCCCTCGTCGTCGAGGCCGACCATCGGGCCGATGCGGCGCGCGACGTCGCCGACGGTCTCGCAGCCGGGCAGCCGCTCGGGGACCACGCGGTTCGCGAGGGCCACGGCCAGCCAGATCACCCCGCGGGTGACCACGTCCTCGCGGGTCGCCTCGGCCGACGTCCACTCCTCGTCCACGACGAGGAGCTCGCCGTCCGGGCCCACGACCAGGTTGTGCGGCAGCAGGTCGACCGGGGCGGGGCCGCCGGCCTCCAGGCGGGCGTCCAGCATGGCGGTCCACTTCTCGAGCAGCGGTGCCAGGGCCGCGAGCGGGTCCTCGGTGGCGACCGCGTCGAGCAGGTCGACGCCGTCGCGGAACGGCACGACGGAGCCCGTCACGGCGACCGGGCCCTGCTCGGCGTCCGTCAGCGGCCGGCGGTCGAACCGCAGGCCCTCGTCGTCCAGCCGGAGCGTCGTGCGCTGGAGGTAGCGGCTGCGCCGCCCGGTCGAGAAGAACGCGCCGGCGCTGCCCGCGGGCCACAGGTCGGGGCCGTCGCCGGGGGTGCGGGCGAGGACGACGAACGAGTTCCCGGTGTCCGTGGCGAGGCCGGCGTCGACGAACGACCGCCACAGCAGCGCCTCGTCGGCACCGCGCGCCCGGGGCGAGGCCCAGTCGGGGCTCGGGAACGCGGGCACCCGGTGCAGCAGCGAGCGGTGCGCGGGCTCCAGCGCGTCCACGTCGAGGACCGCGCGGGTCATCTTGTAGTCGGGGAAGGCGACCCGGGTGGTGGGCTCGAGGCCCGCCGTGCGCATCAGGCCCTCGAGCGCGCTGCGGTCGAACGTGCGGGCGGGGCCGCCGTGCGGGTACGACTCGAGCGAGTCGAACACCCGGTCCGTGTGGTCCTCCGGCGCCCCGGCGAGGTACTTCGCGCCGAGCTTGTTCTCGATCATCAGCGCCAGCGTGCCGCCGGGCGCGAGCCGGGCCGCGATGCCCTCGAGGAACGCGCGGTACGGGGCGTCCTCGCGCGAGCCGCCGCCGACGTACTCCAGGACGCCCACGACCACGACGACGTCGTAGACGGGCTCGGCCGGCACGTCGTCCAGCGCGCCGACGAACACCTCGACGTTCGGCAGGTCGCGCGTGCGGGCCCGCGCCACCCGGGCGCGGGACGGCACGGGCTCGAGCGCGTCGAGCTGCGCGCCGGTCTCGCCGAGGTACCGGCTCACCGCGCCGCAGCCGGCGCCGATCTCCAGCACGCGGGCCCCGGCGGGGATGTCGAGCGGCCGCACGACGTTCGCCCGCGCGGGGTGCACGTGGTACTGCTGCGCCCACCCCTCGGTGCGGGAGAGCAGGGTGTCGTCGGTCGACCCGAGCTCGTGCTCCGCCGCGGCCGTGACGATCTCGTAGAGCGCCTCCTCCGCGCCGTCGCGGTAGGTGGACTCGACGTCCCGCAGGAGGACCCAGCCCTCCTCGGTCCGGTCGCCGAGCGACCGCAGCGGGGCAGGGGTGTCAGACGCCATGGAGGGTTCCGTTCCGGGGGAGGGCGGCCACGAGCGCCACGGACGCTACCACCCCGCCTCAGTGCGCAGGCGGCGCCGACAGGGGCCGCGGGGGCGGCGGCGGCACGAGCATGGCCTGCACCGCCGCCCGCGGCACCCGGGCGGTGCGCGCGGTGCGGGCGCGGGCGGCGAGGGCGCGCGGGAGCAGCCGGAGCCACGACCCGAGGGCGCGCCAGCGCAGCGCGGTGCGGGACCACGGCTCGTTCCGGCGCAGCGTGGTGGACAGGGCGGTCACCACGGACCGCGCGACGCACCGGGCGGCCAGCCCCGCGGTCGCGTTCACGGTCAGGGTCAGCAGCCGGTTGCGGTCGTTGTGCAGCAGGAACAGTGGGGAGCCCTCGACGGAGGACGCCGCGTGGATGTGGTCGACCCGGGCGCCGGGCACGTGCCGCACCCCCCAGCCGGCGCGGCGCAGGCGCCAGGACAGGTCCGTGTCCTCGTAGTACATGAAGAACGCGCGGTCGAACGTGCCCACCTCGGCCAGCGCCTCGCGACGGAGCAGGGCGGCCGCCCCGCAGAACCCGAAGACCTCGGGCTCGGGCGCGTGCGTGCGGGCGTCCTCGAGCCAGCCGCGGTCGATGCCGTACCCGTCGGTGGTGACGAGGTTGCCGGTGGTGTTCACCAGGCGCACCGGACCCGCGTCGTCCGCGACCACGCGGCCCGCCGGGGTGTCCAGCACGCCGGGACCGTCCTCGCCGGGCGCGGCGTGCCGGTACGGCTGCTGCAGGAGCACGGTCGCGTTGAACGCGGCGACCCGCTCCGCGCCGGGCTCGGTCGCCGCGGCCAGCAGCTCCTCGACCGCGTGCGGCTCCGCGCGCGCGTCGCTGTTGAGCAGGAACGCGAAGGGCGTCGCGAGGCGGTCGAGCGCGAGGTCGTTCCCGCCCGCGAAGCCGAGGTTGCGCGGGCTCGCGACGACCTCCACCCACGGGTAGTCCCGGCGCACCAGCGCGAGGGTGTCGTCGTGCGAGGCGTTGTCCACGAGCACGACGCGCAGCCGGTCCCGGCCGACGGTCTGCGCGGCCAGGCTGTCGAGGCAGCCGGGCAGCAGGTGCGCGCCGTCGTAGGTGACGACGACGGCCGTGACCTCCGGTCCGCCCGCGCCGGCCCCCGCTCCCGGCGCCGCGCCGCTCACGCCGCCACCAGCCGGCCGTAGACCGCGAGCGTGGCCTCGGCGCAGCCGCGCCAGGTCCACCGCCGCGCCCACGCGCGCCGCGCGGCGCGGTCGTCGGGCCCGTCCGGGGCGGCCAGCGCGGCCGCGAGCGCGCCCGCGAGGGCCTCGGCGTCCGCGGGGACCGCGAGGAACCCGTGCGGGCCGGCGACCTCGGTCAGGGCGGGGATGGTGGACGCCACGACGGGCCGGCCGGCGGCGAGCGCCTCGAGCACCGGGAGCCCGAACCCCTCGTCCGAGGACGGCAGCACCAGCGCCCGCGCCCCCGCGACCAGGCGGCGCAGCTCGTCGTCGGCGAGCCAGCCGGCCGCGACGACGCCGGGGTGCGCGTCGGGCCGCGGCGCCGCGCCCGCGGGGCCGGCCAGGACGAGCGCCGGCCCGCCCCGCCCGCCGCCGGTCAGCTCCCGGTGCGCCGCGACGAGGGTGCCGACGTTCTTGCGCGCGGCGGCGGACCCCACGTAGAGCAGGTAGTCGTCGGGCACGCCGCGACCGGCCCGCCAGGCGGCGTCGGCGGGCTCCGCGGTGAACCAGGGCTCGTCCACGCCGAGCGGGGTGACGTCCACCCGGTCCGCGCCGAGCCGGTAGTGGTCGCGCACCGCGGCGGCGACCGCGGCGGTCGGCGTCACGACGTGCGCGCCCCGGCGCAGGGCGCGCGGGACCAGCGCGGCGTACGCGGCGTCGGTCGGCGCGACGGTCCGGCGGTCGAGGTACGTGAGGTCGTGCACGGTCACCACCGCGCGGGCCCGGCGGGTGGGCGGGACGACGAAGTTGGTGCCGTGCACCACGTCGCCGCGGCCGGCGAGCAGCTCCGCGGTCGGGTGGTCCGACCGGAGCCAGGCCTCGCGCAGCAGCCGGGCGGGCACCCGCGGGCCGACCTGGCGGACGCCGGGCGGCAGGTCGGGCACCCGGTGCCGCCGGGCGGACCACGTCGTCACCCGGAACTCCGCGTCGGGCCGGTGCTCCGCGGCCGCCGCCGGCAGCGCGGCCACCAGCTCCTGCACGTAGCGGCCGATGCCGGTCCGCTCGCCGAGCAGCGGAGTCCCGTCGAGTGTCACCCGCATCACCGGCCGATGGTCTCACGCCGACGTCCTGCACCGACGCGTCCCGGGCCCGGGCGGCGGACGCGTACACTCCGAGGGTTGGATTCCCGGACGGTCACGGCCGCGGGACAGTCGAGTGATGGGTGCTACCGCGTGGGCGTGCTGACCGACGTCAAGGAAGTCCTGGGCGCACGGGAGCTCCTCCTCAACCTCACGCGGCGCGAGCTGCGCGGGAAGTACAAGGGGACCGCGCTGGGCTGGGGCTGGTCCCTGGTCAACCCGCTCGCCTCGACGCTGATCTTCACGGCGGTGTTCTCCGTCGTGCTGCGGGTCCAGCCGCCGATCGGCGTCGACGGGCTGAACAACTACGCGCTGTTCCTGCTGTGCGGCCTGCTGACCTGGAACTTCTTCTCGGGCGCGCTGAGCAGCGGGATGGGCGTGCTCACCGGCAACGGCAACCTGATCAAGAAGACGTACTTCCCGCGCCGGCTGCTCGTGGTGTCGAACATCATGGCGCTGTTCGTGACGTACCTGATCGAGATGCTCGTGCTCGCCGTGATCTTCCTGGTCTTCCGGGTCAACGTGCTGCCGTGGATCCCGCTGGTGCTGGTGGTGATGCTGCTCACCGCGGTCCTCGCGCTCGGCTTCAGCCTCATCCTGTCGGTGGTGAACGTCTACTTCCGCGACGTCGCGCACTTCGTGGCGATCGCGCTGCAGATCTGGTTCTACGCGACGCCGATCATCTACCCGATCACGATGGTCGAGGCGACGCGGGACTCCGCGGGCTGGGCCGGCCGGTTCCACATCGCCGACATCTACCTGGCCAACCCGATGGTCGGGCTCATCGAGGCGATCCGGGACATGTGGTACTCCGGGACGATGCCGGACTTCCGGCTCCTCGGGTACGTCGCTGCCCTGAGCATCGTGCTGCTCTGGTTCGGGAACTACGTGTTCGGACGCCTCGAGGTCCGGTTGGGAGAAGAGCTGTGAGCGCCGCCGTCGAGGTCAACCACCTCTCCAAGCGGTTCCGGATCTACCACGAGCGGAACCAGTCCCTGAAGGTCGCCCTCATGCGCGGGCGGCGCGCCAAGTTCGACGAGTTCTGGGCGCTCAAGGACGTGGACTTCGAGGTGCCGACCGGCAAGACGTTCGGCCTCGTCGGGCACAACGGCTCCGGCAAGAGCACGCTGCTCAAGACGATGGCGCGCATCCTCGTCCCCGACCGCGGCGGCGTCGAGGTGCACGGCAAGGTGTCCGCGCTGCTCGAGCTGGGCGCCGGCTTCCACCCGGAGCTGTCCGGGCGGGACAACGTGTACCTGAACGGCTCGATCCTCGGGCTGTCCCGCAAGGAGATCGACCGCCGGTTCGACGACATCGTCGGGTTCGCGGGCCTGGACGAGTTCATCGACACCCCCGTCAAGAACTACTCGTCGGGCATGTACGTCCGGCTGGGCTTCTCCGTCGCGATCAACGTGGACCCGGAGATCCTGCTCATCGACGAGGTCCTCGCCGTCGGCGACGAGGAGTTCCAGCGCAAGTGCATGGACAAGTTCCACGAGTTCAAGGAGGACGGCCGCACGATCGTGGTCGTCAGCCACGCCATGGGCACCATGCGCACGCTGTGCGACCAGGTCGCCTGGCTGTCGCACGGCGAGCTGCAGCGGATCGGCGGGCCGAACGACGTCGTGGACGGCTACGTCGAGGACGCCCAGACCTCCGCCCGGGCGCAGGACGACGAGCAGGCGTACAGCCGCGAGGTCAGCATCGAGAAGGCCGAGGTGTTCGGGCCGTCCGGCCCCGCCTCGCCCGCGACCACCGGCCAGGCCGCGACCATCCGGCTGCACTACGCCGCGAAGAGCCCCGTCGCGGACCCGGTCTTCAAGATCGGCATCCACACCGTCGAGGGCGACTACGTGACCGGGCCGAGCAGCCGGGTCGCGGGCATGGACGTCGACCGCACCGGCACCCGGGGCCGCGTCGACATCGAGGTCCCGCGCCTGGACCTGCTCCCGGGCGGGTACATCCTCAGCTCCGCCGTGTACTCGGCCGACATGAAGAAGGCCTACCACCGGCCGCTGCCCGTGCGGTTCGACGTGGCCGCGGGCCGGTCGCGCGAGACGCTCGGCCTCATGACCCTGAACGGCGACTGGGTCCACGTGACCGAGGGGGTCGCCCCGCCGGTGCTGGGTCGCTGACCCGCCCGCCACGGCCCCGCCGCCCCGCCGCACCCGAAACCCGAAAGGTCTTGTCTGTGAGCAGCGACTCGCCCCTGGTCTCGATCGTCATCGTCAACTACAAGGGCGCCGACGACACCATCACCTGCCTCAAGGGCTTCGCCGAGGTCGACTGGCCCGCGGACCGGCTCGAGCTGGTGGTGGTCGACAACGCCAGCGGCGACGGCAGCGTGGAGCGCATCAAGGCGGCGTTCCCCTCCGCGAAGGTGATCGCCTCCAAGACCAACCTCGGCTTCGCCGGCGGCTGCAACCTGGCGGTCGAGAAGGCGTCCGGC
Organism: Cellulomonas sp.; assembly: GCF_035634735.1. Classification (GTDB taxonomy): domain Bacteria; phylum Actinomycetota; class Actinomycetes; order Actinomycetales; family Cellulomonadaceae; genus Cellulomonas. Next base: position 9,201 of record NZ_DASQCJ010000064.1, read on the forward strand.
GAGTTCATCGCCTTCATCAACAACGACGCGCGCCCCGCCCGGGCCTTCGTGTCCGCGTCGGTGGCGGCGCTGCAGCGGGACGCGTCGATCGGCGCGGTCGCCACGAAGGTGCTCGACTGGGACGGCCAGAAGGTCGACTTCGTCGACGCCGGCATGTCCTGGTACGGCCAGGCCTTCAAGCTGCACGTGGGCGAGCCGGACCGCCCGGAGTTCGACGTCGAGCGGGACGTGCTGTTCGGCACCGGCTCGTCGCTGGTGGTCCGCCGCGACGTGTTCCGCGAGGTCGGCGGGTTCGACGAGGACTACTTCATGTTCTTCGAGGACGTCGACCTGGGCTGGCGGCTCTGGCTGCTGGGGTACCGGGTCCGCTACGTCCCGGAGGCGGTCAGCTACCACAAGCACCACGCCTCGATGTCGAGCATCGGCCGGTGGCGCGAGCAGTACCTGCTGGAGCGGAACGCGCTCTACACGATCTACAAGAACTACGACGACGAGAACCTCGCGCGGTTCCTGCCGGCCGCGCTCGCGCTGGCGGTGCGCCGCGGCGTGACGCTCGGCGGCGACGACCCGCACGCCCTGGACCTCGCGCACGGGCACGTGCCGGGGGAGGGCGCCGAGGCGACGGTGTCGCGGACCACCCTCGCGTCCACCTACGCCGTCGACGCGTTCGCCCGCGACCTCGGGAAGCTCGACGCGAAGCGCCGCGACCTGCAGAGCCGCCGCACCCGCGACGACGCCTCCATCACGGCGCTGTTCGGCCGGCCGATGCAGCCGAACATCGACGCCCCGGGCTTCGTCGGCCCGTACGAGGCGGCGGTCGAGGCGTTCGGCGTCGAGAGCGCGTTCCAGCGCAAGCGGCGCATCCTGGTCGCGACCGGCGACACGCTCGCGCCGAAGATGGCCGGCCCGGCCATCCGCGCGTGGAACATCGCGCGCGTGCTGTCGGGCGAGCACGAGGTCCGGCTCGTGACCACCGCGGGCTGCGACCTGTCGCACCCCGACTTCGAGATCGTGCACGCCGGCGCCCAGGACATGGCGGGCCACGAGCAGTGGGCCGACGTCATCGTGTTCCAGGGCTTCCTGATGCACGAGCACCCGGTGCTCCGGCACACCAAGAAGGTCGTGGTCGTCGACATCTACGACCCGTTCCACCTGGAGCAGCTCGAGCAGGCCCGCGACCTGGGCGAGTCCCGGCGGCGCGAGGTCGTGCAGTCGTCGACCGGCGTGCTGAACGAGCAGATCGCGCGCGGCGACTTCTTCATGTGCGCCTCGGAGAAGCAGCGCGACTTCTGGCTCGGGCAGATGGCCGCGCTCGGGCGCGTCAACCCGATGGTGTACGACCAGGACGAGACGCTGGGCTCGCTGCTCACGGTGGTGCCGTTCGGCGTCGCCGAGGAGCCGCCGGTGGCCACCCGCCCGATGGTGAAGGGCGTCATCCCGGGCATCGGGCCGGACGACAAGGTCGTCCTCTGGGGCGGCGGCATCTACAACTGGTTCGACCCGCTGACGCTGATCCGCGCCATCGCGCAGGTCAAGGAGCGCGTGCCGGAGATCCGCCTGCTGTTCATGGGCGTGAAGCACCCGAACCCCGCCGTCCCCGAGATGCGGATGGCCGTGGCCGCCCGGAAGCTCGCGGAGGAGCTCGGCGTGGCGGGCAAGGAGGTCATCTTCAACGAGAGCTGGGTGCCCTACGAGGAGCGGCAGAACGTGCTGCTCGAGTCGGACATCGGCGTGAGCACGCACCTCGACCACGTCGAGACGGCGTTCTCGTTCCGCACCCGGATGCTCGACTACATGTGGGCCTCGCTGCCGATCGTGTGCACCGACGGCGACTCGCTCGCCCAGCTGGTGCGGGAGCGGGACATGGGCGCCGTGGTGCCCGCCGGCGACGTGGACGCCCTCGCCGACGCGCTCGCCGAGCTGCTGACCGACCCCGATCGTGCCGCCGCGGTGCGCGCGAACGTCGCCGCCGTCGCCCCGGAGTACCACTGGAACCGGGCGCTCGCCCCGCTGCTGGAGTTCTGCCGGGCGCCGCACCGGGCCGCGGACCTCGTCGGCTCCGGCGCGGTCGAGCGGATCGCCGCGGGCGTGTCGATCGTGCCGCCGCGCTGGGGCGGGGTGACCGGCGACCTGCGGCTGGTGCAGCAGTACGTGCGGGAGGGCGGCGTCACGCTGCTGGCGCGCCGGGTCGCCCGCCGCGCGCTGCGCGTCGTCCGCCGGGCGCCGCGACACTGACCGCGGCACCGACCACGCGGAGGGGGCCCGCCGGACGACGTCCGGCGGGCCCCCTCGCGCGTCAGGCCCCGGCGGCCTCGCGGTAGACCGCCGCGGTCGACGCCCCCGCGGCCGCCCAGGTGTACGTCGCCGCGCGGGCGCGCGCGGCGACGGCGAGGGTGTCGTGGTCGGGGCCGGTCGCGCGGTCGAGCGCCGCGGCCAGCGCCTCGGGGTCCCGGGGGTCGGCCAGCACGGCCGCCCCCTCCGCGAACTCCGCCATCGCGCTGCCGGCCGACGTCACCGCGGGGACGCCGTGCGCCATCGCCTCGAGCACCGGCATGCCGAAGCCCTCCCAGAGCGACGGGAAGCAGAACGCCCGCGCGTGGGCGTACAGCGTGTGCAGGTCGGTCCAGGACACGTGCCCCGGCAGCCGCACCCGGTCGCCGAGCGGCGCGGCCAGCGCGGCGACCTCGTCGGCGGTGTCGCCCCAGCCGGCCGGGCCGGCGAGCACGAGGTCGAGGTCGGGGCGGTCCGCGGCCAGCCGGGCGAACGCGCGGAGCAGCCCCGGCACGTTCTTGCGCGGCTCGAGCGTCCCGCACCACAGCACGTAGGGGCGGTCCGACCCGCGGACGGCGGCGGCGCGCGCCGCGTCGCCGACGCCGTCGGGCACGCGGACGCCGTGCGGGACCACGCGCACGCGGTCGCCGTCGATCCCGGCGCGCGCGCAGTCGTCCGCGGTGGCCTGCGACGGCGACAGCACCAGGTCCGCCTCGCGGCGCACCACCTCCAGGGCCCGGCGGAAGTACCGGTTCCCGCGGGGCGTGAAGTGCTCCGGCGAGCGGAGGAACGCCAGGTCGTGGACCGTCACCACCAGCGGCGCCGACCGGGGCGGGACGGCCCACGTCGTGGCGTGCACGACGTCCGCCCCGCGGGCGGGCCCCGGCACGCGCGGGCGCCGGAGGTGGTTCCAGGCGTCGTAGAGCGCGCGGCGGGGGAGCCGGGACGCGGCGACGGGCACGCCCAGCCCGGCGCCGGGCACGGCGTCGGCGTGCCGCGCGCGCACCCCGGTGACCGCGACGTCGCCGGGGAGCGCGTCGACCAGCTCCCGGATGTACGTGCCCGAGCCCCCGGGGACCCGCTGCCAGAGCTGCTCGACCGTCAGCGCGACGTGCAGGCCGGCGCCGCGGCTCACCGGAGCAGGTCGAGCAGGTACTGGCCGTAGCCCGACTTCACGAGCTTCTCGGCGCGCACGCGCAGCTCGTCGTCGCTCAGGAACCCGCGGCGCCAGGCGACCTCCTCCGGCGAGCCGATCTTCAGGCCCTGCCGGGACTCGATGGTGCGGACGTAGTCCGAGGCCTCGAGCAGCGAGTCGAAGGTGCCGGTGTCGAGCCAGGCGGTGCCGCGGGGCAGGACCTCGACGTGCAGCCGCCCCTGCTCCAGGTAGGCGCGGTTGACGTCGGTGATCTCGTACTCGCCGCGGGCCGAGGGCTGCAGGTCGCGGGCGATCGCGACGACGTCGTTGTCGTAGAAGTACAGGCCCGGCACGGCGTAGCTGCTCTTGGGCTGCGCCGGCTTCTCCTCCAGGGACAGGGCCCTGAAGTCGTCGTCGAACTCGACGACGCCGTAGGCGGTGGGGTCGGCGACCCGGTAGGCGAACACGGCGCCGCCGTCGATGCCCTCGAAGCGCTGCAGGCGCGAGCCGAGGCCGGGGCCGTAGAAGATGTTGTCGCCGAGGACCAGGCACACGGAGTCGTCCCCGACGAAGTCCGCGCCGATCACGAACGCCTGCGCCAGGCCGTTCGGCTCCGGCTGGGTGGCGAACGTGATGGAGATGCCGAACTGCGAACCGTCGCCCAGCAGGCGGTGGAACTGCTCCGCGTCGTGCGGGGTGGTGATGACCAGCACGTCCCGGATCCCCGCGAGGATCAGCGTGGACAGCGGGTAGTAGATCATCGGCTTGTCGTACACCGGGACGAGCTGCTTGCTCACGCCCTGGGTGATCGGGTGCAGTCGCGTGCCGGACCCGCCGGCCAGGATGATGCCTCGCATCGGGCCATTGTGTCGTACCGGGCGGGTGCGCGGCTGCCAACCGCCGCGCACCCGCCCGGTCACGGCACGGTGACGACCTGGCAACCGAGCAGCACGTTCGCCCCGCCGGCCGAGTCGATCGCGTACGCGCACACCTGGTTCGCCCCGCTGGCGGCCGGCCGCGTCACGTCGAAGCCGTGCGCCGCGCCCAGCCCGTAGGCCGCCGCGACGTCGTTCCGGGGGAGCGACGCGGTGTGGGCGCTGCCCGCGGCGCCGACGTACACGTGCACCGCGATGGAGTCGCTGGTGTTCGGGTCGAGCGCCCAGCCCGAGGCCCGCACCGTGCCCGTGCCGGCCGTCACGGCCTCGAGGTTGCCGACGGCGTAGGCGTTGACGTCGACGGTGCGGCAGCCCAGGGCGAGCGACGGCCCGCCCGTGGTGTCCAGCGCCCGGACGCACACCTCGTGCCGCCCGCCCGCGGAGGGCACGGTGAGGCGGAAGCCGTGCGCCGCGCCGAGGCCGAACGCGTTCGCGACGTCGGCGCGCGGCAGGTCCGCCACGGCGGTCTGCACCTGCTTGCCGTCGATCAGGACCTGGACGCTGGAGGAGTCGCTCGTGTCGGGGTCGAGCGCCCACCCGGAGACGGTGACCTGCTCCATGCCGGAGGCCGTGACGCTCTCCAGCGACCCGAGCGGCGCCAGGTTCCGGACGGTGACCGTCGAGCAGCCGAGCGTCAGGTTCGCGCCCCCGTCGCTGTCGATCGCGTACGCGCAGACGGTGTGGGTCCCCGTCGCGGCGGCGAAGGTGGCGTCGAAGCCGTGCTCCGCGCCCTTGCCGAACGCCTTCGCGATGTCGTTGCGCGTGCGGTCCGCGCGCACGGCGCGACCGGCGGACCCGATGTAGACGTGCACCTGGATCGGCGCGGTCGTGTCGGGGTCGAGGGCCCAGCCGGTCACCCGGATCTCGCCGGTGCGGGGCGACGACACGAGCTCGAGCGACCCGATCGGGACGCGGTTGTCGACGGTGACGGTCACGCAGCCGAGCGAGGTGTTCTGCCCGCCGGTGCTGTCGATCGCGTTGGCGCAGACGGTGTGCCTGCCCCCGGAGACCGCGAGCGTGGCGTCGAAGCCGTGCTGGCTGCCCTTGCCGAAGGCGGCGCCCACGTCGTTCCGGGTGCGGTCGGCCGTGAGGGCGCGCCCGACGCCGTCGACGTAGACGTGCACGCTGATCGGCGCGGTGGTGTCGGGGTCGAGCGCCCAGCCGGTGACGCGCACCTTGCCGGTGCCCGCGGGCGTGACCGCCTCCAGGGTCCCGATGGGCAGGGCGTTGCGCACCGTCACCGTGGCGCAGCCCAGCGAGGTCGCGGGGCCGCCGGTGAGGTCCATCGCGTAGACGCACACGGTCTGCGCGCCGCCCCCGGCCGGGACGGTCGCGTCGAAGCCGTGGTTCGCGCCCTTGCCGTACGCCGCGGCGACGTCCGCCCGCGGGCGGTCGGCGGTGACGGCGGTCCCGACGCCGCCGACGTAGACGTGCACGCTGGTGGACGCGGAGCTGTCGGGGTCGAGCGCCCAGCCGGAGACGCGGACCTGGCCGGACCCCGGCGAGCTGACGGCCTCCAGCGACCCGACGGGCGCCCGCTGGATCGTGCTGCCGAACCAGTCGGTGAAGTAGTTCCAGAAGTTGCGGTTGCCGTACGACGAGCAGGAGTCGCCGGTGCCGTAGCCGGCGGCCAGGGCCGCGCGGTTGGGCTGGTACGGCGTGTAGTTGTAGAGGCTCGCGGTCGCCTGGTTGGCGATGTAGACGGAGCTCGTGCCGCAGGCGGCGTTCGGGTGGAACCGCACCTGGTTGACCATCCCCGCCCGGTGCGCGTACCGCGTCGGGTTCTTGGCGTAGTTCTGGAACTGCCGGGCGGCGCTGTAGACCTGGTTGAAGAACCCGTAGTACTGCGCCTCGCAGGGGGCGGTGTCGGGGCAGCCGAAGCCCATCGCCTTGCGGTAGACCTCGGCGCTGCGGCCCGCGGTCGCGGTGACCAGGCCCTGCTCCTTCTGGAGCGTCACGAGCAGCACCTGCGGGCTGATCCCGCAGGCCGCCGCGACCTTGCTGATGATCTGGGCGGCGGTCTCGGTGGCGGCGCCCGTGTACGTGCCGGAGCACAGCGAGTCGGCGGCCCGCGTCCAGGTCGTCTCCCGGTAGTCCTTGAGGCAGGTCGCCCCCGCCGCGGGGGAGCACGAGGCGCCGCGCGCGGCGATGAACTGCTGCACCTGCGCCGCGGACATGGAGGTGGTGTCGTAGAACACCGAGTCGCTGATGATCTGGCCGGGGTCGAAGCCCGCCAGGTCCGCGGCCGCGGCGGGCGGCGCCTGCACGGCGGCCGGCACGGCGACCAGGGCGACGGCGGCCAGCACCGCGGTGAGGACGGCCGCGACGGCCCGTCGGACGCGGGTCACGGGACCTGCACCTCCACGATCTCGCTCGACCCGGCGGACTTCGCCGAGGCGTACTCCACGTGCGCCTGCCACGTCCCCGCGGCGAGCTCCGCCCGGGGGACGGCGAACCCGCCGCACGACACGGTCGACGCGTCGGCCACACCCGGCTGCGGGCGCTCCACGGTGCCGGTCGGCCCGGTGAGCACCAGCGTGCAGGTGCCCGGGGACTCGACCGTCGCCGCGTAGGCGCCGACCTCGACGGAGCCGGACAGGGCGTTCCAGCCCGCGTAGGTCGTGACCACCTGGACCGCCGCGAGGCCCGGCTCGGCGGGGGGCGCGGCCGGCGGCGCCGTCGCCGGGGGCTCGGCCGGGTCCGGCGCGGGCGCCGGCGTGCCGGAGGGGGCCGGCGCCGGGGACGGCGTCGTGCTCGGCGCCGGCGTCGTGGGCGTCGCGGTCGTGGGGCTCGCGCTCGTCGGGGCCTCGGCGGGCGCGTCGTCGCCGCCGGCCCGGACGAGCACGAGGGCGACGGCGACCGCGACGGCGATCGCGACCGCCGCGGCGATCACGAGGGGCGTGCGGCGGCGGTGGGCGTGCATGAGGTCCTCGGCGGGGGTCGGGGAGGCGTCCGTCCGGACGCGCTCAGACTACGCACGCCGGGCGCTGCGGCTGCGCCCGGCGCGCGTGCTGTCCGGAAGGCCCCGGGATGTCCGGATCGGCCGGCTCAGCGGCAGCCGAGGGACGTGGGCGGTCCGCCGGGCGTGTTGATCGCGTACACGCAGACCGGCCCGCTCGCCCCGGTCGCCGGCACGGTCACCTGGAACCCGTGGGCGGTGCCCAGGCCGAAACCGGCGACGTCCGGGCGCTGGCGGTCGGCGACCGCCGCGGTGCCCCGGTCGCCGACGTAGACGTGCACCGCGATCGGGTCGCGGGTGTCCGCGTCGAGGGCCCAGCCCGTGACCGTCACGGCGGATGCGGTGCGCGTGACCGCCTCGAACGACCCGACCGGTGCCGACCCGACGGACACGGTGCGGCAGCCCAGCGTGGTGTTCGCCCCGGCCGGCGTGTTGATCGCGTACACGCACACGGAGTGGGTGCCGAAGCCCGCGGGCAGCGTCACGCTGAACCCGTGCGCGGTCCCGCGCCCGAAGCCGGCCACGTCGGGGCGGTTCCGGTCCGCGCGGACCGCGGTGCCCTTGCCGTCGACGTAGACGTGCACCTGGATCGGGTCGTTCGTGTCCGGGTCGAGGGCCCAGCCGCTGACCGTCACCGAGGACGCGGTCGTGGTGATCGCCTCGAGCGACCCGACCGGCACGGCGTTGGTGACCGTCACGGTGCGGCAGCCGAGCGCGGTGGCGGGCCCGCTCGGCACGTTCATCGCGTAGGCGCACACGGTGCGCGTGCCCGCGGCCGCCGGGAGCGTGACGGAGTAGCCGTGCGCGGTGCCGCGGCCGAAGCCGGCGACGTCCGGGCGGTTCCGGTCCGCGCGGACCGCGGTGCCGGTGCCGTCGACGTAGACGTGCACCTGGATCGAGTCGGAGGTGTCGGGGTCCAGGGCCCAGCCGCTGACCGTCACCGAGGACGCCGTCGCCGTGACCGCCTCCAGCGAACCCACCGGCGGCGCGCCGACCGCGACCGTGCGGCAGCCGAGCGTCGCGTTGGCGCCGGCCGGCGTGTTGATCGCGTAGACGCAGACGCTGTGGCTCCCGCCGGTCGCGGGGATCGTGACGGCGAAGCCGTGCGCCGAGCCCTTGCCGAACGCGGCGCCCACGTCGGGCCGCGGCAGGTCCGCGGTGACCGCGCGCCCGACGCCGTCGACGTACACGTGCACGGCGATCGGCTCGGTCGTGTCGGGGTCCAGGGCCCAGCCGCTCACGGTGATGGCCGACGCCGTCGTGCTCACCGACTCGAGGGCGCCGATGGGGATCGGGTTCGTCACGGTCACCCACTGGCAGCCGAGCACCGTCGACCGCCCCCCGCCGACGTTCACGGCGGTCACGCACACGACGTGCGAGCCGTGCGCGGCGCCGACGGTGGCGTCGAAGCCGTGCCGGCCGACGTCCGGCCGGTTGCGGTCGGCGACGATCGTCTGGACCGCGCCGTCGACCGAGACGGCGATGGTGAGCGGCGCCGTGGTCTCGGGGTCGGACGCCCAGCCGGTGACGCGCACGCCCGCCGACGACCCGGCGTACGCCTCGACGCGGCCGCGTGGCGAGGCCGCCACCGAGGCGTCGGAGAGCTGCGCGACGCGCGCCCGGATGGCCGGCAGCGCGTCGTACAGGCCCTGGCCCGGGCAGGACGTCAGCTGCGCGTCCCGGTGCGCGTAGATCGTGGGGAACGTGACCACCGTCCCGGCCGGGTACTTCGACGCGCCGCCGCCGGAGGTCATCGTCGCGACGCCCGAGGCGCTGATGCCGTGCACGGAGAACTTCCAGGCGATCAGCCGGCTGAGCGACTCGAGCAGCGCGGCGCTGGGGGCGACCGAGCCGTACTCGCCGATCGCGGCGATGCCGATCGTGCGGCTGTTGAAGCCGCCCGTGTGCACGCCGATCACGGTGCTCTCGATCCCGCCGGCGCGCCCCTCGAAGACGCGCCCGAACTGGTCGACGAGGAAGTTGTAGCCGATGTCGCACCAGCCCCGGCCGCCGGCCGCCTCCGGGCGCGTGTGGTACGCGTAGAAGCCCCGGAGCAGGCCGGGGACGGCGTCGGCGCTGTAGCCGTTCGCCGAGGCGGTGTGGTGCACCGCCGCGCTCACCAGGCTGTTCGAGTAGTCGGGGGAGCAGGTGCGCAGCGACTCGTCGGCGCCCCAGCCGGCCCGGCTGATGATCGCGGGTGCCGCGGGTGCCGCGGGTGCCGCGGGGGCCGCGACGGCGGCCTGCACCGAGGCGGCCGTGCGGATCGTGCCGGACGCGGCGGCGTCGTCGGACGCGGCCGCGGTGCCGGACGCGGACGCGGTGCGCACCGTGGCGCCCACGTCCGTCGGGTCGGCGCCCGGGTCGACCAGGACCGCCTTGAGCCCGGTCACCTCGCCCGCGCCGGCCTCGGCCCAGATCTGGACGCCGTCGGCGCCCACGGCGACGATCGGGTCGGTCCCGTCGCGGGCGCCCGTGCCGTCGTCGTCCTGCGAGTCGGTGTCGGGGGCGACGTCGGACGACTCGACGCCCTGCCAGTCCGTCCACGCGCCGTCGATCTTCACGCGGTACCGGACGACGACGTCCTCGAGGCCGGGCGTCCGGTCCCACGTGACGCCGACGACCGAGAAGGCGTCGGTGTCGAGCTCGGTGGTGAGCACGTCCGGGTCGGGCCGGACCTCGTCCGCCGGCGCGGCCTCGCGCGCCGCGGCGTCGGGCGCCTCGGCACCGGCCGTGGCCGACGGGCTCGGCGCGGGGGAGGCCCCGGGCTGCGGCGACGCCTCGGGGGCGGTCGCGTCCGGGGCGGCGGCGTCCGGCGCGGCCGAGCCGGCCTCGTCGCTCTCCGCCATCGGCACCTGGTCGGTGGTCGGCAGCTCCGCCAGCACCGCGTCGCTCACGCCGTCCAGGTCGAGCTCGGTCACCTGCACGTCGGACGCGCCGGCGCCGGACGCGGCGGGCGCCTGCGCGCGCACCCCGTCGTCGGCGGCCGCGGCCGCGGTCGTCGTCCCGAGCGCCAGCAGCACCGAGACGGTGCACGCGACGGTGGTCCTCATCCAAGACACGGTGGTCGTCCCCCTGATCGACGGCTTTGCGGACCAGGGGACCATCTTCCGCCCCTGCCGGACGGACGACGCGCCGGACGTCCGGCGGCGGGTCGGCCGGACGTGGCGGACGCGACGCCGGCGGACCCCCGCGCACAGGCGGCACCCGGGTAGCATGCGGGGTCGACCGCACGAGCCAAGGACAGCATGAGCGACCACGAGCCCCGCCCGACGGCGACCAGCTCCCCTCCGCACCGGCAGGCGGACCACGCAGGCGACGCCTCCGGCACGGCCGGGCAGGTCCGTCGCCTGCGGGCCCTCACCGCGAACCCGGCGCTCCGCTACCTCGCGGTGGGCGGCAGCGCGTTCCTCGTCGACCTCGGGCTGACGGCGCTGCTGCACGAGGTGCTGCACCTGCCGGTGTGGCTCGCGAGCGGCACGGCGTTCGTGCTGAGCTTCGCCTACACCTACACGATGCAGCGGTTCGCCTTCCGCGCCTCGGTGCCGCACGGCGGGGCGCTGCTCCGCTACTCGGCGCTCACCGCGATCAACACGGTCGCCACCGCCCTGATCGTGCAGGCCGTGTCGGCCACCCCCGTGGGGTGGGTCGGCGGCAAGGTGCTGGCCACGCTCGTCACGACGGTCTGGAACTACTTCGCCTACCGGTACTGGGTGTTCGCGGGCACGTCCCGCGGTCCCGGCGCCGCCCGAGAGGACTGAACATGTACAACGGTGCGGTGGTCGCCGCGGTCGTGCCCGCATACCGCGAGGAGCGGATGATCGGCCGGGTCATCGAGACCATGCCCGCCTACGTCGACCACATCGTGGTGGTGGACGACTGCAGCCCCGACGGGACGAGCGAGGCGGCCCTGGCCGTCGGCGACCCGCGGCTGGACCTGGTCCGGCACGAGGTCAACAAGGGCGTCGGCGGCGCGATCATCACCGCGCACCGCCGGGCGATGGCGCTGGGCGCGGACGTGAACGTCGTCATGGCCGGCGACGCCCAGATGGACCCCGAGTACCTGCCCGCCCTGCTCGACCAGGTGACGGACGGCGGCTACGGCTTCGCGAAGGCGAACCGGTTCTTCGCCCCGGAGTCGTTCAGCGGGATGCCCGGCTACCGGGTGTTCGGCAACATCGTGCTGTCGTTCATGACGAAGCTCGCGTCGGGCTACTGGCACCTGTTCGACCCGCAGAACGGGTACACGGCCGTCCGGACGAGCGTGCTCGAGCGGATCCCGCTGGACAACGTCGCCCAGCGCTACTCGTTCGAGAACGACCTGCTGATCCACCTCAACATCCTGCAGGTGCCCGCGGTCGACGTGCCGATCCCCGCCGTCTACGGCGAGGAGGTCTCCTCGATCAAGCTGTCCCGGGTGATCCCGGAGCTGATGAGCCTGCTCGGGCGGGGCTTCTGGCGCCGCGTCTGGTACCGCTACGTCCTGTGGTCGTTCAGCCCGGTGGCGCTGCTGCTCGTGCTGGGCCTGCTCGCGTTCGTGTTCGGCGTGGGCATGACCGTGTGGATCACGGCGATCGCCCTCAGCTCGGTGGTCGCGACCGCGGGGACCGTGATGCTCGCGGCGCTGCCGCTGATGATCGGGACCCAGCTGCTGGTCAGCGCCCTGCACCTCGACATCGAGGCGAGCCCCGACAAGCCGGACCTGCTGCCGTTCGAGCGCACACCCGACGAGGTCGCCCGGTGACCGGGCGCCTGCTGCTGGGCCGGCCCCTCACGTGGTGGGCGCGGCTCGGCGTCCTCGTCGCGACGCCGGTGCTGCTGCTCGTCGCGCTGCTGTCCTGGGCCCTGTCGTCCCCCGTCGGGGCGAGCCCCGACGACGACTTCCACACGGTCAGCATCTGGTGCGAGACCGAGCGGGACAACATCTGCGAGCCCTCGGGCGAGGCCGACAGCCGGCTGGTGCACCCCGACTTCGGTGCGACGTCCAGCTGCTTCGCCTTCCGGCCCGACGTGTCCGCGGCCTGCCAGGCCGGCGCGCTGGACGAGTTCGAGCCCGACGCCGAGCTGGTGGAGACGCAGCGGGGCAACTTCGAGCGCCTCTACCCGCCGGTCTTCTACTGGGTGATGAGCCGGTTCGCCGGCAGCGAGATGATCCCGAGCGTGCTGATCATGCGCGGGCTGAACGCCGTGATCTACCTGTCGTTCCTCAGCGCCGTGATCGCGGCCGTGCCGCGCTGGCTCCGCCCGCCGACGGTGCTGGGCGCCGTGGCCACCGCGGTGCCGCTGGGCATGTTCCTCATCCCGTCCACGAACCCGAGCTCGTGGGCGCTGCTGTCGGCCGCGACGTTCTGGGTGTCGCTGCTCGGCGTGGCGTCCTCGCGAGGCCGGCGCCGGCTGGTCCTGGTGGCGCTCACCCTGCTCTCGGCGGTGATCGGCGCCGGTGCGCGGGCGGACTCGGCGTACTTCATGGTGCTCGCGGTGCTCGCGGTCGTCGTCCTGACGATCGGGCGCAAGGGCGCGCGCTGGCTGTTCTACGGCACCGCGGCGGGCGCGCTCGTCGTGGCGGTCGGCCTGTTCCTCACGTCCTCCCAGGGCGGGCAGCTCGCGGGCGGCCTGCCGCACGCCCCGGACCCCGCGCGGACCCCCGAGGTGCTGCTCACCGCCAACTTCCTCAACGTCCCGCGGCTGTGGGCCGGGATGTTCGGCGACATGGGCGGCCTCGGCTGGCTGGACACCCCGATGCCCGCCGCCGTCCCGGTGCTCGGGCTCGCGGTGTTCGGCGGCGTGGTGTTCTGGGGCCTGTCGCGGTCGAGCCTCGCCAAGGGGCTCGTCGTGGTGGGCGCCGCGGCCGCGCTCTGGCTCGTGCCGCTCGTGATGCTGCTGCAGTCCGGCGCGTTCGTCGGCGAGCAGGTGCAGTCGCGGTACATCCTGCCGATGGCCGTCATCCTGGCCGGCGTCGCGGCGCTCGCCACCCGCGGCCGGGCCCCGCGCCTGTCCGGCCTCCAGGCCGGGGCCGTCGTCGCCGCGCTGACGATCGCCAACTCGGCGGCGCTGCACACGAACATGCGGCGCTACATCACCGGGTCGGACCACCAGGCCTGGAACCTCGACTTCGACGCCGAGTGGTGGTGGCCCGCGCTGCCGGGCCCGAACTCCACCTGGCTGGTGGGCACGGTCGCGTTCGCGGCGGGCCTGGCCGGGCTCGCGGTGCTGTACCTGTGGCGGCCCGCCGGCTGGTGGGACGAGACGCCCGAGGTGCTGGACGGGGACGTGACGACGACGCGAGTCGCGCCCGGGCTGCGCCGGCGCGACCGCCGGCGCGGCGGCGACGGCGCGGCCACGGCGGTCGCGCCCGCCGCCGGGGCGGACGCCCCGGCGACCGAGGCTGCGGCGACCGAGGCCCCGGCGACCGAGGCGCCCGCACCCCGGGCGCCCGCGTCGCAGGCGCCCGCACCCCAGGCGCCCGCCGCACGCGGCGCGGAGCAGGACGACCGCGTCGGCTGACGCGCCGACGGCCCCGCCCGCGGGCGGGGACGTCGCACACGACGGGGCCCGGTGCGCGAGGTGCGCACCGGGCCCCGTCGTGCGCCGCCCGCGGGCGGCGTCCGGTCAGGCGGCGGCGCCCGCCGACTCCTTCGCCCGGGCGACGACCGTGTGCGACGGCAGGATGGACGCCCGCTCCTCCGCGGCGTCGACCTCGCCCGCGATCAGGCCGAGGAACCGGTCGAGCTGGGCCGCCAGCGGCTCCTGGGACGTCACCAGCTCGGGGATCTCGATGATCGTCTGCTGCCGGTAGGCGCGGCCGTCGGCCACCGCCTCGGCCGAGACGTGCCGGTACACGGTGACGCCGCGGCGCAGCAGGTCGACCTCGATCATCTTGTCGAGCTCGTGGATGACGAGCTGGCGGACCTTGTGCTGGCCCAGCCGGCTCGCGGACACCGTGGCGACGCCGCCGGACGAGAACCGCAGCAGCGCCTGGACGACGTCCTCCGCGCCCGGCACCGACGACGGGTGGTACTGGCCGACGACCGCGTCCACCTGGACGACGTCGCCGCCGAGCACCTGGTAGGCCAGGTCGACGTCGTGGACCAGCAGGTCCCACGCCACGCCGGTCTTGATCCGCGGGGCGTACGGCGAGTGCCGCAGGCCCACGACGTGCAGCGGGTTCTCCATGATCGAGCGCGCCGTGAGCACGGCGGGGTTGTACCGCTCCAGCAGGCCGCACATCATCGGCACGTCCCGGGCGGCGGACAGCTCGAGGACCTCCACGGTCTTCTCGAGCGCGTCCGTCACCGGCTTCTCCACCAGCAGCGGGGTGCCCGACTCGAGGACGAAGCGGGCCAGCTCGAAGTGGGCCTCGGTCGCGGCCGCCACGATGACGCCGTCCAGGTCCGCGGTGGAACCGAGCTCGGGACGCCACTCGGCGCCGAACCGGTCCGCCGCCGCGCGGCCGAACTCCTCGCGGGGGTCGACGACGGTCGTGAGGACCGCGCCGGGGTGCTGGGCCGTGACGCGGGCGTGCAGCGAGCCCATCGACCCGGCGCCGATGACGGCGATGCGCGCGGGGGCGGCCATCAGGCGCCCAGGATCCGGCGCACGGTCGACACCACGGTGTCGAGGTCGCCCTCGGAGAGCTTCGGGTGCACGGGCAGCGACAGCACCTCGGTGACGACCCGCGCCGCGACCGGGACGTCGCTGATGCGGACGCGCGGGTGCTCGAGGTACGTCGGGTAGTCGAAGACGAGCTTCGGGTAGTAGATGCCGCTGCCGACGCCGGCCTCGGTCAGCTTGGCGACGAGCTCGTCGCGGGACACGGCCGCGTCCTGCGTGACCCGCACGGTGAACTGGTGCCAGACGTGCGAGCGCCCGGGCAGCTCGCGGGGGACCACCAGGCCGGGGACGTCCGCCAGGCCCTCGGCCAGGCGCGCGGCGTTGGCCTTGCGGGTCGCGACGGTCTTGTCGTAGCGGTCCAGCTGCGGCAGCGCGAGCGCCGCCTGCAGGTCGGTGAGCCGGTAGTTGTGGCCGGCGACCTCGTACTGGTAGCGGGCGCGCATGCCCTGGTTGCGCAGCACGCGCAGCCGGTCGGCGACGGTGTCGTCGTCGGTCGTGATGATGCCGCCCTCACCCGTGGTGAGGTTCTTGGTGCCGTAGAAGCTGAAGCAACCGATGCCGAAGGAGCCGGCGGCGCGGCCCTCGAAGGTGGCGCCGTGCGCCTGCGCGGAGTCCTCGACCAGGGCGAGCCCGCGCTCGGCGGCGAGCGCGGCGAACGCCGGGGCGTCCGCGGTCTGCCCGTACAGGTGCACCGGCATGAGGACCTTGGTGCGGTCCGTGACGGCGGCGGCCGTCGCGGCGGCGGAGAGGTTGAAGTCGGCGTCGTCGATGTCGGCGAAGGTGGCCGTCGCGCCGGCCTCGAGGATCGCGTTGAGCGTCGCCACGAACGTGAACGGGCTCGTGATCACCTCGTCACCGGGCTCGAGGTCGAGGACCTGGAGGCTCGCGACGAGCGCGGTCGTGCCGTTGTTGACCGCGACCGCGTGCTTGACGCCGGACAGCTCGGCGAAGCGGCGCTCGAACTCGGCGACGACCGGGCCCTGCGCGACCATGCCGGACCGCAGGACCTTGAGCACCTCGGCCTCGACCTCGGGACCGAGGTCCACGGAGGAGATGGGAATCATGGGGCTACCTTCTGTATCGACGTTGCCCTGGCATGCTGACGGTACCAGCGGGCGCGCCGCGGTTTCCCGAGACGGTCCCGAGCGTCGCGCACATCCGTGAGTACTATGCCGCCCCGATTCAGGAGAATGATGAACACGATCCACCCCAGTGCCGTCGTCGGTCCCGGCGTCGAGCTCGGCGAGGGCAACGTCGTCGGTCCGAACGTCGTCCTGCTCGGGCCGCTGCGGGTCGGCGACGGGAACTGGTTCGGCCCCGGGGTCGTGGTCGGCACGCCGCCGGAGATCCGCGGCGCCGCGCACGGCGCGGGCTGGGACGCGCCCGCGGGGGAGGGCGTCGTCATCGGCGACCGCAACGTCCTGCGCGAGGGCGTGAGCGTCCAGCAGGGCAGCCACCGCGCGACCCGGATCGGCGACGACTGCTTCCTCATGTCCCGCGTCTACGTCGCGCACGACGACGAGATCGGCGACCGCGCGACCGTCGCGGCGGGCACGACGCTCGCCGGGCACGTCCGCGTGGGCGCGGGCGCGAACCTCGGCATGGGCGCGGCGGTCCACCAGCGCCGGGTGGTCGGTCCGGGTGCCATGGTCGGCATGGGTGCCGTCGTGACGCGGGACGTCCCGCCCTTCGCCAAGGCGTTCGGCAGCCCCGTGCGCCTCGTGGGGGTCAACACGGTGGGCCTCCAGCGGTCCGGCGCGGACGAGGGCACGGTCGCGGCGATCGTGGGCGCCTACGGCGAGGGCCGGCTCCCGCAGCCCGGCCTCGCCGACGAGGCGGCCGCGGCCGCGTTCCTCTGGTGGGACGACGCGGCCGCCGAGAAGTCGCTGCTGGGCTGAGCCGCCCCGGCGCCGCGCCACCCGGCCGGGGCGGGCCCGCGCGGCGCGCGCGAATGCCGCGCCGCCCCGTCGCGGGCGTTCCGGAAATGCCGCGCGCGCGTCGGGGCCGCGCAATGCGTGCGGCATTGTTCGCGGTGGTCCGGGCGCGCTCGGGGAATCCCGGGCGGCGGGCGGTCGCTACCGGCTCCAGCAGGCCCAGGGGGCGACGGCGACCCCCGGCGCCCACCCGGCGAACGCCTCGGCGGTGAACGGGTCCGGCGACAGCACGCACGCGACCGTCACGTCGAGGTCGTCCAGCGCCGAGCGGACGAGCTCGGCGTTCTCCGGCACCCGGAGCGCGGTGTCGCCGTCGGCGACGCCCTGCAGCAGCGCGCGCTGCTCGACCTGCGACCCGGGCACCTGGCCCAGCGACAGGACGTAGTCCATCCGGGACCCGACGGGGCGCAGCTCCGAGGTCAGCACCCCGGTCGCGAGCGCGACCTGGCCCGGGGCGAGGTACCGGCCCCGGGGCTCCTGGTCGACGATCCAGCGGGCGACCGCGAGGTCCGCCTGGTCCCGGACCTTCCAGGCGCCCGGCCGCCCCACGGCGGCGCCGTTCGCGGCGGACCACAGCGGCTGGCCGGCGGCGAGCACCGCCGCGAGGGCCAGGGCGACGGCGGGCAGCACCGGCAGGCCGAGGCGGCGCGCCGGCAGGCTCGCGACCAGCCCGACGACGGCCGGCACGGGCAGCACCCACGCGAGGCGGAAGGCGATCGCGTCGCCCCCCATGAGGGCTGTCAGCACGGGGTAGGCCGGCGGGACCGTGCACGCGAAGCCGGCGAGCAGGGTCAACGAGAGCCCGATCTGGGCGGGCCGGTCCAGGGCGGCGCACCAGCGGGGCCGGACCAGCCCGGCGAGCACGAGCAGCCCGGCGGCGGCCACGAGCGCCCAGATCGCCGGCTCGTCGCCCAGCACCCGCACCCAGAGCCAGCCGGTGGCCCGGCCGCCCTCGTTGCGCGCGCCGACGGGGGAGAGCACCGTCATGACGCCGGCGACGGCGGGCCCGGCGCTGGTGGCCACGACCAGCACGACCGCCTCGAGCCACCGCCGCGCCACCAGCAGCGCGAGGGCGGCCGACCCCGCGATGAGCGGGGCGAGGAACACGCCGGTCGAGGAGCAGCCCACCGCGGCGAGCCCGGTGGCCGCGAGCAC
Source organism: Cellulomonas sp. (assembly GCF_035634735.1). GTDB lineage: Bacteria > Actinomycetota > Actinomycetes > Actinomycetales > Cellulomonadaceae > Cellulomonas. The sequence continues at coordinate 27,198 of NZ_DASQCJ010000064.1, forward strand.
CGCGGCGGTGCGGGCGAGGTCGGCCCGGCCCGTGGCGCGGCGCCGCCACAGCAGGGCGACGCAGGCGTGCAGGTAGGGCACCAGGACGGCCAGCAGCACGGCCTTGCCCTGCCAGATCCGGGCCAGGTGCATGTTGCCGAAGGTGGCGTGGGCGTACCCGCCGAGCAGGAGGAACGCGAGGGCCAGCGCGAGCGAGGCCAGGGGGCGGCGCGCGTGCCAGGCGCGCAGCAGCACCCACAGCGCCCAGACCGCGGCGAACGCCGCCAGCGGGACGAAGTAGCGGTACACGACGTCGCCGGTCGGCAGGCCCGTCGCGCGGGCGAGCGCGCCGAACAGCGCCTCGATCGAGCTGACGTTCGGGACGGAGCCGAAGGTCGCGGGCCAGCCGGGCTCGCCGAACACGAAGTCCCCGGCCGGGAGCGCGCCGTGGTCGGCGACCCAGGTGGACCGGGCCACGAACGACGCGTCGTCCGCGTCCGGCCGGGACACCACGGACGCCAGCGCGGCCGCGGCGAGCGCGGCCGCCAGGGCGACCCAGGTCCGGGCGCCGCCCGGGTCGGGGAGGGCGGGGCCGCCGGGGCCGCCGGGGGCGTCCGCGTCCCGGAGCCACGGGCGCCGCACGCGCCACGCGGCGATCCCCGCGGTGCCCAGGGCCCACAGGCCGAGCACGGGCATGAGCGGCAGCCCGGCCAGGACGCCCCAGCACAGCAGCGTCCACAGCCCGAAGCCGGCGACCGCGACGTCGAGGCAGCCGTCCACGAACCGGCCGGCGCGCGCGCCGGCCGACGGGGCGCGCACCACGGGGCGGTCGGGCGCCTCCGCCGTCACGCGGCCGGTCCGGGGCGCGCGGCCGCGCCGGGCACGGTCGCGTCCGGCGCCGCCGGGTCCGTCGCCGCCGCGGGCCCGACAGCCCCGTCGACGTCGCGGGGGCCCGGCGGGACGTCCGGCAGACGCGCCTCACCGGCGGTGTCGGCGGCGCGCAGCTCGGTGGCGACCTCGTCGAGCGCGAGCCGGCGCGCGAGCTGGGTGATCTGGCTCTCCAGGTGCCGGAACCGGCGGTAGGTCGTGACCATGTAGCCGAGGAAGACCACGATCAGCCCGTAGAGGAGCAGGTCGGTCCCGCGGCCCACGCCGACCACGGCGGCCGCCGCGTTCCACGCGTCCGGGAACAGCACCGACAGCACCGCGAGGGCCGCGAAGCCGATGACGGAGACGCGACGCAGCGCGAGGTGCCGCGCGCCGGCCGGGGCGCGCAGGCTCAGCACCACGACCACGGCGATCGCGACGAGCAGCAGGACCTTGATCAGCACGGCGTCACCGGTACAGCTGCTCGGTGACGATGTTGACCGCGTTCAGCACGGACTGCCCCTTCGAGCGCGAGTAGTCGGAGTAGACGATGTGCACGGGGTGCTCGATCCACCGCAGGCTCGAGCGGCCGATCTGCTCGATGATCTCGGAGGCGTGCGCCATGCGGTTCTGCCGGATCCGGATCGTCCCGAGCGCGGTCGCGTTCAGGGCGCGCAGCCCGTTGTGCGTGTCGGTGAGCCGCACGCCGGTGGTGAGGTTCGAGTAGAGCACCGCGGCCTTGAGGACGGCGCGCTTGACGCCCCCGGGGCGGGTGCGGTCGTCCAGGAACCGCGACCCGAGGACCACGTCCGCCTCGTCGTCGCGGAGCCGCTGGACCATCGCCAGCGCGTCCTCTGTCCGGTGCTGGCCGTCGGAGTCGAAGGTGACGACGTACTCGGCGCCGAGGCGGCGGGCCGCGTCGAACCCGGTCTGCAGCGCGGCGCCCTGCCCGAGGTTCAGGGGGTGCTCCACGACGAGCGCGCCGGCGCGGCGGGCGATCTCCGCCGACGCGTCCGCGCTGCCGTCGTCGACCACGACGATGCGCGGGAAGACGGTCAGCGCGTCGGAGATGACGTCGCCGACGACGGCCCCCTCGTTGTAGAGGGGGACCACCAGGCAGGTGTCGGCGTTGTCCGCCACCGGGGGAGCTCCTGAGATCGCGGAAGATGACGACACACAGTACCCGGTGGGACCACGGCGCCGCACCGGCCCCGGGTCACGCCGGGACGGCAGCCTCGGGCGCGTCGTCGCCCGCCGGCTCGTCGCCGGCGGCCCGGCGGCCGGGCGCGGGGGCGAGCAGCACGCCGAGCGGCAGGGCCCACGCGACGGCCTGGGAGATCAGCGTGTACCGGGGGTTGGGGATCGAGCTCGTGGTCAGGCCGAAGAACGCCGCCACGACGACGCAGGACCCGACGAGCACGGCGGTGACCCCCGCGACCCCGGGGTCGTCGCGCCGCCGCCGGACCTCGAGCACCGCCGTCACCGAGGCGGCCGCGAGGACGACCGCGCTGGCGACGGACCACGCCATGACCGCGGCGCTCGCGTGCGGCCGGTGCTGCGCCATCCGCGTGAAGTCCCAGTTGGAGCTGCCGTTCGAGCCGGTGACCCAGTCGGAGGCGATCTGGTAGGGGCCGCCGACGCCGTGGGCGACGTCGCGGGCCGACTGGGACACGACGGCGCCCGCGCAGCAGTCGAGCGTGGCGCGGACGCCGGCGAGCAGGTACGCGTCGCCGCCCGCCGCGGAGAGCGCGCTCGCGACCGCCCACCGGTCGGCGCCGGGCGGGGGGAACGCGGCGGCCACGTCCGGCGGGACGAGGTCGCGGATCTCCTCGACGTGCAGCCCGGCGACCCGCTGGAACAGCGCGCCGACCGGGGTCGGCGTGGACCGCCCGAGGTCGGCGGTCTGGGTGCTCCGGTTCAGCGCGGTGGTCGCGAGGCCGGGCAGCGCGACGGCGGCGAGCAGGACGCCCGCCACGAGCAGCGCCCGGCGGCCGGTGAGGCGCACGCGGGCGCGCCGCCGGGTGCGCAGCGCGACGACCAGGGCGGCGCCGGCCGCGATCGCGACGGTCACGTAGAGCCGGTCGGGGCGCACGAACACGGCCGCGGCCACGCCGAGGACCAGGACCGTCAGCGTGCGCAGGTCGAGCCGGTCCCGGGCGGCGATGCGCGCGACCGCGCTCACGACCACCACCGACGTGGACAGGGCGAGGGAGTCGGTGAGCACGACCGCGGCGTAGTGCAGCGGCAGCGGCACCGTCACCACGACCGCGGTGCAGGCGAGCACGCGGAGCCGCGCGCCGCGCGGCGCGACGGTGCGCACGAGGTACCACGCCGCGGCGGCCCAGGCCGCGAGCTGCACCTGGTAGAGCAGCACGGTCCAGGGCACGTGCAGCAGGGCGCCGAGCTCGAGGGCGCCGCGCACCAGGAGCGGGTAGGCCAGCGTGCGGTAGCCGTCCAGCGCGAACGACTGCGCCTGCGCCAGGTACTCCGTCGTGTCGCCGTACTCGGGCACCGCGACCTGGTTGCCGAGCCACCAGTACAGGCCGAGCGCCACCTGGACCGCTCCCGCCACCGCGAGCACCGCGGTGACGATCGGCACGGGGCGCGGGCGCCGGGCGGTCGGCTGTCCGTGGGCAGGCATGCGGGTCCTTCACCGGGTCGACGCGCCCGTGGGGTCCGGGCCGCGGGACAGCCTACGGGGCGCCCGGCGGCGCTCCGTGCCGTCCGGGCGGTGCCGCGCCGCACCGTAGGCTCGTCGCCGTGGAGTCCCAGAACCACTACTACGGTCACAGCAGCGCCCTCGCCCGGTACGCCGGGCTCACCCGGCCCCGGCACCTGCCGGGCCTGCTGCAGCACGGCTGGACCGCCGCGTCCCCGCTCGACACGCACTTCCGCGACTTCCCCGAGGTGGGGCGCCCCGGCGGCCGGTCGAACCGGTCGCTGTTCGTGTGGTCGCACGAGTCCCGGTCGTGGGACCCCGCCGCCGGGGACCGCCGGAGCGTCGCGATCGGGGCGCCCTGGCACTACCTGTGCGCCGTCGTCGGCGCGCGGCCCGCGGGCACCGGCACCGTGATCCTGCCGGTGCACGGCATCGCCACCCAGCCGCTGCTCGGCGACCACGCCGCGGTCGCCCGGGCGTGGGCCGAGACCGAGGGCCCGTCGACCGTGTGCCTGTACCACGTCGAGGCCCGCGACCCGGCGGTCGTGCGGGCGTACGCCGACGCGGGCCACCGCCTCGTGACCCTCGGCACCCGGACCGACCCGGCGTTCCTGGGCCGGCTGCACGCGCTGCTGACCGGGGCCGCGCGGGTGGTGTCGAACCGGCTGTCGACCCCCGTCGTCTACGCCGCCTCCCTCGGCATCGACGCCGCCGTGACCGGCGACGCGATGCGCCTGGCGGGGGAGCGCGCCGACGACGCCGGGTCGCTGGCCGGGCGCTGGCCGGAGTTCTACGAGGCCGGCACCGCGCCCGCGGCGCGCACCGCCGTCGCCCGCGCGGAGACCGGCGCCGACGCGCTGCTGCCCCCCGAGGAGCTGCGCCGGCTGCTCGGCTGGGACCGCCGGCAGGCGGGGCCGTGGCTGGACCACTGGCTGCGCGCGCCGCTCTCGCGCACCGTGACCCAGCTCGGCCGGCGGGCGTCGGGGCCCGGGGAGCGGGCGCCGTCCGGGGACGTGCCCTCGCTGTCGTTCGGCGCCTGGTTCGTCGCCGCGACGGAGTACCTCCCGCGGCCGCTCGGGTCCGCGCCGGCCGCGCCGGCCGCGCCGCTGCCGGTGGGCCCGACGGCCTGACGGCTACCGGGGCGCGCGGGACCCGCGCGCGACGCGACGCACCGCGAGCAGCCCGCCGACCCCGAGCGCGACCGCGGCGCCGAGCCGGGCCGCCGTCGCGACCGCGCCCTCCGACGGCAGGACGGCGCCGGCCACGCTCACCGCGAGCCAGAGCAGCACCGTCAGCGGCATCGCGGGCGGCCACCACGGCCGCTCGGCCACCCGCCGCTGGACCGCGGTCGTGAGCACGGCGAGCAGGACGTACGCGACCAGGTACCCCGCGCCGACCCCGCCGAGCCCCCAGGCGCTCGTGAGGGCGACGGCGGCCGCGAGCCCGGCCGCGACGGCCACCGGCGTGCTCACGGCGAGCCAGCCGGTGCGTCCGCGCGCGAACACGAGGTGGCCGCTCGCCAGGTACACCACCGAGGGCAGCGCCGCGGCGGACGCGAGCGCGACGGCCGGCACCAGGGTGACCGGCGGGTAGTCCGCGGACGGCGCCAGCCGGACGAGCCACGGCGCGAGCAGCGCCACCCCGCCCGCGAGCACCACCGCCACGAGCGTGATCACGGGCGTCGTCTCGTCGAGCACCCGGCCGCGCTCGGCGGGTGCGGCCCGGTACACGACGGGGGCCCACGCGTTGTTCAGGCCGGCGGTCACGACGGTGGCCCCGGCGCCGATGCTGAGGGCGATGTTCGCGGCCCCGCCCGCCCCGTCGAGCACCCGGTCCGCGACCACGACGAGGCCGGCGAGCGCGAGGTAGAGGGACACCTGGTGGGGCACGGTGGGCGCGCCCACCCGGAGCGCGGCCCGCACGCCCCGCCACGTGGTCCGGGCGGACCCGGACCGGACCACCAGCGCGAGGCCGGTGAGCCCGGCGACCAGGTAGCCGCCCACGACGCCGGAGAGGTAGGCGGTGGCGGTGGGCGCCGCGGCGGCGGCGAGGACGAGTCCGGCGGCCGGCCCGGCGAGGCTGGCGAGCACCGCGAGCAGGACGAAGGGGCCGGGCCGGTCGGCACCCCGCAGGTAGGCCTGCGCGAGCACCATCCACGCGCCGCCGACGCCGGCGACCAGCGCGAGCAGGATCTCGGTGCCGAACGGCCGCCCCAGGAGCAGCGGGGACCACCACGGGCCGGACGCCGCGAGCACCCCGGTGATGAGCGTCGCGATCCCGGCGCCCGCGACCACGACCCCGCGCGCTCCCGCCGCGCCGCCCGCGTCGAGGATGTACTGCCGGGTCACCGCCGCGCCCAGGCCGAGCGCCACGAGGATGTACGCGACCTGGACCACCACGGTCGCGACGGAGACCAGGCTGTACTCGTCCGGCGCGACGAGCCGGGTGACGGCCGGGATCACCGCCAGCGCCGCCAGGGCGGGACCTGCGGTGGCGATCGTGTACAGCGAGCCCCGGCCGAGGACGGTCCGGGTCGCCGACGGCTCGGCCGGGACCGGGGCCGCCGCCCCGGCAGGCGGGGCCGGGTCCGGGACCGTCACGGCCTAGCGGCCCGCGACCGCGCGGCGCACCTCGTCGACCACCCGGTCGACCTGCGCGTCCGTGAGGTCGGGGAACAGCGGCAGCGAGATCTCCTGCGCGTAGTACGCCTCGGCGTTCGGGCACTGGCCGCGCTGGTAGCCCAGGTCCGCGAACACCGGGTGCCAGTACGCCGGGATGTAGTTGACCTGCACGCCGATGCCCGCGGCGCGCAGCGCCTCGAACACCTCGCGGCGGCGGCCGTCGAGCACGCGCAGCGGGTACAGGTGCCAGGCGGGCTCGGCCTCGGCGCGGCGCGCGGGGGTGAGCACGCCGTCCAGGTCCCGCAGGCCCTCGTCGTACCGGGCGTGGATCGCGGCGCGCCGGGCGCGGAACGCCTCCAGCCGCCGCAGCTGGGACGTGCCGAGCGCGGCCAGCACGTCGGGCAGCCGGTAGTTCAGCCCGAACTCGTGCACCTCCTGGTGCCACGGGCCCTCGTCCGGGAACCGCTGCCGGTCCCGCTCGCGCACCAGGCCGTGGTTCTTGAAGCCGCGCGCGCGCCGCTCCAG
>NZ_DASQCJ010000065.1:0-10204 GCF_035634735.1 Cellulomonas sp.
CCGCGGGGCGCCGGGTGCCGGCTCACTGCGCCGCCTCCGTCCCGGGCAGCACGAGCGCCGTGAGCGGCTGCGCGCTCGCGATCCCGATGCCCGTCGGCCGGAACGAGTCCCGCACGGTCCGGTAGGTGTTGCTGTTCCCGCCCTGCGTGGTGCCGCCCCAGAGCACGAGCGTGCCGTCGGCGCGGAGCGCCCCGCCGGTGTACCCGTGGCCCGACACGGCGACGACCTCGCCCAGCGCGGTCATCCGCGCGGGCTCGCGGATGTTGGTCGACGAGACGAGCCCCGTGCCCGGGTCGACCCCGCGGGCGTAGGAGTACCGCCCCCACACGTAGGCGTGGCCGTCGCTGCCGAGCACCAGCACGTAGTCCTCGGTCGGCGCGACGCGCACCGCGGTGACCCCGGCCGCCAGCGTGATCGCCGTCGGGGTGTTGTTCTGCGCGGTGGTGCCCGACGGGCGCCCGGTCCCCCACTCCACGGCGTTGCCCCAGGTGAGGAGCGTGCCGTCGGCGAGCACCGCCTGGCTGCCGTAGTAGTGGCCGGTCAGCCGCTGGAGCGTGCAGTCGTCCTCGGGCGAGCCCGCGACCACGCCGACCGCGGTGCACCCGCTCGTCACGTGGGCCGACAGGGCCGCCGACCGGGTCGGGCTCGTGGCGTTGGCGGTCGTGTTGTCGCCGGACGGGGCGCCGGCGTAGGCACCGGCCGCGTTGGCCCAGCCCCACCAGTACACGCCGTCGCCGCGGACCGCCCAGCCGTTCCAGACGCCGGCGCCGATCGAGTGCACGCCCGTGAGGATGCGGGCCGGCGTGCTGCTGCTGGTGGACGAGCCGCCCTGGCCCGTCACGCCCCGGCCCTGCGGGTAGCCCCAGGTGTAGAGGTCGCCCGTGTCGGTGAGCGCCAGGAACACCGACGCGCTCGACACCAGGTCCACGACGGTGCCGGGGATCGCCACCTGGCCCGGCCGGTTGAACGGCACCGGCGACGCGGTGCGGCCCATGATGTTGTGCGACTGGTTGCCGCCCCAGGTGTAGACCCGGCCGTCGTCCGACAGCGCCGCCATGCCCGTGTAGTTCGCGTCCGTCGGGTAGTAGTTGTCGAGCGAGACGCCCGCGACCTTCACCGCGCGGCGCCGCCCGTCGGGGTGGTCGTCGGCGGGCAGCGTGACCAGGCTGATCGTGTCGGCGTGGCCCACGGACGCCACGCCGGTGCCGGACAGCCCGTTGCCGCGGTAGCCCCACACGGCGATCGTGCCGTCGTCCTGCAGCGCGGTGCCCGTGCCGGCCAGGTAGGTCGGCTGCGGGATGAACCGGGTGGTCGGCGCGGTGAAGACGTCGGTCACCGCGGTGGCGCGGTCGGTGTAGGCGGCGCTGGTCGCCCCGACGGCGGCGAGGCCGAGCACCGCGAGCACGGCGGCCGCCCCAGCGAGCGCGCGGCGGGGGTCGACGCCGGCGGGGCGGGTCGTGCGGGCGGGCCTCATGCGTCCTCCTCGGTCCGGCCCCGGCGGCGCGCGGCGAGCGCGAGCAGCCCGGCGGTGACGAGCGCCGGCGCGGCGAGCGCAGCCGCGGCCACGCGCGCGCCGGTGACCGCCAGCACGCCGGACGGGACGCCGCCAAGGCGGGGGTCGGGGTCGGCCGCCGCGGGCAGGTCCTGGGTGGCGACCAGCCCGAGCCGCAGCGTCAGGCCGACGCCCTGCAGCTCGTCGCCGGCGGTGGCGGGCAGCGAGGCGGTGGCGCGCACGGTGACGGGCTCCGCGCCGATCGTGCCCAGGTCGACCGGCGCCGCGGCGAGCTCCGCCGGGGTGCCCGCCGCGAGCACCCGGCCGGCCGCGTCCTCGAGCACGAGCCGCAGCCCGTCCGGCCCGGACGCGAGCGGACCGGTGCCCCCGTCGACCAGCAGGGTCAGGTCGGCCGGCCCGGCCGAGCCGGCCCGCGCGACGACCTCGAACGCCGTGCTGCGCCCGGGGTAGGGCACGTCCAGCCGTGCGGTGGCGGTGCCGCCCTCGACGAGCGGCACGGCGTCGGCCGCCGGCACGCCGGCCGCCGCGGGACCGGCCGCGGGTCCGGTCACCAGCAGCGCCGCCGCGCCCAGCGCGACCGCGGGCGGCAGCGCGCGCAGCGGTCCGGTGCTCCTCATGACGTGCTCCCGTCGAGCTGCAGGGCGACGACCATCGCGCGCCCGGAGTAGTAGGGGTTGCCGAGCGCCGCGGGCAGGGTCACCGACAGCCGGACGGTGCGCGGGACGCCGGTCTGCCAGCCGTCGACCGTCACGGGCGCCAGCTCGGCCGCCGGGACGCGGGTCAGCACCTCCTGGCCGTCGACGGTCACGGTGAACAGCCCGACGTCGTAGGGGTCCGCGCCGGGGCCGGACATCCCGGGGTCGGTCGGGAGCGCCGCGGTCCGGCCGTTGCGGACCGTGAGCGTGACCGGGCCGGTGGCCGGCGTGGTCGTCACGACGTCGACCTCGACCGCGGTGCTGCCGTCCGGCAGGGTCACCACCTGCTCGATGGTCAGCGGGTCGGGGTCGCCGGCGACGAGCGCGCCGCCCGACCCGACCAGCGCGAGGTCGTACGCCCCGCCCACCGGGTCGAGCGCGGCGGCGGCCGCGTCGGTGAACGCGGCGTGCGTGGCGACGGCGCCGGCGACGACGACGGCCAGCGCCGCGGCGCCCGCGGCGGCCAGGAGGGCCCGCGGCCGGGCTCGGCCCGGGGCGCGGTGCCGCGGGTCCCGGGTCACCGGCTCTCCCCCGCCACGACGAGCTGCACCGGCGTCCGGACGCCGGCCCACCGGTCGTCGCCCGTCACGGGCGTCGAGATCGCGACGTCGACGAGGCGGACCTCCGCCCGGTCGGGCGCGACCTCCCCGGGCAGGGCCGCGAGGACGGTCGACGCCGGGCCGTCGGCCAGGACCACGCCGCCCTCGGACAGCGTGGCGTGCAGGTGGTCGAACAGGTCGCCGCCAGGGCCGGCGGTGGGGTCCGCGGTCGGGTCGGCCGTCGGGTCGTCGGCGGGGCGGGCGCCGTCGCCGCCCGCTGCGAGCGACAGCACGACAGCGGCCGGCGCCCCGGACGCGTTGCGCACCGCCACCCGGAACCGCACGGGCTCCCCGGGGGCCGGCGTGTCGGTCGGCAGCGCGACGGTCCACGGCTCGTCGGCGGACCGCCAGTCGCCGTCCGCGGGCCGCCAGTCCGCGACGGCCCGGTTCGGGACCCCGCCGCGGTCCGCGGTGGCGGCCGTCTCGAGCGCGAACGTCACGCCGTCGAACCGCACCACGACGTCGTCGCGGGTCACCACCTGAGCCGCGGTCAGGCCGACCAGCAGGCACACCGGCAGCGCCAGGGCCGCCGCGCGTCGGTACCGCACGTCGCTCACCGCTCCTCCGGGGTCGTGTCGTCGGGTCTGGTCGTCAGTCCGGTCGTGGGGTCTGCGGGAGACCCCGGTGCGGACGCCGCCAGCAGGCGTCCGCACCGGACCGCACCAGGAGGCGCGGCGGCTCGTCAGATCGACGTGCCGTCGAGCACCGCCTGGACGTACGCGCCCTTGCCGGCCAGGGAGTTGTCGTCGTACGACGCGCCCGAGTCGGCCTGCGACAGCAGCCGGACGGTCAGCCGGACCGTGCTCGACTCCTGGGCCGCCAGGTCGTTCAGCGCGAGCGCCTGCACCTCGGCGAACGTCAGGTCGCTCGCCGAGACGGCCGCGGCGTCGAGCGAGGTCCCCGGCATGTGCACCGAGAACCGCACGCTCGCCAGGTAGTCGTCGTCGGTCACCCGGCCCTCGCCGGCGTCGTCCGCGAGCCGCACCAGGGTGAGCGCGAGCGACGAGTCGAAGTGCGCGGAGTCGTTGCGCACCGGGATGGTCACCTCGACCGGCGACGACCCGGGGAACAGCGACTCGGCGCCGTCCAGCGCGATCGGCACGCCCGCGGGCCCGTCGGCCTCCTGCCAGCCGGCGACGAACCGGCCGTCCGCGTCCGTGGCGCCGACCTGGATGTTGTACGTGCTGTCGGCGCCGCCGATGCCGTTCGCGCCGATGTTCAGCCGGGCGACGTCGGTGAAGGCCGCGGTGGTCAGCAGCGCGGCGACGCCCGCGAGGGCGCCCCAGGCGACCAGGCCCTTGCGGCGCCGGCGGCGGTCGGTGGTCTGCTCGGTCATGGTGTCCTCCGGGGTCGGTCCGTCCACCCCCTCGGGCCGGGGCGGTCGCTCGGCACCCGAGGGAAGTCGGCGCGCACCCCTCATTCGCGCCATTCAGGTGCTGCTCGTAGGTGCCCGACCTCGGCGCGACCACTCCGTAGGTGCTCGTCTCAGGTATCCCGGCGCAGGTCAGAGTGGTGCTCGCGGGTGCGTGCTCGCGTACGGCACCCGCCGCCCTCGCGTGCGCGCATGAGTGGCGACCATGCGGAGTTGGGTACGGATGGGTACGCAGTTGAGTGGCGCGCCCTACGCTGGCCCCGGGCGGTCACGGGCGGGCGCCGGGGTCGGCGCGTCGCGCACCGCGAGGGGGTGCAGCGGGGTGGGAGCGCAATGAGCGGCGGGGGCCGGGACGAGGCCCTGAGCGCGGTCCGGCGCTGGCTGGCCGCCGGGCGGGACGTGGTGCTGCGCGGCGAGCGCGGCATCGGCAAGTCCGCGACGCTGGAGGCCCTGCGCGCCGACCTGTCCGACCGCCGGCTGCCCGGCGTCCTGCTGCGCGCGACCGGCCCCGCGCCGTTCGCGGCGGTGCTGGACCACCCCTCGGCGCCCGCCCGGGTGCCCGACGAGACCGCGCTGACCGCCTGGCTGGCCGACGAGCTCGCGGCGCCGCGCAGCGTGCTGCTCCTGGACGACGTCGACCGGCTCGACGCGGGCAGCCTGCGCGTCGTGCAGCGCGTCCTGGTGCGCACCGGGTGCCGCCTCGTCGTCGCGACCACCGCCGACCTGCTGCGCACCCCGCCCGGCGGGCCGCGCGAGCTGCTGGTCGCCCGGGCGCCGGCCGAGGTGCGGGTCCCGCCGCTCGGGCTCGCCGCGCTCGGCGCCCTCGTGACGACCGTGCTGGGCGGCCCCGCGGACGCCGCGCTCACCTCCACCCTGCTCGCCCAGTCCGGCGGCAACCCCGGCGCCGCGGTCGCGCTGCTCACCGCCGCGCGCGCCACCGGGGCGCTGCGGCGCGACGACGGCCGGCACGTCGACGACGGCCGGCTGCTGGAGGTGCCGGCGGAGGCCGTCGCGGCGCTCTTCCTGGCCACCCTCGACCACACCCTGGTCGACGCCCTCGAGCGGCTCGCCGTCGTCGGGCCTGTGGCGCCCGCCGCGGCGGCCCGCCTGGTCGACCCCGACCTGCTGGACGACCTCGCGGACCAGGGCCGGGTCGTCGAGAACGAGGCCGGCGGCACCGACGCGCTGCTCGTCGTCGCCCCGCCCGCCCTCGCCCGCGCCCTGCGGGACCGCGTCGCGCCGCCCCACCGCCGCCGGCTGCTGGCCGCGGCCCGCGCCGTCGTCGGCGACGTCGTCGCCGTGGTCGAGCCCCCGCGCCCCGAGCTCACCGCCCTGCTCGCCCGGGACGCCGCCGGCAGCGCGGACTTCCTGCGCTGGAGCACCCAGGTCGCCGGCGTCGTGCACGAGCGCGCGGCCGCGGCGGAGGCCGCGGCGCAGGCGGCGTGGGCCGCCGACCCCCGGCTCGGCACCGCGACCGCCTACCTCGTGCTGCTGATGCGGCGACCGGCCCGCGACCAGATCGCCGCCGTGTTCCGGGACACCGCGCGCGCCCCGGCCGACACCGAGGACGACGAGCTGACGTTCCGGTACTACCGCACCCGCTGGGAGTCGTGGCGCGGCGACGACGACGGGCCCGTCCCCGCGCCCCCGGAGGACGGGCGCGGCCGGCTCACCGCGCTCGAGGACCTCAAGCAGCGCCTGGTCACCGCGATCCGCGACGGGGAGCCCCCCGAGGCGGTCGCCGCCGCCGACCCGCTGCCCGTCACCGCCGCCACGTTCCGCGGCGCTCCCGAGCTGCTCCGCGCCGCCGCCCTCCTCGAGGCCGGGCGCCCGGATCTCGCCCTGCGGGTGCTCGACCGCGCCGAGGCAGCCGACCGCGCGTCGGACCCCGACGCCGACGAGGTCCGGCACTACCGCGCGGCCCTGCGCGGCGAGTGCCTCGGCCTGCTCGATCGGCTCGACGAGGCCGAGCGGCACGAGCGCCTGCTGCTCAGCACCGCCTACGACGCCTACGACGCGTTCGGCATCCGCGTCCACGCCACGGTGCTGGCCGAGGTGCTCTGCTTCACCGGGGAGATCGAGGCCGCCTGGCGGGTGCTGAGCACGGCGCTGCGGCTCGGCCCCGCGGGACCCATCGAGACCACCTACTACCGGCGCGGGCTCGCGCTCGGGGCCGTGCTCCAGGTCGGCGCCGGGAACCTCGACCTCGCCCGGGCGCTGCTCGTGGAGCTCGAGAAGACCCCGCGGCTGTACCGGCCGCTGATCCGCTCGCTGCGCGTCGTCGGCGCCATCGCCGTGGCCGTGGCCGACGGCGACCGCGCGACCGGCGCCGAGATCGCCTGGCGCGCCGGGTCCTCCTACGCCGAGGCCGGGCTCCGGCAGCCCGCGCTGGTGACCTGGGCCTTCGCCCCGCCGCCGTTCACCGCCGAGCGCGCGGCGACCATCCGGGCCACCCGCCGGGGCGTGGTGCTCCCGCTGCTCGACCCCTACCTGGACCTGCAGCTCGCGCTCGCCGACGGCGACGAGGACGCCGCCGCCGCCGCGCTCCCCCGCGTCCAGCCCCGGGTCACCGGCGTGCTGGCCGCCGCCGCGCGCGAGCTGCTCGGGCTCGACGACGGCACCGCGGACGACCTCCCCCTGCCGGCGCGGGCCGAGCCGCTGTCGGACCGGGAGCGCGAGGTGGCGGCCCTCGGCCGGGACGGCCTCAGCAACCGGCAGATCGCGGAGCGGCTGCACCTGAGCGTGCGCACGGTGGAGAACCACATGAGCCGGGCGCTCCGGAAGCTGGGCTACCGGGCGCGGGGCGACCTGCGCCGGTGGACGGTCGGCTGAGCCGGCGGGACTGCCGGGGCCGCCGGGGCCGACCGGGTCAGGGCTGCAGCGCGTCGTACTCCGCCTCGGCGGCCACGTCGTCGTCGACGTCCAGCCGCAGGTGCGCCAGCAGCGTCTGCAGGGTGCGCAGCACGCTCGCGGCGCGCTCCCCCCAGGTCGACAGGTAGGAGAACTGCCACCACCACAGCGCCTCGAGCACGTGCCCGCGGTCGTGGTGCCGCAGCCCCTGCACCAGCGCGCCGGTCACGGCCACCAGATCGCCCGACAGCGTGGACGCGGTGACCTCCGCGCCGAGCACCGGGTCCACCACCTCGGCGTAGTCGTCCACGCCGTCCAGCACGTTGGCGAGCGCGGCCCGCAGCGGCTCGACGTCCGGGTCGGGGCCGACGTCCGGCTCGAACCGGTCGGTCGGGACCACGTCGACGATCGCGCCGAGCCGCGCGCCCACCGCCAGCACGTCCGACACGGCGAGCAGCAGCAGCGGGATCGCCGCGTCCGGGTTGCTCCCGGATGCCACCTCGGTGACCGTCGTCAGGAACGCCCGGCACTCCCGGGCCGTCGAGTCCCCGACCGCGCGCAGGTCGGCGGCCTCCGGGTCGAGCGCCAGGTCGTCCACCTGGGCCGAGTCGGTCGCCACGCGCAGGTCGTCCTCGGGTCGGGTCACGGGGGCCATGCTGCCCCTCCGGATCGCGACGCGCCCGCCGGCGGGCGCGACACGCGGGGGTCCATCGACCCGAGGGGACGAACCGGACAGCGGCGTCGCGTGGGGCCGTGGGGGCGCGGGGCGTCGTGCCTGCCGGTCCCGGCGGCGGCGTCAGGCGCTGATGCGGCGGCGGCCCTCGAAGGCCCGACCCAGCGTGACCTCGTCGGCGTACTCCAGGTCGCCGCCCACCGGCAGGCCCGACGCCAGCCGGCTGATGGTGAGGCCCATCGGCACGAGCAGGCGCGCGAGGTAGGTGGCGGTGGCCTCGCCCTCGACGTTCGGGTCCGTCGCGAGGATCACCTCGGTGACCGTGCCGTCGGCCAGCCGGGTCATCAGGTCCTTGATCCGCAGGTCGTCCGGGCCGACGCCCGCGATCGGGTTGATGGCCCCGCCGAGCACGTGGTACCTCCCACGGAACTCGCGGGTGCGCTCGATCGCCACCACGTCCTTCGGCTCCTCGACCACGCACAGCACGGCGGGCGACCGGCGCGGGTCGCGGCAGATCCGGCAGAGGTCCTCCTCCGCCACGTTGCCGCACTGCACGCAGAACCGGACCTTGGCCTTGACCTCGGTCAGCGCGTCGACCAGGCGGCGCACGTCCGTCGGGTCCGCCGCGAGGATGTGGAACGCGATCCGCTGCGCGCTCTTGGGACCGACGCCGGGCAGCCGCCCCAGCTCGTCGATCAGGTCCTGGACCGCGCCCTCGTACACAGCGCACAGCCTACGGCCCACCGCCGACAGGGGCGTCGGCGGAGCGCGCGCCGCGCGGGCGTCCGGGCGGTCGCCGGCGCTGTGGCACGGGGGACATCGGCCCGGCGGCCGTGGGCCCGGTGGCACGGGGGACATCGAGCCCGGCGGCCGTGAGCCCGGCGGGCATCTGCCCGGCGGCCATCGGTCCGGCGGCCATCGGTCCGGTGGCCGCCGACTCCGGAGCCGCCGAGTCGGCGGCCGTCGCTCGGCGCTCGTGGGCCCGGCGGCCGTCGCTCGGCGCTCGTGGGCCCGGCGGGCGTCGCCTCGTCGCCTTCGCGGCCGAGACCCGGGTCGTGGTCCGCTGCCTCAGAACGGGGGCGGCTCGTCGTAGGGGTCCGCCGTGGCGTCGTGGTTCTGCCCGGTGCCCGGGCGGGTCAGGTAGCGGTGCCCGGTCGGGGTGAGCCACTCGAACAGCCCGGGCTCGATCTGCCGCAGCCGGAACCCGCCGTCGGTCTTCAGCCGGTGGTGCCGGTGGCACAACGGCCCGAGGTTGTCCGCGTCGGTGCGGCCCAGGGCAGCGTCGGGGTCCGCGCCGGGCTGAGGGTGGAACTCCTCGGTGTGGTCGAGCTCGCAGCCGCAGGCCGGGCGGACGCAGCCGGGTGCGACGCAAGTGCCGTCGCGGGTGCGCACGAACTCGTCGAGGGCGGCGGGAGGTCGGTAGCGCTCGCGGCCGACGTCCAGCAGCCGGTGGGTGACCGGGTCGGTGACCACCCGCCGCCAGACCCCGCCGACCGCCAGGGCCCGGGCGCGGACCGCGTCGATGGGGCCGTGGCCGTCGAGGTCGGCCGGTTGGTCGTCCAGGCCGATGAGTGTGGACGCGTTGATGGTGATGCGGACCTCGGCGCCGGGGCGGCCGGAGCATCGGGTGCAGCCGCCGCGGACGGTGGTCGGCGCCGGGGTGAGCGCGGCCGGCGCCAGCGGCGCGGGGACCGGCACGGGAGCGGGGACCGCCGAGCCGCCGGTCGCGGGATCAGGGACCGGTGAGGGCCCGGTCACGGGACCAGGGACCGGTGAGGGCCCGGTCACGGGACCAGGGGCAGCCGAGGGTCCGAGCGCGGGACCGGGGATCGGCGACGCCTCGGGCGCGGGTGCAGCGTCCGGGCAGGCTGCCGTCACGGCGCTGTCGCCGGCGCCCGCGGCGCAGTCCGATCCGGTGGAGTCGAGCGGGACGATCGTGGCGGTCGGGATCGGGTCGACCGGCGGGCGGGGCGTCAGGCTGAAGGTGGTCGTGGTGAGGTCCTCCGCCGACCGGCGGGGCTTCGGCAGCACCGGCGCGGGCGGGTCGAGGTGGACCTCGAACGCCGGCCCGTCCGAGGGCGGCACGTCCCCGACCACCAGGTCGCGCAGGCCATCCGCCCGCAGCTGGTCCAGGGTCCGACCGTCACCGACCGCCTTCGCCGCGCGGGCCGCGTGGTCCAGGACCCCGTCGACCCGGGTCGCGTCCTCCGCCGCCAGCACCAGCCACATCGACGCCATCCCGTCCGCCTGCGCCCGCGGGTGCGTCACCCGGCGCGTGCAGCGGGCCCGCTCGTGCCGGTCCGCGGCGCCGTCAGGATCGGCCAATCGGATCTCGCGCTGCACCCGCTGCCGCAGCTCGGCCACCGAGCACTGGTCGGCGTCCGGCAGCACGGCGTCCTCCACCGCGTGCGCCACCTGGAACGACTGGTCGGTCAGCGCCGCGGCCAGCACCTCGGCCTTGGCGGCGTCGACGTGACCCGCCTCCAGCGCCTCCCCGGTCGC
>NZ_DASQCJ010000066.1:0-4997 GCF_035634735.1 Cellulomonas sp.
CCGGTTCGGCGGCACCTACTCCACCCGCGCCGTCAACGCGCTGGCGGTCGTCGCGGACGCCTCGCCCGAGCGCTACGTCGACGTGCTGCACGCGCTCATGGCCGCGCAGCCGCCGACGGACGACCCCGCCGGGCTCTCCGACGACGAGATCGCGCAGATCGCGGTCGACGCCGGCGTGCCCCGGGGCGTGACCGAGCGGTTCACCGAGGCCGCCGCGACCCCGTACCGGGTGACCGCCGCCGCAGGCGGCACCAAGGAGCGCACCGCGACCTCCCGGGTGTTCGCGCCCTGGGTCGCCGCGGCGACCCACCAGGCCGCCCTCGACCTCACCGAGGTCCGGGTCCCGACGATCCTCGTCGACGGGGAGCGCGTCGAGGACTGGACCGAGCCCGGCAGCCTCACCGATCTCGTCGCCGAGGCCGTCGCGGCGCGCGGGTGACGGCGGCCCCCGCTGTTCGCGGTGCCGGTGGCCGCCACGGTCAACACGATGGTCCGGTACCTGCACGGGCACGACCGGATCCCGGGGCTGGGTACCGAGCCGGGGGAGGCCGGTGCGCGGGAGGAGGACCCCGAGCCGCAGCCCGCGACCGCCTAGCGGGCCACGGGGGCCGCCGGCCGGGCGTCGAGCTGCCGGTACAGCCACGCGGTCGTCGCGAACCCCACCGGGTAGGCGAGCGCGAGCCCGACGAGGCAGACCATCGACCCGACCGACCCGAGCAGCGCGACCGCGAGCACCAGCAGGATGGTCGTCCCCAGGTGCCGGCTCGCGAGCCGGGCGCTCTCCCGGATCGCCTCGACCGGCCCGAACCCGCGGTCGAACGACAGGTACACCGCGTACTGGCCGAGCAGGGCGACCGCCAGGCCGGGCAGGTAGAGCAGCAGCATCCCGACCCCGGTCAGCACGGCGAGCAGCAGCGCCGTCGCCGCCGGCCGCCCGAGGCCGCGGGGCGTCCAGAACGCGCGGGCGCCCATCGGCCGGCCGTCCACCAGCGCGAGGCCGAACCGCGCGCCGAGCACCTGCACCAGCATCGTGACCACCTGGAGCGCGACGACGGCCGCGAGCACCCCGACGAGCGTCCCGGGCGTGACGCCCCAGCTCGTCCCGACGAGCTCCGCGCCCGTCCGTGCCGCGCCGGTCCGGGTCGCGGCCGTCTGCGCCTCGATCTCGTGCCGGAGGGCGTCGACCGTGCCGGACAGCAGCGGGAGGTAGATCGCCGCGAACCCGGCGACCAGCAGGACCACCGGCACCGCGAACAGGCCGATCGCGGTGCCGAGCCGCGCGCGGACGGCCTCCCAGCCGAACCGCAGCGCGTCGCCCACGCCGGGCTCGGGCGGCGGGCCCCAGGCGGGTCCGGTCGGGTCGGTCGGCACCGTCCGGACGCTACCGGGCCCGGCGGGCCGCCCGGGCGCGAACCGCGGGTCAGCCCAGCAGGCCCACCACGTACCCGACGAACAGCAGCAGCGCGAACACCACCACCACGCCGATCAGGACGTACACCAGCCAGTTCGTGCGCCGGCTCGGCAGGTCGGGCTCCTGGAACGCCGCGCCGGACGTGCTGGACTCGCCGGGGGGCGTGTCGCCGGGCGCGACGCCGCCGCCGGGCTCGAGGCCGGGCGTGTTCTCCGGGTCCGGGTCGGGGGTGCTCGTCATGCGGCCACGCTAGGCACCCGGGCCGCGACCGGCGACCGGTGGGTCCGGCCGCCGGCTGCCGCGCCCGCGTCGCGGGGCGCGAGGGGCGGGCCTAGCGTGGGTGGTGCGCGGTCGTCGCGCGCCGAGGGGGGTCACCATGTCGGACAGCGAGACCGGGGGCGGCACCGGTACCCCGGACAAGGACTACAACCTCATCTGGTTCGCCGAGGCGTGCCTGAGCAACGTGCTGCGGCTGGAGCAGTACGCCCAGGACGCCGACCGGGCGGGGGACGCGGAGCTCGCGGACTTCTTCCGGCGGGCGCAGCGCGAGAGCAGCAAGGGCGCCGAGCAGTCGAAGGCGATGCTCGCGCGCCGGCTCCAGAGGTGACGCCCACGGGCGCCGCGGGCGTCAGGCGGTGAGGCCCCGGGTCCGGATCGCCTCGGCGACCTCCTGCACGAACTGGTCCATCCGGACCAGCGTCTCGCGGTCCCACGGGTCGACGGTCTCGGAGTAGAGGTTGAGGGCCACCGTCGTCTCGGCGTCGACCTGGCCCGGCAGCGCCGCCGCCGAGCGGAACCCGGCGTCGGTCGCGGCCGCGCGCCACTCCTGCCAGCGCTCCTCGGCGAGCACGTCCGGCACCAGCTCGCCGCGGAGCTGCTGGATCGCCGCGACGCACGGGCCCTCTCCCGAGGTCACCTCCGCCCGGTCGCAGAGGGCGGCGCGCTCGCTGCTGCTCGCCACCTGGTCGAGCAGGTGGTGGTTGCGCAGGATGATGCTGCACTCGGTCGGCACGCCGACGCGCTCGGTGGCCTCGACCGCGTACGCGTCGAGGTACGAGGACGTCGGGTCGACATCGGTCGAGGCGGTCATCGGGGCTCCTCCTGCTGCTGGGGGAGACGCACTGTCTCACACCCCCCGGCGCCGCCGTGAATCCGCCGGTCAGGCCCGTTCGATCGCGAACGCGGTGAGGAACCCGAGCGCCGTGATCAGGCCGGTCAGCAGGTGCGCGCGCTCGAAGGCCTCCGGGATCATCGTGTCCGCGAGCATCGCGAGGATCGCCCCGGCGGCGACCGCGGTGATCGCCGCGATCGTCCCCGCCGAGGCGTCCTGCAGCAGCAGCGACCCGACCAGCGCGGCGAGCCCGCTCGCCACGGCGATCCCGGCCCACACCCCGAACACGTAGCCGGGGCCGCGCCCGGCGCGCTTCATCCCGGCCGCGCTCGACAGCCCCTCGGGCACGTTGGAGATGAACACCGCGGCCAGCACCCCGACCCCGACGCCCTGCCCGCCGAGCACCGACAGCCCGAGCACCACCGACTCCGGGATGCCGTCGAGCAGCGCGCCGACCGCGATGGCGGCCCCGCTGCCGGCCGCGTCCTGCTCCGAGGGCTGCTGGTCGCCGGACCGCTTGCGGTGCCGGGCGCCGCGCCGGGCGAGCAGCAGGTTCGCGGCGACGTAGGCCAGGGCCCCCGCGAGGAACCCGAGAACGGTCGGCACCAGGCCGCCGGACCGCTCCGCCTCGTCCACCAGCTCGAACGCCAGCGCCGAGATGAGGACGCCGGCGCCGAACGCCATGATGCTCGCGACCACCCGCTGCGGGACGCGGACGAACCACGCGACCAGGGCGCCGAGCACGAGCGCGGCGCCGCCGACCAGGCCCCAGGCACCGGCCTCGAGCCACACGGGCACGGGTCAGCCCTCCCGGGCGGGAGTGGCGGCGGTGCGCGGCTCGAGGATGCGGGGCACGGCGGTCTCCGGTGGTCGTCGACGCCCCGGGCGGCCGCAGGGCGCCGCCACGCTAGGCCGGTGCCGGGCGGACGGCGACCGGAGCGCCGCGCGGAGCCCCTCGCCGCTCAGCCCCCCGTCGACTCCCGCACGATCACCCGCGGCGCCACCGTCTCCACGCCCCCGGGGTCGCGGCCCTCGAGCCGCGCGAACAGCCGCTCCGCCGCCCGCCGCCCCATGACCTGGAAGTTCATGTCGATGCTCGTCAGCGCCGGCCGGCACCCGGCGATCATCGGCTCCCAGTTGTCGAACCCGATGACGGCGACGTCGTCCGGCACCCGGACGCCGCGGTCGTGCAGCGCGTCGAGCACGCCGCGCGCGATCTGGTCGCTGCCGCAGACGACGGCGTCGACGTCCTGCTCCAGCAGCGCCGCCACGGACGAGCGCCCCCACGCCTCAGACCACGAGCCGTACCGGACGGGTCCCACGCGCTCGAGCCCGTGCTCGGCGAGGGCCGCGTCGGCGCCCGCGGCGCGGTCGGTCGCGGCGGCGTAGGTGATGTCGCCGGACACGTGGGCGATGCGGCGGCGGCCGGTGGCGACCAGGTGCTCGACGGCGATCCGGCCCGCGGTCACGTTGTCGGGGACGACGGACGCGTCGCCGGGGTCGGTGGACGGGGCGTAGGTGTAGACGACGGGGACGGGCAGGTCCCGGCCGAGCGGCGGCCGGGCGTCGGTCTGCGAGCCGACGACGATCAGGCCGTCGACGCGGCGGCCGAGCAGCGTCGACAGGTGGTGCTGCTCCCGGATGGCGTCGCCGCGGGAGTCGCAGAGCAGCACGCTGGACCGCCCGGCGCCGAACGCGTCCTCGGCGCCCATGAGGATCGGCAGCGAGAACCGGCCCTCGAGGTCGTGCGTCAGCAGGCCGACGGTGCCGGTGTGCCCGTCGAGCATGGCGCGGGCGAGCGCGTTCGGCGTGAACGACAGCCGCTCGGCGACGTCGAGGACGCGGCGGCGCGTGTCCGGGCTGACCTCGGCCTTGCCGTTGATCGCCTTGGACGCCGTGGCGACCGAGACGCCCGCCAGCTGCGCGACGTCGCGCAGCGTGACCTGGCGCCGGCCGGGTGCGTCGGTGCTCATGGATGCCCCCTGTCCTGGTGCTCGCTGGGCAGCGTACGCCGAAAAGGTCACGCGCAGGCACCCCGTTGACTCCCATGGAACCGCGGTGCTAGCGTCCCGAAAAGCGTTTCGGCGACTTTCGTCCGGGACGACGCACCAGCGATGGCCGCGGCACAGAGGCCCGGCCACCGACCGCACTCGACGAGGAGACCGGTCCGCATGAACGCACGACGCACCTCCCTGATCGCCCTGGCCGCCGCGGGCGCGCTCGGGCTCGCCGCCTGCTCGGGCGGCACCAGCGCCGGGGGCGGCGGTGGCTCGACCTCCGGGAGCGGGGGCGAGGGCGACGGCGTCGTCACCGTCTGGCACTACTTCTCCGACGCCAACCAGGTCGCGCTGATGGACGCGTACAAGGAGAAGTTCGAGTCCGAGAACGACGCCACGGTCGAGAACGTGTACGTCCCCTACGACCAGATGAACTCGAAGCTCGTCTCCGCCGCCGGCGCGGGCACCGGCCCGGACG
>NZ_DASQCJ010000067.1:0-15731 GCF_035634735.1 Cellulomonas sp.
CGCGACCTGGATGCTGCTGCAGCAGCCGGCGGCTCAGCGGGGGCCGGGCAGCCTGGCGCCGACCATCCCCGGCAGCACCGGCCCCGGGACGGACACCGGCCGGACCGCGTCGGCGAACGCGCAGGGCCTGCCGAACAGGTAGCCCTGCGCGAGGTCGCAGCCCAGCGAGCGCAGGGCGGCGTACCGGGGCTCGTCCTCGACGCCCTCGGCGATCACGTCGGCGCCCAGCGACCGGCCCAGCGCGACGACCGCCTCGACCACGCCCGCCGCCCGCGGGCCGGCCGCGCCGGAGCCGCCGAGCTCCTGGACGAACGACTGGTCGATCTTCAGCAGCGTGACCGGGTAGTCGTGCAGCCGGGACAGCGACGAGTACCCGGTGCCGAAGTCGTCGATGGCGACCCCGACCCCCAGCTCGCGCAGGGCGCGCAGCATCGGCACCGCGCGGGCGTCGTCGGCGAGCGCGCTCTCGGTGACCTCGATGCCGAGCCAGCTCGCGGGCGCGTCGTACGCCGCGAGCAGGTCGACGACGAGCGTGATGAGGTCGGCGCGGTCCTGCCCCGCGGCGAACTGCCGGGGCGAGACGTTCACCCAGACCCGCAGGCCCGCGCCGGTGCTGCGGTTGTGGGCCGAGACCTCGGCCAGCGCGCGGTCGAGCGCCCACGCCCCGAGCTCGCCGATCAGGCCGGTCTCCTCGGCCACCGGGATGAACTCGCCCGGCGACACCGGGCCGCGGGTGCGGCTGGTCCACCGCATCAGGGCCTCGACCCCCTCGACCCGGCCCGTGACCAGGTCGACCTCCGCCTGGTAGACGAGCGACAGCTCGCCCTCCTCGATCGCGCGGCGCAGGTCGGCGGCCATGGTGAGCCGCTGCCGCGCGTGGTCGGCGCCGTGCTCCTCGTACCACTGGTGGCAGCCGCCGCCCGCGGCCTTGGCCCGGTACATCGCGACGTCGGCGCACCGGAGCAGCTCGTCCCACACCATCCCGCCGGGCTCGGCGTGCACGACGCCGAC
This sequence comes from Cellulomonas sp., assembly GCF_035634735.1. Classification (GTDB taxonomy): domain Bacteria; phylum Actinomycetota; class Actinomycetes; order Actinomycetales; family Cellulomonadaceae; genus Cellulomonas. The sequence continues at coordinate 1,012 of NZ_DASQCJ010000067.1, forward strand.
GGAGCAGCCCACCGCGAACTCCTCGCCCCGGACCGCGAACGGCTCGTCGAACGCCGCCACGAGCCGCAGCGCGACCTCCTCGGCCACGGCGGGGGTCGCGTCGGGCAGCAGCACGACGAACTCGTCGCCGCCGAGCCGCGCCGCGACCGCCCGGTCCGGCAGGCCGGCGCCCACCCGCTCGGCGGCCCGCTGCAGCAGCTGGTCGCCCACCACGTGGCCGTAGGAGTCGTTCACGAGCTTGAACCGGTCGAGGTCGAGCAGCAGCAGCGCGGTCCCCGCCCGGGAGGTGGTGAGGGCGGCCACCGCGCGCTCCCGCGCGACGTCCCGGTTCGCGAGGCCGGTCAGCGGGTCGTGCGTCGCGGCGTGCGTGAGCCGGTCCTGGGCGTCCCGGAACCGCGTGACGTCCCGGGCCACGACGAGCACGGAGTCGACCGCGCCGTCCAGGCCGCGCTCGGGCACCGCCCGGACGTCGTACCAGTGCCCCTCGACGTGGGCGGACATGCTGATCAGCCGCCGGGGGTCCGCGTCGGCGTCCGCGCCGCGGTCCTCCGAGATCGCGATCATGTGGTGCGCCAGCGCGCGCACCGAGTCCATCACCGGCGACCGGCCCGCGAGGTCGCCCACCCGCGAGCCCAGGTCGGCGTCCGACACCCGGGCGGCTCGGCGCATCGCCGCGTTGACGAACCGGAGCCGCGCGTCGCCGTCGACCCGGGCGAGCGCGTCCGGGGTGTTCCGGGTGATCGACTCCAGGTCCCGGGTGCGGGCCGCCAGCGCGCGGGTCCGGTCGTCGGCGAGCTCGACGGCCCGCAGCTCGGCGGCGGCGCGCGAGGCGACCAGGCCGACGACGAGCGCGGTCAGCACGGCGCCCCCGAGCAGCGGCAGCGGGGCGAGCGGGCCGACGGCCTCCCGCGGCTCGGCGGCGAGCGTCCAGGTGCGGCCCGCCACCGGCACCGCCACGGTGAGCCGCCCGCCCGCGGCGGACCGGACGTCGCGGTCCTCCGCGAGCACCCCGAGCACCGTGCCGCCGTCGCTCACGAGCGCGGGGTCCCGGGGCCGCGCGCTCACCGCGTCCAGCAGCGGCGCCACCGCGAACGTCGTCACCGTCCAGCCGAGCAGGCGGCGCCGGCGCTCGGCCGTGCTGCCGGGGGCGTCCGCGGCGTCGTAGACGGGCACCGCGATCGCGGCCTCGGCCCGGTCCGCCGCCCCGCGCGCCACCTTGCCGGCGTCGGACGCGTCGCCCGCGAGCGCGGGAACCGGGTAGGCGGCGCTCAGGACCGGCTCGCCGGAGTCGCGAGCCGCGGCGAGCGCGTCGGCCACCGCAGCCGCCCCCGCGGCGTCGTCGGCGCCGGCCGCCAGCGCGTCGAGCAGCGAGCCGGACCCGAGCCGCACCACCCGCGCGACGTGCACGTCCCCGGGCACGTCGGCCGCCCCGGCGGGCCGCAGGTCGACCGGGCCGGCGCGGTCGGCGGGGCTCGCGGGCGCCGGGAGCCACCCGACGCCCGAGGTGAGCAGCGGCCCGGGCCCCGACGGGCCGGCGGCGGGGTCCGTGCCGAGGGCGGGCGCGCCGGCGAGCACCCGGAGGTGGCCCTCCCACGCCGCCGCCGCGTCGTCCCACGACGCGCCCGTGGCCGGGGTCAGCAGGGACGCGGACGTCGACGCGACCCGGATCTGGCCCCCGATCCGCGCCACCAGCGCCTCCGCGGACACCGCGAGGCCGGCGCGCGTCGCCTGCTCGGCCCGGTCCCGCTGCTGGTGCGCGTCGAACGCCGAGGCGAGCAGGGACAGGGCGAGCCCGACGGGCACGAGCACGGCCACGACCAGCCGCACCCGCCCGCGGGCACGGCCGCGCGCGTCGACCTGCATGCGCACCCCCCTCCCGAGCCCACACGACGCCGGCCCGTCCGACCCGGGTCCCGCCGTACCCGTCCCATCGGCCGCGCGGCCCGGGGAGGCGACCCCCGGCCCGAAGTTCACCCGGCTGCCGCCCCCGCACCACCCACCCGCGAGCCGGTCGCCCCGGAGCGGGCCCGTCTCACCTACACTCGCGTCCGTGATCTTCAAGTCCGTGGGCGAGGGCAGGCCCTACCCCGACCACGGCCTGGTCACGCCCAAGCAGTGGGCCGAGGTGCCGCCGCGCCAGGTGCGCCTGGACGAGCTGGTCACGACCAAGCGCACGCTGAACCTGGACAACCTGCTGTCCGAGGACTCGACGTTCTACGGCGACCTGTTCGCGCACGTCGTGCAGTGGCGCGGCGTCCTGTACCTCGAGGACGGCCTGCACCGCGCGGTGCGCGCCGCGCTGCAGCAGCGGCCGGTCCTGCACGCCCGCGTCCTCGTGATCGAGTCCGATGAGCGCTGACCGCACGCCGGACGCCGCGCGCCAGCGCCGCCGCCGGCACACCCGGGAGCGCCAGGCCGTCGTGTTCGGCGTGCTGCTGGGCGGGCTCGCGGTCGCCGCGTTCGGCGCCGCCGCCGTCTACACCGGCAACGTCTCGCTGCCGTTCCTGTCCCGGGACTTCTCGTCGCCCGAGCCGACCGGCCTGGCCGCGGTGAACTCGCCGTGCCCGCCCGAGGGCGCCACGCCCGTGCCGTACGGCCAGGTCACCGTGAACGTGCTGAACGGCACCAACCGGGTCGGGCTCGCGGGCGACACCGCCTCGGCGCTCGCGTCGCGCGGCTTCGTCGTCGGGCAGCAGCTCAACGCGAGCCAGATGGGCTACACCACGTACACCGGCACCGCGCTGATCCAGTTCGGCACGCAGGGCGTCGCGGCCGCGTACACCGTGGCCGCGCAGTTCGACACCCCGCAGCTCGTCCTGGACACCCGCGCGGACGCGACCGTGGACGTCGTCGTCGGGTCGACCTACAACGCCCTGGTCGCGGCCGCGGACGTGGTGCTGGTCGCGGACCAGCCGTTCGCCGTGCCGGAGGGCTGCATCGCGCTGGACCAGGTGTCCCCGGTCGCGCAGGCCACCCCGCCGCCGGCCACCGAGGCGCCGGCGGCCGAGGAGCAGCCCGCGGCCGAGGGCTGAGCCGCCCCCGGCCGCGACCCGCTCAGCGGTCCAGCTCGGCCCCGCCCGGGACGGACGCCGGCGACGCCGGCTCCTGGCTGGTCCCCCGCCACCGGGCCACGCCCCGCATCACGTGGTAGACCCCGATCGCGGCGGCGGTGCCGAGCGCGATGCCCTCGAACGTGAGGTCGCCCGCCGTCCAGGTGTAGTTGGCGATGCCGACGACGAGCGCGACGGCGGCCGTGGTGAGGTTCACCGGGTCGGAGAAGTCGACCTTGTTCTGCACCCAGATCCGGGCCCCGAGCACACCGATCATCCCGTAGAGCACGGTCGTCGCCCCGCCGAGGACGCCCGCCGGGATCGTGTTGATGAGCTCGCCGAACTTGGGCGACATGCTGAGCACCAGCGCGGTCGCGGCGGCCACCCAGTACGCGGCGGTCGAGTAGACCTTGGTCGCCGCCATGACGCCGATGTTCTCCGCGTAGGTCGTCGTGCCGGAGCCGCCGCCCAGGCCCGCGAGCGTGGTGGCGAGGCCGTCGGCCAGCAGCGCGCGGCCGGTCAGCGGGTCCAGGTCCTTGCCCGTCATCGCGGCGACCGACTTCACGTGGCCGACGTTCTCCGCGATCAGCACGAACACCACGGGCAGGAACAGGCCGAGCAGCCGCGGCTCGAACGTCGGGGCCACGAAGTGCGGCAGGCCGAACCAGGCGGCCTCGCCCACCGCGGTGAAGTCGACCTCGCCGCGCAGCGTGGCGACGACGTAGCCGACCACGACGCCGACCAGGATCGACAGCCGGCCGAGGATCCCGCGGAACAGCACCGCGGACAGCACGATCGCGCCGAGGGTCACGATCGCGGTCACGGGGGCGGCGCGGAACCCGCTGCACGCGCCCGTCTCGTCGCAGGTGCCCCACGCCGTCGGCGCGAGGTTGAAGCCGATCAGGGCGACGACGGTGCCGGTGACCACCGGCGGCATCACCACGTCGATCCACCGCGAGCCGGCGAGGTGCACGACCAGGCCGATCGCCGCGAGCAGCAGGCCGGTGGCGAGGATGCCGCCGACGGCCGCGGACTGCCCGCCCGAGGCGGTGGCGGCGACGATCGGGCCGATGAACGCGAAGCTCGACCCCAGGTAGGACGGCAGCCGGTTGCCCGTCACCAGCAGGAACACGACGGTGCCCAGCGCGGAGAACAGCAGGGTGGTCGCCGGGGAGAAGCCGGTGAGCAGCGGCACCAGGAACGTCGCGCCGAACATGGCCACGACGTGCTGCATGCCGATGCCGATGGTCCGGGGCCAGGACAGCCGCTCGTCGGGGGCGACGACCGCCCCCGGCTCGACCCTCCTGCCGTCGCCGTGCACCCGCCAGCCGATCGCGCTCACCGCGGTCCTCCTCCTACGCCGGCGCCCCGGTCGGTCCGCGCGCCGCAGGGCAGGCTAGCGGGTGACGCGTCACCCGTCCGGGCGGCGCCCACGGCCCGCGTAGGGTGTGGCCCGGCCCGTGACCGACCGCCGTGGAGGTGCGCCATCGACCGGCTGCTGCGCTCGCGCGCCGCGCTGTGGACCGCGTTCGTCGCGGTGCACGGCTGGATCGCCTGCGTCGGGACCGTGCTCATCCCGGCCCGCGCGTTCTGGGACCTCGACCTGTACCGCTGGTGGATGTGGCAGGGGCTGCACCAGGGCGTGTGGCCGGTCCTGGACGGCGACTGGGTCTACCCCGCCGGCGCGCTGCTGCCCATGCTGCTGCCGGCGCTGGTCGACGCCGTGGGCACCCAGCCGTACGCCGTGGCGTGGTCCGCGCTCATCACGCTGCTGGACGCGGTCGCCGTGGTCGTGCTGCTGCGGTGCGCCGGGCGGGCGCCGCGGGAGGGCGCGGTGCGGGGCGACGTGGTGCCGCCCGCCCGCGACCCCGCCGTCGGCGCGTGGTGGTGGCTGGCGTTCGTGCTGCTGCTGGGGCCGGTCGCGGTCGGCCGGCTGGACGCCGTGGTCGCGCCGGTCGTGGTCGTCGCCCTGGCGGTCGCCCTGCGGCAGCCCGCCGTCGCGTCCGCCCTGCTCACGCTCGGCGCCTGGATCAAGGTGGCCCCCGGCGCGCTGCTGCTGCCGCTGGTGCTCGTGCTGCGCCGCCCGTGGCGGGACCTGGTGCTCCCCGCCGCCGCGGTCTGCGCGGTCGTCGTCGGCGCCGTCGCGGCGGGCGGCGGGCTCGCGCACCTCCCGAGCTTCCTCACCGAGCAGGGCGAGCGCGGCCTGCAGGTCGAGTCGGTGGCGGCGACCCCGTTCGTGCTGGCCGGGATCGCGGGCGGGATCGGCGGGGAGCCGGTGCGGGTGGTGCTGAACCAGGAGATCACGACGTGGGAGATCGCCGGCCCGGGGACCGCCGCCGTGGCGGGCGCGCTCGGCGTGGCGCTGCCGGTCGCCCTGGCCGCGGTGACGGCGCTGCTGACGTGGGTGCGGCTGCGCGCCGGCGACCGCCTGGACACGGCGGGCTTCCTCGCGCGCGGGGCGCTGCTGGTCGCCGTGACGCTGATCCTGGCGAACAAGGTCGGCTCGCCGCAGTTCGTCGGCTGGCTCGCGGGGCCGGTCGTGGTCGGCCTCGCCCGGCCCGGCGCGGGCGGCCTGCGGTCGTGGCGGGTGCCGGCCGCGCTGGTCCTGGTGATCGCGGGGCTGACCCAGGTGGTGTTCCCGGTCGCCTACGACGGCATCACCCTGCAGCAGGCCGGCCCGTCGCTGGTCCTGGTGCTGCGGAACGTGCTGCTGGTCGTCCTGCTCGTGGCGGTGGCCCGCGACCTCGTCCGCGCGGGGTCGCGGGCCACCGGCCCGGGCGAGGAGGCGCGCCTCAGCGCACCTGCGGCATGACCTCGGAGGCGATCAGCTCGAGGTGGTCCAGGTCGTGCAGGTCGAGCACCTGCAGGTAGACCCGGGAGACCCCCTGCTCGGCGAGCGTGCCGAGGCGGTCGACCATGGCGGTCGGCGTGCCGGCGATGCCCACGGCGCGGAGCTCCTTCGGGTCGCGCCCGATGGCCGCGGCGCGGCGGTCCACCTCGGCGTCGTCCCGGCCGCCCGCGAGGACCAGCGCCGCCGACATGACCAGCGACTCCGGGTCCCGGCCGATGGCGCGGCAGGCCTCGCGGACCGTCTCCAGCTTCTCGCCCACGACGTCCAGCGGCGGGAAGGTCAGGTTGAACTCGGAGGCGAACCGGGCGGCGAGCGCCGGGGTCTTCCGCGGGCCGAGGCCGCCGACGACCAGCGGCACGCCGGGCGTCGTCCCGTCGAGCGGCGACGTCTGCACCGGCTTCGGCAGCGCCGGGCTGTTCTTCAGCGTGTAGTGCTCGCCGGCGTAGTCGAACCGGCCGCCCACGGGCGTGCCCCACAGGCCGGTGACGACCTCCAGCTGCTCGGCGAACAGGCCGAACCGCTTCTCCGGGAACGGGATGCCGTAGGCCGCGTGCTCCTCGGCGTACCAGCCGGTGCCCAGGCCGAGCTCCACGCGGCCGCCCGACATCTGGTCGACCTGCGCGACCTGGATGGCCAGCACGCCGGGGTGCCGGAACGTGGCCGACGACACCAGGGTGCCGAGCCGGATCCGGCTGGTCTCGCGGGCCAGGCCGGCGAGCGTCGTCCAGGCGTCGGTGGGGCCGGGCAGGCCGTCCCCGGAGCCCATCGACAGGTAGTGGTCGGAGCGGAAGAAGGCGTCGAAGCCCAGGTCCTCGGTGGCGCGCGCGACGGCGAGGAGGTCGTCGTAGGTGGCGCCCTGCTGCGGTTCGGTGAAGATCCTCAGGTCCATGCGGGCAGCCTTTCACGGCGTCGGGGGTGGGTCGCGCCACGGCCCCGGCGGTAGCGTCGGGGGCGTGCTGCGCGGCGTCCGGTGGTCGAGCCTCGCCGTCGTGCTGGGCGCGGGGGTGCTGGCCCTCGTGTGCCTGGTGCTGGCCCTGCGCGGCCGGCCGTGGGCGTGGGTCGTGGGCGCCGTGTGCGCCGCCACCGCGCTGCGCGAGGTGCGGGCGCTGCGCCGGCTGGACCGCCCGACGGGCGACCGGCGTGCTCGTCCGGCCCGGGGCCCCCGCGCGTGAGACGGTGAGGGCATGGTGACGCAGCTCGGCCTGGCCCTCGATGCACTGGCGGTGGCCGACTGGCGGCGGCGCACCGCGCAGATGTACGCCGACGTCCGCCGGCTGGCCGAGGACGACCCGGCGGCCGCGCACGCCGAGTGGGTCGCGCGCCGCGACGAGCTGTTCGCCACGCACGCCGCGTCCCCGCTGCACCACGCCGCCAAGGCGGTGTTCGAGGGCCTGTCCGTCGCGCCGTACGACCCGGCCTACCGGTTCGAGGTCCGGGTCCGCGCGACGTCCGCGCAGCGGCTCGAGGTCGCGACCGGCACCGACGGCGTCGTGCCGTTCGACCGGGTCGGGCGGGTCGAGCTCGGCGACCTCGGGTCGCTGTCCGTCTGGGCGCTGCGCACCTACGGCGGCGGCATCTTCATCCCGGTGAAGGACGCGACCGCGGGCAAGGGCACCTACGGCGGCGGGCGGTACCTGCTCGACACGATCAAGCACGCCGACCTGGGCCGGGCGACCGACGGCGGGCTGATCCTCGACCTGAACTTCGCGTACAACCCCTCGTGCGCCTACGACCCGGCGTGGGCGTGCCCGCTCGCGACCCGCGGGAACGTGCTGCCGGCGCCGGTGCCCGTGGGCGAGCAGCAGCCGGACCCGAAGCTCGTGGCGGACTTCGAGCTGGAGTGACGCCCGGCGGCTGCCGCGGTCGCACATCCGGCCGCCCGTGAGGTCGTCACAACGGCGTGAGGCCGTCACTCAGGAGTGACGACCTCACGCGGATGTGACGACCTCACGACATCAGCGGCCGCGGCGGCCCGCCGCGCGGCCCTCGGCCCGGCCCGCACGGCGGATCCGGAACGTCCCCGCCGCCAGCCCGATCAGCAGCATCGCGGTCAGCGCCACCCACAGCGGCGTCGTCACCGTCGTCGCGAGCAGGTGCACCCGCACCGGCTGCCGGTTCTGCGCCACGAAGACCACGGCGAGCACCACCAGCAGGATGCTCAGCCAGCGGCGCTGCAGGAACGTGACGACGGGGTTCGGGCGGCTCGTGGGCGTCTCGGTGCTGCTCATGGCGGGCTCCTCCTCGGCGCGGGGTGCTGGGTGCGCGGGGTGCGGGTGCGCGGCGTGCGCGCGCGGGTGCGGGCGCCGGCCGGCCGCCCCGGTCCGAGCATGGCGCAGCCCGCCGCCGGCCGACCACCTACGCTGACCGGCGTGCCGCTGACCATCGAGACCCGCACCCCCGCCGAGATCACCGCCGCCGAGCTGTACGCCCTGCTGCGGCTGCGCGTCGACGTGTTCGTCGTCGAGCAGGCCTGCCCCTACCCGGAGCTCGACGGCCAGGACCTGCTGGACGACTCCCTCCAGGTGTGGGCGCACGAGGACGGCGAGCTGCTGGGCACGATCCGGGTGCTGCGCGCCGGCGGCGACCACCCGGCGATCGGCCGGGTCGCGACCGCCGGGGTCGCGCGCGGGCGCGGCGTCGCCGGGGCGCTGCTCGAGCACGGGATCGCGCTGTGCGGCCCGGCGGCGACCATCCACCTGCACGCGCAGGCGCACCTGGAGGCCTGGTACGGCCGCTACGGGTTCGAGCGCGCGGGCGCGGACTACGACGAGGACGGCATCCCGCACGTGCCGATGGTGCGCGCGCCGCGCTGACCGCGCGTCCCGGTGCCGGCGAGCTCGGGACCGCGCGGGCCTGCCGCGGGCCGGGTCAGCGCTGGCAGGTCGGGCACCAGTAGAGCTTGCGGCCGGCCATCTCCTCGACGACCACCGGCGTGCCGCAGGTCCGGCACGGCTCGCCGCCGCGGCCGTAGACCCAGTGCCGCTGCGCCGGGTCCCGGAGCGCCGCCGCGCGGCCGGCCTCGTCCAGGTCCTCGCGGGTGAGCATGACGCCGGTCGCGATGCCGTCGGCCAGCAGCACCGACCAGTCGTCCCACAGCGCGCGCGCCGTCTCCGCCGGGACCCGCTTGCCGGGGGTGTGCGGGTCGAGCCGCGCGCGGTACAGCAGCTCCGCCCGGTAGATGTTGCCGATCCCGGCGACCACCGCCTGGTCCATGAGCAGCTGGCCGACGGCGGTGCCGCGGGCGGTGAGCCGCTGCACCATGACGTCGGCCGCCGTGCCCGGCCCGGACGCCACCGCGTCGGCGACCGCGGGATCGGTCTCCCCCGGCTCGACGTGCGCCGCGCCACCCGTGGCCGCGGCGACCGCGTGGGGGTCGGCCATCCGGGCGCGGACGTCGTCCTCGACCGCCGGGTCCGGACCGAGCCTCGCCAGCGCGGCGGCCGTGGCGGCGGGGTCCAGCACCTCGCACGCCGTCGGGCCGCGCAGGTCGGCCACCGTCTGCTCCGTGGCGAGCCGCACCCGCACCTGGCCGACGGGCTCCGGCGGGAAGTCCTCGGCCTCCGCGCCCTCGTCCCCCTCGCGCTCCCCCTCGCCCATCCGCACCGACCGCCGCACGCGCGGGGCGCCGAGCGACGCGACCGCGCCGCCGCCGTCGACCAGCGGGGACACGACGCCGAGGAAGTCCCACGCGCCGTACAGCCCCAGGTGCACCCGCAGCACGTGGCCGCCCTCGAACCCGAGGAACAGCTGCTTGCCGACGGCGGCCGAGGTCAGCAGCTCCCGCCCGTCGAGCAGCGCGGCGCCCTGGGCGAACCGGCCCTGCGGCGAGGACACCGCCACGCGGTGCCCCACGAAGTCGCGGGCGAACTGGCGGGCGATGCGGTGGACGGTGTGACCCTCGGGCATGCGCCCAGGCTAGGGGCGGGCCCCGACACCCGCGGCCCGGGGGGTCAGTCGTCCCAGAAGGCGGTCCACAGCCCGACGAGCAGCACCACCGCCACGAGCCCGACCGCGGGCCACACCGCGGCGGACCACGACCAGGCCGCCGCGAGCTCCTGCACGGCGTCCCGGCCGTGCAGCACGTGCCCCAGCAGCGCGGCCGTCGCGCGGAGCACGAGCTCCAGCGCCACGTCGACGGCCCCGCTCAGCACGGCACCGCCCGGCGCGCGCGGGCCCGGCGGGCGGCGTCTCGGCAGGTCACGGGCCCCATCCTGCCAGGCACAGGGGGCGCACAGCCAGGAACCGGGGCGGTGCGACACGGGCGAGGACGATGGGCGGCGTGGACCTCGACCCCGTCGTCACCGATCCCGAGCACTACCGCGTGGTGCTCGAGAACGCGCGCGTGCGCGTCCTGGCGTACGAGGACGCCCCGGGCGACCGCACGACGCCGCACGCGCACCCGGACAGCGTGATGATCACGCAGTCGGCGGTCGACCGGCACCTGACCGGGCCGCAGGGCGAGCGCGACGTCGCGCTGCCCGCGGGAGCCGTGGTGTGGCTGCCGGCCCAGGAGCACGCGGGCGAGAACACCGGCCCGGCGCCGACCCGCGCGCTGTTCGTCGAGCTCAAGGAGGGCCCGGCGGCGCCGGCGCCGGGGTCGTCGCTCGGCCCGGGGTGACCGCCGAGCGGACGGCCCGTCCCGGGCGTCGTCACGACGCGGACGCGACGTCCCAGCAGCCGGGCGCGGGACCGGGCGCGTCCGACCCCGCCGGTAGGCTGGGCCGACCGACCGCTCGGACCGATCAGGGGGCACGACATGGCCGCGAGCACGCCGCCGGAGACCGCCACGACCACCGCGCCGGCCGACCGCGCGCGCCGCACCCGGCTCGCCGTCGTGGCCGTCGCCGTGGTCCTGCTGCTGGTCGCGGGCGGGGTCTGGTTCGCGTCCGCGCAGCGCTCGCAGGCGCAGGACCGGTCCGCGCTGGACGACGCGCTGGCGGACCTCGCGCCGGTCGCGCTCGACCTGCGGCAGCAGATCGAGGCCTCGCACGAGGGGCTCGCGTCCGCCGAGGGCCGGCTGCTCGACCCCTCCCTCGGGACCGTGCTCGCCGACGCGCTCGCGGAGGCCGAGACCCTGGACACCACCGCGCCGACGGAGGGCTCCCTGGCCGAGCAGGCCGCGGCGGTCGAGCAGACGCGCGCCACGGCGCTCGCCCAGCTCACGGCGGTGCAGGACGCGACCCGCGACCTGTTCGAGAACAGCTACTACTACGAGATCGCGCAGGAGGAGCAGGCCCGGCAGGCCGCGCTCGCCGCCCTCGACGCCGCGGTGGCCGCCGGCCAGCAGGCGCTGGCCGCGGGCGCCGGGGACGCCGACGCGCGGGCCGCGCTGCAGAGCGCGCTCGACGCCGCCGCGGCCGCGCGCGCCACCGAGGTCGACCCCGACCTGATCGACACCGTGATCAGCGCGACGACCGCCGCGCAGGAGGCGACGACCGGGGTCGAGGCCGCGACGGCGGCGCTGGCCGGCTGACCGCCCCGGCTCAGGCCTGGTCGGCGAGCGGGACGTCGCCCTTCACCTCGTCGTACCCGTGCGCGTTCGGCAGCTCGGCCGGCGCATACACCAGGCGCACGACGCCGGTCGGGAAGATGTCCGACCGGAGCAGCCGCAGCGGGTAGATCGGCGAGCCCTCGTCGAACAGCCGCTCCCCACCCCGCGCGGCGACCGGGTGCACGAGCAGCCGCAGCTCGTCGAGCAGCCCCGCGGCGAGCAGCTGCCGCACGACGGACAGCGACCCCGGCACCACGACCTTGCCGACGCCGGGCTCGGCCTTCAGGGCGGTGACGGCCTCGACCAGGTCACCCTCCACCCGCTCCGCGTTCCGCCAGCCGAGGTCGGCGGTGCCGCGGGTGGCCACCAGCTTGCGGGTGTCGCCCAGCTGCTTCGCGTAGGCGGCGTCGACGTCGCCGGCGGCCTCCCGCCCGGGCCACGCGCCGGCGAAGGAGTCGTAGGTGACCCGGCCGAGCAGCAGCACGTCGGCGCCCGCGTAGTCCTCGGTCACCGCGGCGCCCATGTGGTCGTCGAAGTACGGGAAGTGCCACGCCGGGTCGATCTCGGCCACGCCGTCGAGCGAGATGAAGAGGGTCGAGACGATGGTCGCCATCGCGGGTCCTTCCGTCGGGCGGGCGACGCGCGCCGCGCGGGTGCTCAGGCCCCCCATGAGACCCCACCCGCGCGGCGCGTGCCTAGACCCCCGGCGCCGTCAGCGGACGGCGCCCGCGTACGCCCCCGCGGCCAGGTCCTCGAGCAGCGTCGGCCCGGTGGGCGCCCAGCCCAGCCGCTCGCGGGTGAGCGCGCTGGACGCCGGGAGGTCGAGGGCGAAGAACGCGCCGATCCAGCCGAAGTGGGCCGCGGCGTCCTCGGGCGTGACCGACGCGACGGGCACGCCGGCCGCCCTGCCGATCGCCGCCGCGATCTCGCGGGCGGGCACGCCCTCCTCGCCCACGGCGTGCACCACCGGGACGTCGCCCGCCGCCGCAGCCCGGTCCAGGGCGAGCGCGACCAGGCGCCCGGCGTCCCCGCGGTGCACCGCGGGCCACCGGTTCGCCCCGTCGCCGACGTACCCCGCGACGCCGCGCGCGCGGGCCACCCGGACCAGCTCGGCGACGAACCCGTGGTCCCCGGCGCCGTGCACCGTGGGCGCGAACCGCAGCGCGACGGGCCGGACGCCGCGGTCCGCGAGCGCGAGGGCGTAGGTCTCGCTCGCACCGCGCGGGGCGTCGGGCGCCGAGAACGGCGACGCGACGTCCTCGGTGAGCACCCGGCCGGGCGCGACGCCGGCGATGCCGGACGCGAGCAGGAGCGGCCGACCGGTTCCGGCGAGCACGTCGCCGATCGCCCCGACCGCGGCCCGCTCCGTGCGGCCGGACGCCGCGTAGTCGCTGAAGTCGTGCGTGAACGCGAGGTGCAGGACGGCGTCGGCGTCCTCGGCGCCGGCCCGAAGCGCCCCGAGGTCGTCCAGGTCGCCGCGGCGGACCGCGGCGCCGGCGGCGGCGAGCGAGGCGGCGGACGCCTCGGAGCGGGCGAGGCCGACGACCTCGTGCCCCGCGGCGAGCAGCTCGGGGACGGCGGCCGAGCCGATCCAGCCGGACGCACCGGTGACGAACACGCGCATGGGAGTCCTCCAGGGACGAGCACCCGGGCGGACCCGGGGCGACCGTGATGTCAGTCGCTGTCATCACCGTACGCCCGATGTCAGTCGCTGTCATCACTAGACTGGCGGGATGGGACGCTGGGAGCCGGACGCGCAGGGCCGGATGGCGCGCGCCGCGCTGGAGCTCTACGCCGAGCGCGGCTACGAGCAGACGACGGTCCAGGACATCGCCGCGCGGGCCGGCGTCACCGAGCGCACCTACTTCCGGTACTTCGCCGACAAGCGCGAGGTGCTGTTCGACGGCGCGCACACCCTGGAGCGCCTGGCCGTCGCCGGGGTCGTGGACGCGCCGGCGGACGCGGGGCCGCTCGAGGCCGCGGGGGCGGGCGTCGTCCGGGGCTGCGACGCCCTCGCGGACCGGTACGAGCGCGCCCGCACCCGGGCGGGCGTCGTCGCGGCGAACCCCGGGCTGCAGGAGCGCGAGCTGCTCAAGATGGCGGCGCTCGGCACCGCCGTCGCCGGCGCGCTGCGGGAGCGCGGGGTCCCCGTACCCGCCGCCGCGCTCGCCGCCGAGGCGGCCGTGGCCGCGTTCCGCGTGGGGTTCGAGGCGTGGGTCGCGAGCGACGGCGGGCGTGGCCTCGACGACCACGTGCGGGCCGCGCTGGCCGACCTGCGCGCGCTCGCCGCCGGCTGAGGCGTCCACGGACCGGACGGCGCCGCGGGCGGCCGCCGGGCCGTGACCAGCGGGGCCACGGCGGCCGCGACGGTCACTCTTGACACGTCACGCCGGTCTGCACAGACTCGTCGGCATGTCCGCCGTCCGGCACGCCCACGCGACCCCGCTCCCCGCGGGGTCCGTCGCCGTGCCGACGGTGCGGTGCAGCTGTCGAATGTGTCGCTGACGTCCCAGCGGTCCCCCGCCCGCGCCTGAGCGCGCGCCCGGCCGGACCCCGCGTCACCCCGCAGCAGCCGCCCTCCGCGCATCCCCGGTCCGCCCGGTCCCGGCGCGCGAGCGCACCCGCACCGCACCCGCCGGACCCCAGGAGCCTGAAGTGCCGCAGCACACCCGAGTCGACGTCCTCCCCATCCAGGAGGTCGTCGCCTCCGCCTCCCCCAGCGCCTGGCGCGACGGCCTCGTCGTCGAGCAGGGCGACGCGCAGGTGACGGTCGCCCTGCTCGACGGCGAGCTGCGCGTGCTCACGACGCGCGCGACGCCGCAGCCCGGCGAGCCGGCGGCGGTGCACCCGGTCGCCGGGCTGCTGGCGGTGGGCGGCGCCTGGTACGCCGCGCGCCCGTCGGTCTAGCGGTCCGACCCCCGGCGAGTCAGGCCATCGAGGACATCATCGAGCGGCAGGCGTCGACCATCGCGCGGCAGGCCTGCGCGCAGATCCGGCAGTGCTCGGACATGTCCGCGTGCATCTCGCACTCCGCCGCGCACGCCTCGCCCATGGTGACGCAGGCCTGCATCATCGCCGACATCACGGACATGTCGTAGCCCGCGGGCCGCAGCATCATCCGCATCATCGTGGTCGCCACGTCCGCCGTGCTCGCGCACAGGGACGCACATCGGCCCATGTTCTCCCCGGCATCGGCGTCGGCACACATGGTCGCCGCCATGGCCGCGGCCGAGCAGGCCTCGATGCAGGGCTGCATCGCGGTCATGTCCATCCCCGTCGTGCCCGCCGGCATCGACTTCATCATGTCCATCATCATGCTCACGGCAGT
>NZ_DASQCJ010000068.1:0-4606 GCF_035634735.1 Cellulomonas sp.
CGTCCCCGACCACCAGGTCGCGCAGGCCATCCGCCCGCAGCTGGTCCAGGGTCCGACCGTCACCGACCGCCTTCGCCGCGCGGGCCGCGTGGTCCAGGACCCCGTCGACCCGGGTCGCGTCCTCCGCCGCGAGCACCAGCCACATCGACGCCATCCCGTCCGCCTGCGCCCGCGGGTGCGTCGCCCGGCGGGTGCATCGGGCCCGCTCGTGCCGGTCCGCGGCGCCGTCAGGATCGGCCAATCGGATCTCGCGCTGCACCCGCTGCCGCAGCTCGGCCACCGAGCACTGGTCGGCGTCCGGCAGCACGGCGTCCTCGACCGCGTGGGCCACCTGGAACGACTGGTCGGTCAGCGCCGCGGCCAGCACCTCGGCCTTGGCGGCGTCGACGTGACCCGCCTCCAGCGCCTCCTGGGTCGCGCCGAGCAGCCCGTCCAGCACGACCGCCCGGCGCACGACCCGGTTCGCGGTCATCCGCGCCCACCCGAGCCGCATCGCCAGCTCGTCGCCCGCCACGCTCGTCTGCGTGGGCGGGGCACCGGCCAGCGGCGACCAGTCCGGGCGCATCTCCTGCCGGCTGGCGAGCTCGGCGACCGCGGCCAGCTTGCGGGCGTGCAGGTGGGACTCCATCCGGTCGAGCGCCGCGACGACCTCCACCAGCACCGTCGGGGACACCACGCGCTGGTCCAGTCCCCGCAACCAGGCATCCAGCACCGGGCCGGGCGGGCAGGACGCGATGGCCTCGACCTGCCGCTGCTCACTGGTCCGCGGCGCCCGACCCGCCGCCACCACCGGGTCCGGGCCGAAGTCCGTCAAGCACGTCCCGTCCGCCGCGTAGACCGGCAGCACCGGGGCGGCGACCACGTCGCCATCCGGGTGTTCCTGCAGGTCAGATGCCATAACGCAACACTACCGACGGCCACCGACACGCCCTCGGCGACGAACCGAGCCCTGGGGACGGAGCACCACCACCGCCCCTGTGGAGGACTCGGCGCCCGCACGAGGCGCCACGCCGGCTCGCCGAGCACCCCGGCGGAAGGAGTCGGAGTGGCCCGATCCGAGGTCAGGTCAGAAGCCCTCGTCCACCGGCTCGTCGATGACGGTCGCGCCCAGCGCCTGGGCGAGCAGCGGGATGCCGGACAGGGTGCTGGAGCCGATGTCCGGGTCGTCCATGGACGGCTCGTCGTCGGCCCAGGCCACGCGCGGCGCGGTCGCGACGGAACCGCCGCCGGCCGCGGCGGCTCGGGCCGCCGCGCGGACGCGGTCGGCGCCGCTGGTGGGCGCCGGCGACGGTGCTGCCGTCGCGGCCGCGGCCGGTCGGGAGGGCGCCGCGTACGGGTCCGGGCCGGGATCGGGGGGCAGCGGGACGTCGCGGGCCCAGTCGTCGTCCGGGGGCTCGGGGGCGCCCGGGTCGTCGGGGTGCGGGTCCCACGGCGGCGGCGCACCTGGGTCGGTCGGGGCCGGACGGGCGGCGGGGCGGCCGGAGCCGGACGCGCGCGTGGCGGGCCGGTCGTCGGAGCCGGAGCGGTCGTCGGAGCCGGGACGAGCAGCAGGGCCGCTCGCGGCGGCACCCGGGGCGGCCGATCCGGCGAGGGCCTCTGCACCGCGGGCCCGCGCGGAGGCGGGAGCGCCGTCGACACCGGGTCGACCCGGTCCGTCGGCGCGCGCCTCCGCGGACGCGACCCGGTCGCGGGCCGCGGACGCGGGGTCGTCGGGACGCGCGCCGTCACCGGAGTCGGCGGCCGGGGCGCCGGGGGTGCTGGACGCCGGACGCGCGCCGCCGAGCGGCGCGACCGCGGGCCAGCCGTCGTCGGACACCGCGACCACCGGCGCGGGCGGGCGCACCGGCGCCGCCGCGGGGGCGGAACCACCGGACGGCGAGCCGCCGCGGACGGGGGCCCCGGGAGCGGCGTCGCCGGCGGCGGAGCGGGCGGACGCGGAGTCGCCCGGGGCACGGCCTGCGGATGCGGGCCCGTCGGCCTCGGGGCCGCCCGACGCGGGGCCTCCCGACGCAGGACCGCCGGGCACACTGCCGCCCGATGCGAGGTCGGCAGACACGGTTTCGGCGGACGCACGCTCGCCCGCCGCGACATCGCCCGCCGCGATGTCGCCCGACGCACGGTCGCCCGCCGCGACATCGCCCGACGCACGGTCGCCCGATGCATGCTCAGCCGCGATCTCGCCCGACGCACGCTCGCCGAACGCCTCGGCACCGGCTCCCTCGCGCGCCACGCCTCCGCGCGCCGCGTCCTCGCGCACCCCGCGCCCGTCGGCAGCCGCCGCGCGGGAGGGGTCCCCGGCAGGGTCCCCGCCGTCGGCACGGTCGTCGGACGCGCCGTCAGCAGCGCCCTCGCCCGCGGTGCCGCCGCCGGCGGGAGTCACGGTCGCCGAGGACCAGGGGTCCGCCGCGTCGGGGTCGTCGTCCGCGGGCGCGTCGACGCCGGACGGCCCGGCCGCGGGCGCGTCGTGCGGCGCGCGGGCCGCCTCCACGGGGCTGGGGACGGGCGCGGGTCGCGCGGCGGGCGCGTCCCACGACGCGGCGGCCTCGGCGGACGACGGCGCACCCCCGCCACGAGCGGCGGGCGCGGGGCTCGGCGCGGGACCGGACCCGGGCCGCGGGGCGGCGGGACCGCCGCCGGAGAGCACCGGCTCGACCTTGACGCTGAACCCGAGGGTCTCGCGGACGGCCTGCTGCACGAGGTCGGCGTGCGGCCCGGAGCGGAACGCCGAGGCCAGGCCGGGCGCGCCGAAGCCGAGCTTCAGGGTCGTGGCGTCGAGCTCGACGACCTGGGCGTTCTGGCTGATCAGCACCCAGGTGGTCTTCTTGAGCCGGGCCAGGGTGTCGAGGACCTCGGGCCAGCGCCGGCGCAGCATCTCGGTGTCGCCGCCGCCGGGGGCGCCGGCCGGGCGCTCGGCGGGGGCGACGGGCTCGGCCGTCGGCACGTCGTGCGCCATCGGGCGCTCCTCGGCGGCCGGAGCCGGCGGAGCAGCCGGAGCGGCCGGAGCCGCCGCGCGGGCCGGCTCGGCGACCGGCGCGACCTCGGGCTCGGGGTACCGCTCGTCCGCCGGCGCGTGCTCGGGCTGCCGCCCGGCGGTCGCCTCCGCGTCCTCGGCGGGCCCGGGGCGGCGCTCGTCGGGTCGCTGCTCCCCCGCCGCGCGCTCGCCCGACCCGGACGCCTCGGCCCCGGAGGCGTCGCCGGCGCCGGCGCCGACCGCGTCGTCGCCCTGGGCGCTCCCCGCGCCGGACGCCCGCAGCGTCTCCTCCGCCGCCCGCACCTCGGGCGCGGGGCTCGGCGGCGGCGTCACGACGGCCACCCGCTCGACCGGCGCGGCGGGTGCGAACGCCGGCGCGGCGACGGGCGGGGCCGTCGCGACCGGCGCGCCGGCCGGCCCCGACGCCGCGCGCACACCCTCGCGCTCCAGCCGGTCGACGCGCGCACCGATCCCGGCCGCGGAGTCGTCGAGCACCGGCAGGAGCAGGCGCGCCATGAGCAGCTCGAGGTGCAGCCGCGGCGAGGTCGCCCCGGTCATCTCGGACAGCGCGGCGTTGACCAGGTCCGCGGACCGGGACAGCTCGGCGGCGCCGAGGTGCGCGGCCTGCTGCTGCATGCGGGCCATCTGGTCGCCGGGCACGTCGCGCAGCACCGCCGCGGCGGCGTCGCCGGAGGCCGCCAGCACGATGAGGTCGCGCAGCCGCTCGAGCAGGTCCTCCACGAACCGCCGCGGCTCGTGGCCGGTCGAGATGACGCGCTCGACCACGCGGAACGCGCTCGCGCCGTCGCGGGCCGCGATCGCCTCGACCAGGTCGTCCAGCAGGGAGGCGTGCGTGTAGCCGAGCAGCGCGACGGCGTCCTCGTACACCAGCCCGTCCGGCCCGGAGCCGGCGATGAGCTGGTCGAGGACGGACAGCGAGTCGCGCACCGAGCCGCCGCCGGCGCGCACGACGAGCGGCAGCACGCCGGAGCCGACGGTCACGCCCTCGGTGGTGCAGAGCTGGTCCAGGTAGCCGACCATGACGTCCGGCGGCACGAGCCGGAACGGGTAGTGGTGCGTGCGGGAGCGGATGGTGCCGATGACCTTGTCCGGCTCCGTGGTCGCGAAGATGAACTTCACGTGCTCCGGCGGCTCCTCGACGATCTTCAGCAGCGCGTTGAAGCCCTGCGGCGACACCATGTGCGCCTCGTCGAGGATGAACACCTTGTACCGGTCGCGCGCGGGAGCGAACGTGGCGCGCTCGCGCAGGTCGCGCGCGTCGTCGACGCCGCCGTGCGACGCCGCGTCGATCTCCACCACGTCGAGGCTGCCGGGGCCGCCGCGGGCCAGCTCGACGCAGGACGGGCACACGCCGCACGGGGTGTCGGTCGGGCCCTCGGCGCAGTTGAGGCAGCGGGCCAGGATGCGCGCGGACGTCGTCTTGCCGCAGCCGCGTGGCCCGGAGAACAGGTACGCGTGGTTGGTCTGCCCGGTGCGCAGCGCCTGCCGGAGCGGCGCGGTGACGTGGTCCTGGCCGACGACCTCCGCGAAGGTCTCGGGCCGGTAGCGGCGGTACAGGGCTGTCGTCACCCCAGAACTCTAGAGGGGACGGGCGACATCCCGGGACCCGCCCGA
>NZ_DASQCJ010000069.1:0-45811 GCF_035634735.1 Cellulomonas sp.
GGACTGGACGCCGCGGTGGGGTGCGTGGTCGAGCAGGTACCAGTCCAGCGACCGGGACTCGGCCCACTCGGTGCCCTGGGCGAACTCGGTGCCCATGAAGATCAGCTGCTTGCCCGGGTGCGACCACTGGTAGGCGAGCAGGGCGCGGACGCCGGCGCGCTGCTGCCAGTCGTCACCCGGCATCTTGCGCATGACGGAGCCCTTGCCGTGCACGACCTCGTCGTGGCTGATCGGCAGGACGAACTGCTCGGAGAACGCGTACACGAGCGAGAACGTGGCCTCGTGGTGGTGGTAGCGGCGGTTGATCGGCAGCTCCGCGAGGTAGCGGAGGGTGTCGTTCATCCAGCCCATGTTCCACTTGAGGCCGAAGCCGAGGCCGCCGCCGCTCGTGGGCGTGGTGACGCCGGGCCAGGCGGTGGACTCCTCGGCGATCATCATGACGCCCGGGGTCCGCCGGTACGCGGTGGCGTTGGCCTCCTGGAGGAACGCGATCGCCTCGAGGTTCTCGCGTCCGCCGTGCACGTTGGGCTGCCACTGGCCGGGCTCGCGGGAGTAGTCGAGGTAGAGCATCGAGGCGACCGCGTCGACGCGCAGGCCGTCGGCGTGGAACTCCTCGAGCCAGTAGGTGGCGTTCGCGACCAGGAAGTTCTTCACCTCGTTGCGCCCGAAGTTGAAGACGTAGGTGCCCCAGTCGAGCTGCTCGCCGCGCTGCGGGTCCGGGTGCTCGTAGAGCGGGGTCCCGTCGAACCGCGCGAGCGCCCACTCGTCCTTCGGGAAGTGCGCGGGCACCCAGTCGATCAGGACGCCGATGCCGGCGCGGTGCAGGGTGTCGACGAGGTGCCGGAAGTCGTCCGGGTGGCCGAACCGGGAGGTCGGCGCGTAGTACGACGAGACCTGGTAGCCCCAGGAGCCGCCGAACGGGTGCTCGGACACCGGGAGGAACTCGACGTGCGTGAAGCCCATCTCGAGCACGTAGGCGGTCAGCTGGTCGGCGAGCTCGCGGTAGGACAGGCCCTGCCGCCATGACCCGAGGTGCACCTCGTAGATGCTCATCGGCCCGGAGTGCGGGTCGTGCGAGCGGCGCTGGTCGATCCAGTCCTGGTCGCCCCAGGTGAACGCGGACTCGACGACGACGGACGCCGTGGCCGGCGGGACCTCGGTGCCCTTGGCCAGCGGGTCGGCCTTCTGCAGCCAGGTGCCGTCCGCGCCGATGATCTCGAACTTGTACCGGGTGCCGGCGGCGACGCCGGGGACGAAAAGCTCCCACACGCCGGACTCGCCGAGCGAGCGCATCGCGTGCTGGGCGCCCTGCCAGTGGTTGAAGTCGCCGACGACCCGCACGGCGCGCGCGTTGGGCGCCCACACGGCGAACGCGGTGCCGACCACGTCGCCGAGGGCGCCGGGGTAGCGGTGCACGTTGGCGCCGAGGACGGTCCACAGCTGCTCGTGCCGGCCCTCGCGGATCAGGTGCCGGTCGAGCTCCTGGACGGTCGGCAGGTAGCGGTACGGGTCGTCGACCCGCTGGGTGTCCGCGCCGTACGTGACGTCGAGGCGGTAGTCGACCACCTGCGTCTCGGGCAGCAGCGCGACCCAGATGCCGTCCTGCTCGTGCTCGGCCGCCGTGCTGCCGGACGCGGTGACCACCTCGACGGCGTCGGCGAGCGGCCGCAGGGTCCGCACGACGAGCCCGCTCGGGGTCAGGTGCGCGCCCAGCACGGAGTGCGGGTCGTGGTGCGTGCCGGAGGCGACGGCGCGCAGGGTGTCGTGGTCGACGGTGACGGGCGACGGCTCGGCCGGGCGGTTCAT
Organism: Cellulomonas sp.; assembly: GCF_035634735.1. GTDB lineage: Bacteria > Actinomycetota > Actinomycetes > Actinomycetales > Cellulomonadaceae > Cellulomonas. The sequence goes on from NZ_DASQCJ010000069.1 coordinate 1,807, forward strand.
GTGCCCACCCAACCACCACCCGGGCGTTCGCGCAGCCAGACACCGCACGCACGCACGCACGCCGCCGGCGGGCTCAGTCGCGCAGGACCGCCCCGCCCGCGGCCGCCCACCACAGGTCGGCCAGCGCGCGGTGGCCGGCGGGCGTCGGGTGCACGCCGTCGGCCGCCAGCGCGGCGGGGCCGTGCTCCGCGGCGAGCGCCGCGAGGTGCGTCCCGGCGGGGACGAGGACCGCGCCGTGCTCGGCGGCGAGCCGGTGCACGACGGCCACCTTGGCGCCGAGGTCCTCGTCCCACCAGCGCCCCTGCTCGGCGGTCACCGGCACGACGAACGGCTCGACCAGGACGAGCCGCCGCACGCCGGCGGCCAGGGCGGACCCGAGCAGCCCGCGGTAGGTGGCCTCGAACGCCGCGGCGGGCGTCGTGGCGCCGCGGTCGTAGCGGCGCCAGGTGTCGTTGATCCCGACGGCGACGGACAGCACGTCGGGCCGCTCGGCCAGGACGTCCTCGCGCCAGCGCGCCGCCAGGTCGACCGCCCGGTCGCCGCCGACGCCGCGGTTGCTGACCCGGCACCCGCGCAGCGGTCCCTCGGCGAGCAGCCGGACGTAGCCGTCGCCCAGGCCCTCGGGGTCGGCGCGCCGGCCGCAGTCGGTCACGGAGTCGCCGACCAGCAGGACGTGGGTCGGCGCGGGCTCGGACACGCCGGGCAGGCCGGCGGGGGTCGCGGGGCTCACGCCGCGCAGTCTGCCAGGCGGGCCGGCGCGGGCGGGAGCGTCCCGCCGGCTCCCGCGCGCCGCGCCGCGCCCGTCAGCCGATCAGGCGCTGCACCCCCGCGAGCGGGATCGGCAGCCAGTCGGGCCGGTTCCGGGCCTCGTACACCGCCTCGTACAGCGCCTTGTCGAGCTCGAGGACCCGCAGCAGGTGCGCCCGGGTGCCCGGGTCGAGGTCGCCGCTCTCGGCGGAGTAGCCGGCGAGGAACGCGGCGCGCGCCACCTCGGTCCAGGCCGCCGGCGCGCCGCCGACGGCCGCCGCGTAGTCGAACGACCGCAGCATGCCCGCGGCGTCGCGGAGCGCGAGGTCGGGGCGGGTGCGCTGGGCGACGGGCAGCAGCGGCTCGCCCTCGAAGTCGAGCACGTACCAGGTCTCGTCGCCGCGGAGCACCTGCCCGAGGTGCAGGTCGCCGTGCACGCGCTGCCGGTGCGGCACGTCGGCGAGCAGGCGGGTGCGCTCGGCGAGCGCCGCGATCGGGTCCGCGAACCCCTCGAGCTCCGGCACGATCCCGCTGGCCCAGGCGAACCGCGCGGCGAGCGCGTCGGCGACCCGGGCGGCGGCGGGGGACAGGCCGGGCTCGGGGTCGGCGGCGTGCCGCCCGCCGGTGGACCCGTCGGCGGCCCCCGGGCCCGGGCCGTCCGCGGGCAGCACGTCGTCCGGCAGCGCGCGCGCCAGCGCCCGGTGCATCTGCCCGATGACCTCCCCGAGGTCCTCCGCCAGGTCGCCGAACGACTCGCCGCGCCGCGCGAAGTCGCACGCCAGCTCGAACCCGTCGTGCGCGCCCGGCACGAACGCGCTCAGCACGCCGAGGTGCCCGTGCGCGGTGCCGTCGCCGTCGGGCCACTCCGCGCCGAGCCAGGCCAGCGGGCGCGGCACGTGCGTCCAGCCGACCTCGGCGAGCGCGCGCGGGACGTCGACGTCCGGGTTGTCGCCCTCGGTGAGGCCGCGGAACACCTTGAGCATCGCGGTGCTGCCGTCCGGGCCCGCCCCGGGCAGGATCACCGAGGTGTTGGACTGCTCGCCCGGCACCACCTTCGGGGCGCCGAGGGACCCCAGCGCGTCGCCGTCGGCCGGGGCCGCGCCGTCGGGCCGGTCCGCGGCGGCGAGCCAGGCCCGCTCGAACTCGGGCCGGCCCGCGCCGTCGACCACCGCCGTGCCGTCGGGCAGCCGCCCGACCAGCGCGGCGTCCCCGTCGGCCACGTCGCCGCCGAGCACCACGGGCACCTGGAGCACGGCGCCGGTGCCGCCGCCCTCGGCGCGCAGCAGCAGGAGCCGCACGTCCGCGGCGCCCTCCGGGTCGGCGAGGGTCAGGCCGCCGATCGCGGTGACCCGGGCGTCGACCCCCTTGATCGGGAACCAGCGCCGTCCCGGGAGCCAGGGCGCCAGCAGCGCCGCCAGCGCGTCGTCCCGGTCCTCGTGGGCCACCCGTCGCTCGGTCATGCCGTCGTCACCGCCAGCCAGTAGAAGTCGCGCGACCCCAGGGTGAACGAGGCCGTCCCGTCGGCGCCGACGGGCGGGAACGGCGCCCCGCCGAACACGTCCCGCAGCTCGGCGCCCGCCAGCTCCGGCGGCAGCCGCAGCGTCGTCGCCCGCGCCGTGGAGGCGAGGTTGGCGACGACCAGCAGGGTCTCGCCCGCCCCGCGCCGCAGGAACGACAGCACCGCGTCGTTGTCCCCCGGCGCCACCTCGAACGTCCCGGAGCCGAGCGCCGGGTGCTGGCGGCGGACCATGAGCATGCCGCGCACCCAGTGCAGCAGCGACGTCGTCTGGGCGAGCTGCGCCTCGACGTTCACGTTGTTGTAGTGGTGCACGAGCGACTGGATCACCGGCAGGTAGAGCTTGCCGGGGTCGGCCGTCGAGAAGCCGGAGTTCCGGTCGGGCGTCCACTGCATCGGCGTCCGCACGGCGTCGCGGTCGGCGAGCCAGATGTTGTCGCCCATGCCGATCTCGTCGCCGTAGTAGAGGCAGGGCGACCCGGGGAGCGACAGCAGCAGCGCGTGCGCGAGCTCGATCTCCTTGCGGGAGTCGTCGAGCAGCGGCGCGAGCCGGCGCCGGATGCCGATGTTGGCGCGCATCCGGGAGTCCGGCGCGTACCAGCCGTACATCGACGCGCGCTCCTCGGTGGACACCATCTCGAGCGTGAGCTCGTCGTGGTTCCGCAGGAAGGTGCTCCACTGGCCGCCGCCCGGGATCGCCGGCGTGTCCGCGAGGATGTCGACGATCGACGTCGCCCGCTGGTCGCGCAGGGAGTAGTAGATCCGCGGCATCACCGGGAAGTGGAAGCACATGTGGCACTCGGGCTCGGCCTCGGTGCCGAAGTAGTGCACGACGTCCTCGGGCCACTGGTTGGCCTCGGCCAGCATGATCCGCCCCGGGAACTCCCGGTCGATCATCGCGCGCAGGTCGCGGAGGAACCGGTGGGTCTCCGGGAGGTTCTCGCAGTTGGTCCCGTCCCGCTCGAACAGGTACGGGACCGCGTCCAGCCGGAAGCCGTCGACGCCGACCCGCAGCCAGAACCGCGCCACGTCGAACATCGCCTCGACCACCCGCGGGTTGTCGAAGTTGAGGTCCGGCTGGTGGCTGAAGAACCGGTGCCAGAAGTACTGCCGGCGGACGGGGTCGAACGTCCAGTTGGACGTCTCGGTGTCGACGAAGATGATCCGCGCGTCCTGGTACTTCGTGTTGTCGTCGGACCACACGTAGAAGTCGCCGTAGGGGCCGTCCGGGTCGGACCGGGACGCCTGGAACCAGGGGTGCTGGTCCGAGGAGTGGTTCATCACCAGGTCGACGACGACCCGCATGCCGCGCTCGTGCGCCGCGGCCACCAGGTCGGTGAAGTCCTCGAGCGTGCCGTACTGCGGCGCGACCGCCGTGTAGTCCGACACGTCGTACCCGCCGTCGCGCAGCGGGGACGGGTAGAACGGCGGCAGCCACAGGCAGTCGACGCCGAGCCACTGCAGGTAGTCGAGCCGGGCCGTCAGCCCGCGCAGGTCGCCCGAGCCGGAGCCGTCCGAGTCGGAGAACGACCGGATCATCACCTCGTAGAACACCGCGGTGCGGTACCACTCCGGGTCGTCGCTCAGCCCGCCGCGCTCGGCGCCCGGCACCGGCGGCTGCCGGCGCGCGGGCAGCGCGGTGGTGGCGATGGCGCCGGTGGCCGGCGCGCCCCCGGCCGCGGCGCCGTGCGGCACGTGGCCGCCCGCGCCCGTCACCGTCGGGACGGCCCCCGTCGCGGACGGCACCGGCGTGCCGCCCGCCGCCCCCGCCGGGGTCACACCCGCTCCACCCGGATCACGTGCGCCACCCGGCTGTACGGGTCGAGGCGCACCCACGGGTGGGCGTCCCAGGCGTAGACCTCCTGGGAGAGCACGTCGTGCGCGACGAACCGGGAGCCCGGGTCGAGGCCCAGCGCCGCGAGGTCGAGGTCGACCACGCCGTCGTGCGCCGACCGCGGGTCGAGGTTGACCACCACCAGGACCGTGTCGTCCGCGCCGGTCGGGGACAGGTGCGCCGGCAGGTGCCGGGAGAACGCGACCAGCGACGGGTCCGACGTGGGGTGCACCGTGAGGTTGCGCAGCTGGCGCAGCGCCGGGTGGGCCCGGCGGATCTCGTTGAGCGAGCGCAGCAGCCGGGCGATGCCGAGCGGCTCCGCGGCCGCCCAGTCGCGGGGCTTGAACTCGTACTTCTCGTTGTCGATCTGCTCCTCGACGCCGGGCCGCGGGACGTCCTCGACCAGCTCGTAGCCGGAGTAGATGCCCCAGGTCGGCGAGCCGAGCGCCGCGAGCACCGCGCGCACCGCGAAGCCCGCGGTGCCGCCGGTCTGCATGTACGGCGTGAGGATGTCGTGGGTGGTCGGCCAGAACGACGGGCGCATCCACGAGCCCTGCTCGCCGGACACCTCGGCGAGGTACTCGGCGACCTCCTCCTTGGTGTTCCGCCAGGTGAAGTACGTGTACGACTGGTGGAAGCCGACCCGGGCCAGGTTGAGCATCATCGCGGGGCGGGTGAACGCCTCGGACAGGAACACCACGTCGGGGTGCGCGGCGCGGACGTCCGCCAGCAGCCACTGCCAGAACGACAGCGGCTTGGTGTGCGGGTTGTCGACGCGGAACGCGGTGACGCCGTGGTCGATCCAGACCTGCAGGACGCGGCGGATCTCCCGCGCGATGCCCTCGGGGTCGTTGTCGAAGTTCAGCGGGTAGATGTCCTGGTACTTCTTCGGCGGGTTTTCCGCGTAGGCGATCGTCCCGTCGAGCCGGGTGGTGAACCACTCCGGGTGCTCCGCCACCCACGGGTGGTCGGGGGAGCACTGCAGCGCGAGGTCGAGCGCGACCTCCAGGCCCTGCTCCCGGGCCGCGGCCACGAAGGCGTCGAAGTCCTCGAAGGTGCCGAGGGTCGGGTCGATCGCGTCGTGCCCGCCGTCCGGGGAGCCGATCGCGTACGGCGAGCCCGGGTCGCCCGGCTTCGCGTCGAGCGTGTTGTTCCGGCCCTTGCGGTGCGTGGTGCCGATCGGGTGGATCGGCGTCAGGTAGACCACGTCGAACCCGAGGCCGGCGATCCGCGGCAGGTCCTCGGCCGCGGTGCGCAGCGTGCCCGTCGTCCAGGTGCCGGTCGCGTCGTCGTAGGTGGCGCCGATCGACCGCGGGAAGATCTCGTACCAGGCGCCGGCCAGGGCCAGCGGGCGGTCGACGACCAGCGGGTAGGTGGGCGACGGGCTGACCAGCTCGCGCACCGGGTGGGCGGCGAGCGCGGCGCGCACCTCCGCGGACAGGCCGGCGGCGAGCCGGGCCTCGGCCGGGCGGGAGTCGTCGCGCAGCGCGGTGGCGGCGTCGCGCAGCACCCGGGCGTCGGCCTCGGGGATCGCGGCGCCGGCGTCGTCGGCGGTGCGATCCGCGGCGCGGGTGAGCAGCCGGGCGCCCTCCTCGAGCACCAGCTCGACGTCCACGCCCGCGCCCACCTTGAGCGGCGCGTCGTGCGCCCAGGTGCCGAACGGGTCGGACCAGCCCTCGACGCGGAACCCCCAGGCGCCGGCCTCGTCGGGCACGAGATGCGCCTCGTACCGGTCGAGGCCGGGGGCGATGTCCACCATCGTCGCGCGGGCGCGGTCGGTGCCGTCCGGCCCGACGAGCACCGCGGTGGCCGCGCAGGCGTCGTGGCCCTCGCGGAACACGGTCGCCCGGACGGGGACGGCCTCGCCCACCGTGGCCTTGGCGGGCCAGCGGCCGGCCTCGGCGACGGGCGACACGTCCACGACCGGGATCCGGCCGATGGGCGCGTGCGCGGGCGCCGGGGGCGGTGGGGGAGTCGTCGTCGGGGCCGCGGCGGCGGTCGAGCGGGGGCGGGCACGACGCGGCGCGGGCTGGCGCGGCGAGGGTGTCGACGTCACGGGACCGAACCTATCCACTGGTGCCGGGCCCAGCCATCCGGACGGCCGACCTCCTGGGTGGTGGGGGAAGAAGGTGGGACCGAGGTGCTGTTCCGGGTGGCCCCCGAGTGCCTAGGCTCGGTCGGGTGAGAGCCATCCGCCGATTCACCGTCCGCACCTCGCTCCCCGCCGAGCTCGCCGACCTGGACGAGCTCGCCCACAACCTGCGCTGGTCCTGGCACGCGCCGACCCGCGACCTGTTCGCCCGCATCGACCCCGCGCTCTGGGACGCGGTGCACGGCGACCCGGTCGCGCTGCTCGGCGCGCTGCGCCCCGAGCGGCTGGCCGAGCTGGCCGCCGACCCCGACGTCGTGGCCGCGGTGCGCGCCGCGACGGCCGACCTGCACGAGTACCTGGAGGCGCCGCGCTGGTACCAGCACCGGCAGGCGTCCGACCCGTCGCTGCCGGCCGCGATCGGCTACTTCTCCCCGGAGTTCGGCATCACCGCGGTGCTGCCGCAGTACTCCGGCGGCCTCGGCATCCTCGCCGGCGACCACCTGAAGAGCGCGTCCGACCTGGGCGTGCCGGTGATCGGCGTCGGGCTGCTGTACGGCGCCGGCTACTTCAAGCAGTCGCTCACCCGGGACGGCTGGCAGCAGGAGACCTACCCGCTGCTCGACCCGGACGGCATGCCCCTGACCCTGGTGCGCGAGCAGGACGGCACCCCCGCGGTCGTGTCCATCGCGCTGCCCGGCGACCGCACGCTGCACGCGCACGTGTGGACCGCGACGGTCGGCCGGGTCCCGCTGCTGCTGCTCGACTCCGACGTGCCGGAGAACGACGAGGCCGCCCGCAAGGTCACCGACCGGCTGTACGGCGGCGGCGGCGAGCACCGGCTGCAGCAGGAGCTGCTGCTCGGCGTCGGCGGCGTGCGCGCGCTGCGCGTGTGGTCCCGGCTGACCGGCGCGCCGGAGCCGGAGGTCTACCACACCAACGAGGGCCACGCCGGGTTCCTCGGCGTCGAGCGGATCCGCGAGCTGGTCACCGGCGCGGGCCTCGGCTTCGACGAGGCGCTGGAGGCCGTCCGCGCGGCCACGGTGTTCACCACGCACACCCCGGTGCCGGCCGGCATCGACCGGTTCGAGGCCGGGCTGGTGCAGCAGTACTTCGGCGGGCCGAACGCCGCGGCGGGCGTGCCGGTCGAGCGGGTGCTCGCGCTCGGCGCCGAGGACTACCCGGGCGGCGACCCGACGGTGTTCAACATGGCCGTCATGGGCCTGCGGCTCGGCGGCCGCGCCAACGGCGTCTCGGTGCTGCACGGCGAGGTGTCGCGCGGCATGTTCAACGGCCTGTGGCCGGGCTTCGACGACGTCGAGGTGCCGATCACCTCGGTCACCAACGGCGTGCACGCGCCGACCTGGGTCGACCGGCGGCTGTCCGACCTCGCGGCCGAGCGGCTGTCGGGGGAGGAGATCGCGGCGGGCGTCGGCTGGCTGCGGCCGGACGCGATCACGGACGAGGAGCTGTGGGGCCTGCGCCGGACGCTGCGCGCGCAGCTCGTCGCGGACGCCCGCCGCCGGGTGCGGCACTCCTGGGCCCAGCGCGGCGCCAGCCCGGCCGAGCTCGGCTGGGTCGACGACGTGCTGTCGCCCGACGTGCTGACGATCGGGTTCGCGCGCCGGGTGCCGACCTACAAGCGGCTCACCCTCATGCTGCGCGACCCCGAGCGGCTGCGCGCCCTGCTCACCCACCCCGAGCGGCCGGTGCAGCTGGTCATCGCCGGCAAGTCGCACCCCGCCGACGACCAGGGCAAGCGGCTCATCCAGCAGCTCGTCCGGTTCGCCGACGACGCCGGGGTGCGGCACCGCATCGTGTTCCTGCCGAACTACGACATCGCGATGGCGCAGACGCTGTACCCGGGCTGCGACGTCTGGCTGAACAACCCGCTGCGCCCGCTCGAGGCCTGCGGCACGTCCGGCATGAAGGCGGCGCTCAACGGCGGGCTCAACCTGTCCATCCTCGACGGGTGGTGGGACGAGTGGTTCGACGGCGAGAACGGCTGGGCCATCCCGACGGCCGACGGCGTCGAGGACCCCGACCGGCGCGACGACCTCGAGGCCGCCGCGCTGTACGAGCTGATCGAGCACCAGGTGGCGCCGCGGTTCTACGACCGCGACGAGCGCGGGCTGCCCGGCCGGTGGCTCGAGATGGTCCGGCACACGCTGGCCACCCTCGGCCCCAAGGTGCAGGCCACCCGCATGGTCGCCGACTACGTCGAGCGGCTGTACGCGCCGGCGGCGGTCGCGGGCCGGGCACTCGCGGGCGACTCGGGCTTCGCCGGCGCGCGCGAGCTCGCCGCCTGGAAGGGCCGCGTGCGGTCCGGCTGGCAGCACGTGCGGGTCGACCACGTCGAGTCCGGCGGCGTCGGCGAGGTGCCGCAGGTCGGCGACCAGCTGCACGTGCGCGCGTACGTGGCGCTCGGCGACCTCAAGCCCGAGGACGTCGAGGTGCAGGTGGTGCACGGCAAGGTCACCGAGTCCGACGAGCTGCACGGCTTCGCGGTCGACCCGCTGGCGCTCGCGGACACCTACGAGGGCGGCCGGTACGGGTTCGCCGGCGACCTGGTGCTCGACGCGTCCGGCCCGTTCGGGTACTCGGTCCGCGTCGTGCCGCGGCACGACGGCCTGGCCTCGGTCGCCGAGGTCGGCCTGGTGGCGAACGCGGGCTGACCCCGGCGCGCGCGAACCCTGCGCCGAGATAGGGCCTCCCGCGCGAGATAGGACCTCCGACGGTCCTATCTCGGAGCGGAGGCCCTATCTCGGCGTCGGGGGGCGGAGCGTCAGGCCACGTACACTCGCAGGCTCAGGGGCTCCAGGGCGGCGCGGGTGCCCGCGTCCTGGTGCAGGCCGCCGTTCAGGGCGGCCGCGCTGACCTCGCCCGGGTGCTCCCAGGTGGAGTCCCACGCGAGCTCCCACGTGGTCTCGCCGTCCGGCGCCAGGGGGGCGAGCACGACGTCGACCGGGTCCAGCGAGCCGTTCACCACGAGCAGCACGGCGTCGCCGTCGGCGGCGCGGAGCATCTGCAGCGTCCGCAGGTCGGCGTCGTGCCACCGCTCGTGGGTGAACACGGCCCCCGCCGGGTCGAACCAGGCGAGGTCCGGCCGGCCGTCCGGCCCGGCGCGGCCGGTGAAGAACCGCGCGCCGCGCAGCGCCGGGTGCGCCCGCCGCAGGGCGGTGAGGTGCCGCGCGGTGGCGAGCAGGTCGCGCCGCCACGGGGCGAGGTCCCAGGACACCCAGGACAGCGGCGAGTCCTGGCAGTACGCGTTGTTGTTGCCGCGCTGGGTGCGGCCGAGCTCGTCGCCGGCGGTGAGCATCGGCGTTCCCGCGGACAGCAGCAGCGTCGCGAGCAGGTTCCGGATCGACCGGCGGCGCAGGGGCACGATGTCGGCGGCCACCGAGTCGGCGGCGACGTGCCCCTCGACGCCGTGGTTCCAGGACCGGTTGTCGTCCGAGCCGTCGCGGTTCTGCTCGCCGTTGGCCTCGTTGTGCTTGTGGTCATAGGCCACCAGGTCGGCGAGCGTGAACCCGTCGTGCGCGGTGACGTAGTTGACCGACGCGCGCGGGCCGCGCACCAGCGGCGGGTCGGAGTGGCCGAACAGGTCGACCGAGCCGGCCAGCCGGGTCGCGAGGTCCCGGACCCGGTGCTCGGGCAGGCCGTGCGCGGCGCGGGCCGGGTCCGCGAGCCAGAACGACCGCACGGAGTTGCGGAACTTGTCGTTCCACTCGGCGAACGGCGGCGGGAACTGCCCGGTCCGCCAGCCGCCGGGCCCGACGTCCCACGGCTCGGCGACCAGCTTGAGGCCGTGCAGGGCCGGGTCGGTGGCGGCGGCGACCAGGAACGGGTGGTCGGGGTCGAAGCCGGCGTGCCCGCGCCCGAGCGTGACCGCCAGGTCGAACCGGAAGCCGTCGACGCCGACCTCCTGCGCCCAGTACCGCAGCGAGTCGAGCGCGAGCCGGACCACCTCCGGCCGCCGGAAGTCCAGGGTGTTGCCCGTGCCGGTGACGTCCGCGAGCGCCGCCGGGTGTGCGCCGTCGTGCAGGTAGTAGACCGCGGAGTCGAGGCCGCGCCAAGACAGGTGCTGGCCGGGCAGGCCGCCCTCGCAGGTGTGGTTGTACACGACGTCGAGCAGCACCTCGATGCCCGCCTCGTGCAGCGCGTGCACGGCGGTGCGCAGCTCGTCGAGCACGGCGGCGGGTCCGGCGGCCCGCGCGGCGGCCGTCGCGTAGGGCGCGTGCGGGGCGAAGAAGCCCAGCGTGCTGTAGCCCCAGTAGTTCGTGAGGCCGCGCTGCACGAGGTGCGGCTCCGAGGAGAACGCGTGCACCGGCAGCAGCTCCAGCGCGGTGACGCCGAGCGCGCGCAGGTGGTCGACGACGGCGGGGTGGCCCAGCCCGGCGTAGGTGCCGCGCAGGTGCGGCGGCAGGTCGGGGTGCCGGACGGTGAGGCCCTTCACGTGCGCCTCGTAGAGGACGGTGTCGGTCCACGGGGTGTGCGGGCGGTTGGCGGCGGGGTCGACCGCGTCACCCGCCCCCCGGCGCCCGGGCCGGCGGTCCAGGACGACGGCGTGCGGCACGTGCGCCACCGAGTCGCGCGGGTCGGGCTCGCCGGCCGGGTCGCCCCGCAGCGCGTCGTCGACCACGTGGCCGTAGGTCGCCGGGCCGTGGTCCACCTCGCCGACCAGGCCGCGGGCGTAGGAGTCGACCAGCAGCTTGGCGGGGTTGTACCGCAGGCCGGCGCCGGGGTCCCAGGGGCCGTGGGCGCGCAGGCCGTACCGCTGGCCGGGCCGGACGCCGGGCACGCGCGCGGTGAAGACGCCGAGGTCCGGGCCGTCGAGCCGGACGCGGCGCTCGGCCCAGCCGGTCGGGGCGGCGGGGTCGGGGTCGAGCAGGCAGAGGTCGACCGCGTCCGCGTGCGGCGCGAGCACGCCGACCTCGACGCCGTCGTCCGTCGCGTGCACCCCGAGGCGGGGCGGCGGGCCGGGGTGCGGGGCGGCGGGGGTCACGCGCCCCATTGTGGCCCGGACGGAGGGCTGCGCGGGGCCCCGACCTGCGGGTCCGGTGCCCGGGGCGGGTCGCGCGGGTGGGCGACGGCGTCCCGGCGGGTGCGGGGACGCGGGTCCCGTGCAGCCCGTCCCGCCGGGCGGGTAACGTTCCCGGGGTGAGAATCGTGGTGTGCGTGAAGCACGTGCCCGACATCCAGTCCGAGCGGTCGCTGGGGCCCGACGGGCGCCTCGTCCGCGACGGCGGCGACGGCACCATCAACGAGCTCGACGAGAACGCCGTCGAGGCCGCCGTGGTGCTGGCCGAGCAGGCGCGGGACGCCGGCGACGAGGCCGAGGTGGTCGTCGTGACGGTCGGCCCGGACGACGCCGAGGACGCGGTCCGCCGCGGCCTGCAGCTCGGCGCCGACGCGGCCGTGCACGTGCTGGACGACGCCGTCGCCGGGTCCGACGTGTTCGGCACCGCGGCCGTGCTCGCCGCCGTGCTGCGCCGGCTGGGGGAGCAGGCGCCGGTCGACCTGGTCGTCACCGGCATGGCCGGGCTCGACGGGCTCACGTCGCTGCTGCCCGCGGCCCTCGCCGCGACGCTCGACCTGCCGCAGCTCACGCTCGCCGCCGAGGTCACGCTGGCCGACGGCGCCGTCACGGTGCGCCGGGACCTGGACCACGCCGTCGAGGAGCTCACCGCGCCGCTGCCGGCGCTGGTGTCCGTCACCGACCGCGCCAACGAGCCGCGCTACCCGAACTTCCAGGGGATCATGGCCGCCCGCAAGAAGCCGGTCGAGACCCTGACGCTGGCGGACCTGGGCGTCGACCCGGCCACCGTCGGCGCCGCGGGCGCCCGCACCGAGGTGCTCGAGGCCGCGCCCCGGCCGCCGCGCACCGACCGGGTGCTGGTCACCGACGACGGCCAGGCGGGCGCGCGGCTCGCCGCGTGGCTGCTGGAGCGCGACCTGGTCCGCACCACCCCCGCGACCGGAGAGGTCCTCTGATGGCCACCGTCCTCGTCCTGCTCGACCACGCCGAGACCGGCGCCCTGCGCGGCAGCGTGCTGGAGCTGGCCACGGCCGCCCGCGACCTCGCCGACGGCGGCGAGGTGCACGGCCTGTGGGTCGGGGACGAGCCGGTCGACCCCGCGCTGCCCGTCCTGGGCCGGCACGGCGTGGCCGTCGTGCACCAGGTGTCGACCGGCGCCGTCGACGCGCGGCTGACCCCCGTGCTCGCGGAGGTGCTGGCCGACGCGGTGCGGGAGACCGGCGCCACGGTGCTGCTCGCGCTGTCGACGTTCGAGAACAAGGAGGCCGCCGCCCGGCTGGCCGTCGCGACCGGCGCGGGCGTCGTCACCGACGCGGCCGCGGTCGAGCGGGACGCCGAGGGCCGGGTCGTCGCGTCGAAGACGGTGCTCGCCGGCACCTGGACCACCCGGTGCGCCGTGCGCACCGACCTGGCGGTCGTGCTGCTCAAGGCCGGCGCCGTGGTGTCCCGGCACGTCGAGGAGCCCGCGCCGCTCGCGCCGGAGCTGCGCACCCGCGCGCTCGCGGTCTCCGAGCGGGCCACCCGCGCGGCGCTGGTGCGGCGCACCCCCGCGGCGCCGTCGGACCGGCCGGACCTGTCGTCGGCCGACGTGGTCGTCGTGGGCGGCCGGGGGACCGAGGGCGACTTCGCGCCGATCGAGGCGCTCGCGGACGCGGTCGGCGGCGCCGTGGGCTCGACGCGGGTCGCCACCGACGAGGGCTGGATCGGGCACGAGACCCAGATCGGCCAGACCGGCGTGACCGTGTCGCCGCGGCTGTACATCGGCGCGGGCGTGTCCGGGGCGGTGCACCACCGCGGCGGCATGCAGGCGTCCGGGACGATCGTGGCGGTCAACCCCGACCCGGAGGCGCCGATCTTCGAGATCGCGGACTACGGGGTCGTCGGGGACCTGTTCACGGTGCTCCCGCAGCTCACGGAGGAGCTGCGCCGCCTGCGGCAGGGCTGACGCGCCGGGCCGCCCGGGCGCCGTCGCCCGGGCCGGCCCGGTGGCTCAGGCCAGGGCGCGCAGCCACTCCACGGCGTGCCGGCCCTGGGCGCCCTGGAACCGGCGCAGGTTCGGGATGCCGACGGGCGCGGGCTGCAGCGCGCCGTGCACGAAGTAGCCCGCCAGCCCGGCCACCGCGGCGCGCAGCCGCTCCGGCTCGACGCCCTTCGACGCCGGCCGGTCCCAGAACAGGTCCTGCGGCTCGCCGCCGCCCTGCATGGCCACGCTCGGCAGCATGAACGCGAGGTCCAGCCACGGCGCGCCGACGCCGGCGTGCGGCCAGTCGATCAGCGCGACCCGGCCGCCCTCGTGGTCGTGGTCGACCATCACGTTGTCCGCGCGCAGGTCGCCGTGCACCAGCGCGCTGCCCGCGACCGCGTCGAGCGCGTCGTCCTCCCAGGACACCAGCGCGTCGAGGTGCCCGAGCACCCAGGCGCCGGCCTCGCCGGTCCGGGCGGCCAGCGCGTCGAGGTCGGCGCCGGGCCGGCCCGCGATGGTCCGCCAGCCGGTGAAGTCGCCCGCCAGCGTCTCGGCGCACGGGCGCAGCGCGTGGCCGGGCAGCGGCTCCGCCTCGGCGAGGGTGTCGAGCGCCGCGAGCACGAGGGCGAGCTCGTCGGCGCGCCAGGGCAGCAGCGGCGGCCGGCCCTGCGCCACCTCGAAGCCCAGCAGCACCCAGTCGCCGTCGTCGTCGGACCACAGCAGGGCGGGCGCCGGCACCTGGGGCGGCAGCGCCGCGGCGGCGCGCACCTCGGCGCGGGCGAGCTCGGGGGACTCGGGGTTCTGCTCGGGCGACACCGCCTTGACGAACACGCCGCGGCCGTCGGCCAGCTCGAGCACCGCGGCGAACCCCGGGCTGAACCCGGTGGTCGCGCTGGTCTCGGCGCTCACCTGGGCGCCGGCGAGCTCGGAGATCCGGGTGCGGACGGACCGCGGGAGGTCCCGCCAGTCCAGCCGTTGCCCGCTGAAGGCCAGCGGAGGCGTCGTCGCGTCGTCGGCACTCACGCGCCACATCCTGACAGAACGATTCGTAGACTCGTGCGGGTGAGCGCGTATCTGGACCACGCCGCCACGACGCGCGTGCTCCCGGAGGCGGCCGCCGTCCTGGTCGAGCACCTGTCCCGCACCGGCAACCCGTCGTCCCTGCACACCGCGGGCCGGGCCGCTCGGCGCGCCGTCGAGGAGGCCCGCGAGACGCTGGCCGCGGCGCTCGGCGCGCGGCCCAGCGAGGTGCTGCTGACCGGCGGGGGCACCGAGGCCGACAACCTCGCGGTGAAGGGCCTGTTCTGGGCCCGCACCGCCCAGGACCCGGCCCGGCGCCGCGTCCTGGTGTCGGCCGTGGAGCACCACGCGGTGCTGGACCCGGCGTTCTGGCTGGCCGAGCACGCGGGCGCGGAGATCGTGCTGCTGCCCGTCGACGACGAGGGGCGGCTGCGGCTCGACGCCCTGCGCGACGAGCTCGCCGCGCACGCCGGCGAGACCGCCCTGGTGTCGGTCATGTGGGCGAACAACGAGGTCGGCACGCTGCAGCCGGTCGCCGAGGTCGTCGCGCTCGCGCACGCCCACGGCGTCCCGGTGCACGCCGACGCGGTGCAGGCGGTCGGGCAGGTGCCGGTCGACTTCGCCGCGTCCGGCCTGGACGCGATGACCGTCACGGGCCACAAGCTCGGCGGCCCGGTCGGCGTCGGCGCGCTGCTGGCGCGGCGGGAGCTCGACCTGGTGCCGGTGCTGCACGGCGGGGGCCAGGAGCGCGGGGTGCGCTCGGGCTCGCTCGACGTGCCGGCGATCGCGGCGTTCGCGGTGGCGGTCGACGCGGCCGTGCGCGGGCGCGAGGCGACGGCGGCGCGGCTCGCGGACCTCCGGGACGCGCTGGTCGCGGGCGTGCGGGCCGCCGTGCCCGACGCGGTGCTCCGCGGGCCCGCCGACGCGGCGGACCGGCTGCCGGCCAACGCGCACTTCACGTTCCCCGGCTGCGAGGGCGACTCGCTGCTGTACCTGCTCGACTCGGCGGGCGTCGAGTGCTCCACCGGGTCGGCGTGCCAGGCGGGCGTGCCGCAGCCGAGCCACGTGCTGCTCGCGATGGGCCTGGACGAGGCGGACGCGCGGGGCGCGCTGCGGTTCTCGCTCGGCTGGCCGTCGACGCGGGAGGACGTCGCCGCGCTGCTCGCGGCGCTGCCGGGCGTGGTGGACCGCGCGCGGTCCGCGGGGCTCGCGGGCGGTGCCCGGTCGACGGCGGGGGTGCGCTGATGCGGGTGCTCGCCGCGCTGTCCGGCGGCGTCGACTCGGCGGTCGCGGCCGCGCGCGCGGTCGACGCCGGCCACGACGTCGTCGGCGTGCACATGGCCCTGTCCCGGAACCGCGCCCAGATGCGCACCGGCTCGCGCGGCTGCTGCTCGATCGAGGACGCCGGCGACGCCCGGCGCGCCGCGGACGTGCTCGGCATCCCGTACTACGTGTGGGACCTGTCCGAGCGGTTCGAGGACACGGTCGTCGCCGACTTCCTGTCCGAGTACGAGGCGGGGCGCACGCCCAACCCGTGCGTGCGGTGCAACGAGCACATCAAGTTCGACGCGCTGCTCGACAAGGCGCTGGCGCTCGGCTTCGACGCCGTGGCGACGGGGCACTACGCCTCGGCCGCGGCGGGGCCGGACGGCGCACCGGTGCTGCGCCGCGCGCGCGACCTGGCGAAGGACCAGTCGTACGTGCTGGCGGTCATGGGCCCGGAGCGGCTGGCGCGGGCGATCTTCCCGCTCGGCGACGTCGCGTCGAAGGACGAGGTGCGCGCCGAGGCGGCGGCCCGCGGCCTCGGCGTGTCCGCCAAGCCCGACTCGTACGACATCTGCTTCGTCGCCGACGGCGACACCCGCGGGTTCCTGCGCGACCGGCTGGGCTCGCGCCCGGGCGAGGTGGTCGACGCCGACGGCACGGTGCTCGGCACGCACGACGGCGCCTACGGGTTCACCGTCGGGCAGCGCAAGGGCCTGCAGCTGGGCCGCCCGGCGGCCGACGGGAAGCCGCGGTACGTGCTGGCGATCGAGCCCGTGAGCAACCGGGTCGTGGTCGGCGGCGCCGAGCAGCTCGGCGTCGGGGCGATCGAGGCGCGGGACGCCGTGTGGTTCGGCGCCGCGCCGCCGGACTGGACCGCGTGCCTGCTCCAGGTGCGGGCGCACGGCGCCGCCGTGCCGGTGCGCGCGCGGGCCACGGCGGCGGGCGGGATCGAGATCCGGGTCGACGGGACGCTGCGCGGGGTCGCGGCGGGTCAGTCGGCGGTGCTGTACGGCGGGACGGACGGGGACGTGGTGCTGGGACAGGGGACGGTCGAGCGGACGGTCGCGGGTGCGGGTGCGGGTGCGGGTGCGGGCGCCGGCGCGGGTGCCGGCACCGGGGCGACCGCGTGACGGCGGTCGGCGGGACCGGGCCCTGGCCGGGCTCGGAGCCGCTCGAGGCCCAGACCACCGTGCTCGGCGACGTCGCGGCCGCGCCGTCCGGCGTCGACGGGCTGCCGTGGACGGTGCGCCTCCCGGAACGGGGGGTGTTCGGGTCGCTCGCCGCGCAGGCGCTCGGCCTGCTGGTCGAGCTGCCGGCCGAGCTCGGCCCGCACGGCTGGCGGCTCGCCGACCGGCCCGGCGGCGACGCCACCCGGCTGGCCGCGCTGCGCCGCGAGGACCTGGACGCGCTCGCCGTCGCCGCGCACGGCTGGGACGGGCCGCTCGTGGTGCCGGTCGCCGGCCCGCTGACGCTCGCCGCGAGCGTGTACCTGGCGCGGGGCGACCGTGCCGTCGCCGACCCGGGCGCGGTCGCGGAGCTGGCGGAGTCGCTGGCCGCGGGCGTCGCCGAGCACCTCGACGCGATCCGCCGGGCCGTGCCGGGCGCGCGGCCGACGGTGCTGCTGCACGAGCCGCTGCTCGCGCAGGTCGTCGCCGGCGTGCTGCCGTCGTTCTCCGGGTACGCCCGGCTGCGGTCCGTCGCCGCGCCGGTCGCGTCGGAGCGGATCGGGACGGTCGTGGCCGGGGTGCGGGCGGCCGGCGCGGAGCGCGTCGTGCTGCACGTGGGCGCGGGTGCGGCGGCCCTCGGGGCCGCGCGCGGCGCCGGCGCGGACGCGGTCGGGCTGGAGGTGGCCGGGCTCGACGAGCGCCGGTGGGAGGCGGTCGCCGAGGCCGTCGAGGGCGGCCTCGCGCTGTGGGCGTCGGTGCCGCAGCCGGAGACGTCGCAGTGCGCCGGGCCGGACGTGCGCGGGGTCGCGGACGCGGTGCTCCGCGGCTGGGAGCGGGTCGGGCTGTCCCGCGCGGGGCTGCGCGACGTGGCGCTGCTCGCGCCCGCGGGGCCGGCCGTGCCCGGCGGCGCGGCCGGCACGCGGGTCGACCCGGCCGCGGCGCGGGCGACGCTCGCGACCGTGGCGCGGGCGGCGGCGGTCGTGGCCGAGCGGGCGGAGTCGTGAGCACGGGCGGCGCGGGGGCGCCGGGTGGGGGTCGTGCGGGCGTGCCGGGCGGCGGCGCGGGCGTGCCGGGCGGCGGCGCCGCCGGGGCGCCCGTCCGGCGGCGCCCGTGGCTCGGGCGGCGGCACGCGGCGGTGCTCGCCGCCGGGGCCGGGCTCGCGGTGGCCGGGCTGGTCGTGCTGCTGGTCGTCTGGGTCGGGCTGGTGACGTCGACGCTGCGCTCGGGGATCGGCGGCGACGGCCCGTGCGTGGCGGCCGCGACCAGCGGGGACGAGGGGGCCGCGGTGTCCTCGACGCTGCTCCCGCCCCGGGCGGTGTGCACGTGGACCGTCGACGGACGCGCGACCGAGACCGTCCTCGCGGAGCGCCCCGCGGCGCTCGCGGGCGCGGCCGTCGCGGCGGTCGGGGTCGGCGTGCTGCTGGTCGCGGGCGGTGCGGTGGGCGCGTGGCGGGCCCGGCGGCGGCCGGCGGAGGGCACGCCGCTCGCCTGAGCGGTCCGCGCGGGCCTGGGCGCCGAACTCGCACCCGCGTGACCACCGCGGTGCTACTCATCAGTGTGTAGACCCGGCAGGGGCGCGTCGGGACGCTCGCGGTGTGGACGGAGAGCTGCAGCGCACCGTGGGACGGAACATCCGGCGCATCCGCACGGCGGGTGACCTCAGCCAGGAGGACCTGGCGGAACGGATCGGGCACCACCGCACGTACGTGGGCTCGGTGGAGCGCGGCGAGCGGAACCTGTCGCTGCGCTCGCTCGAGCGCCTCGCCGCCAGCCTGGGCGTGCACCCGGTCGACCTCCTGGCGCCGGTCGGGGCCGACGCGCCGGCGGGCGAGGGGCGCGGCCCGTCCTGACCACGGCACCGGACCCGCGCGGGGGAGCGGCCCGCCCCCGCGCCGGCCCGGTCAGGCGCGCGCCAGGTCCAGCACCCGGTCGAGCGCCGGCATCAGCCGGTACCACGACTCGGCGCTGAGCTCCAGGTGCTGCACCGCCCCGTCGCCCACGTACACCCACGTGGTGCGCGCGCCGTCGCGCCGGTGCACGCAGACGGCGAGCTCCGCCGCGGCGGTGCGGTCCAGCGCGTCGGGCGTGCCGGGGGCGGCGCTCGGCTCGCGCTCGGCGAACGGCGAGACCGCGGCGCCCGGCCCGCCCAGGAGCTGGCGCGACGCCACGGACATCGAGCTGCTGACGTGCGCGCGGTCCCGCACGTCGTCGTCCTGCGCGTGCAGCACCACGCACCAGTCGGGGCAGGGCTCCACCTGCCAGGTCGGTCGGTCGTGCTCGGCGGTCACGGGTCCTCCTCGGTCGGCCTGCCGAGGGGCTCCTGCGCGGCCGCGCCCCTCGTCCCTTCCTACGATGGGCACGACCACCGACACGGGGGCTCCGTCGTCCACAGACCGCCCGGGTCAGCCCTCCGGGGCGTCGCCGATCAGCTCCCGGACGGGCACGCCGAGGCGCTCCGCCAGGCGCTCGACGGAGCGCAGCGTCAGGTTGCGCTCCCCGCGCTCGACGCCGCCCAGGTAGGTGCGGTGCATCTCCACGTCGCGCGCGAGCGCCTCCTGGCTGATCCCGCGCTCGATCCGGAGACGGCGCACGCGCCGCCCCACCGTCACCTGCAGCTCACCGATCACGGGCCCACGGTCGGGGTCGTGCTACTTCTCTGTCTACAGACTGATGAGTAGCACCCTAGCGATCCCGGGCCCGCGGCGGGAGCCCGGCCGCGGGACGGGGCGGCCGTGGGCTGCGCAGGTGCCGTGTCGGGGGCGCGCGGCATGATGTGCCCGTGGACGCGACACGACCCGAGACGACGAACCCCGAGGACGCCGGCCTGGACGAGGCCGCCGCGCGCGCACGGTGGACCGAGCTCGCGGACCGCGTCCGGGAGCTCCAGTTCGCCTACTACGTGCGGGACGAGCCGGCCGCCAGCGACGCCGAGTACGACGTGACGCTGCGCCGGCTGGAGGCGCTCGAGGACTCCTACCCGGAGTTCGGCCTGCGCACGCCGGAGTCGCCCACGCAGAACGTCGGCGGCACGTTCTCCACCGAGTTCCGCGCGGTCGACCACGTCGAGCGGATGCTGTCGCTCGACAACGCGTTCTCCGCCGAGGACGTCGCCGCCTGGGCCGAGCGGGTGCACCGCGACCTGGAGCTGCCCGCGGGCGCGGACGTCGGCTACCTCACCGAGCTGAAGATCGACGGCCTGGCGATCGCGCTGCTGTACGAGCGCACCGGCGACGGCCCGGCGCGGCTGGTCCGCGCCGCCACCCGCGGCGACGGCCGCACGGGCGAGGACGTCACGCTGAACGTCCGCACGATCGCGAGCATCCCGGACGTGCTCGCGGGGGACCCGGCGACGCACCCGGAGCAGATCGAGGTGCGCGGCGAGGTGTTCCTCCCGGTCGAGGCCTTCGAGCGGCTGAACGAGTCGCAGGTCGCGGCGGGCAAGGCCCCGTTCGCGAACCCGCGCAACGCCGCGGCCGGCTCGCTGCGGCAGAAGGACCCCCGCGTCACCGCCGGCCGCCCGCTGGGCATGTACGCCCACGGGATCGGGGCGCTGCGGTGGGGGCCGGGCGCCGTCGCGCTGGAGCGGCAGTCCCAGGTGTACGAGCTGCTGGCGGGCTGGGGCGTGCCGACGTCGCCGCACTACCGGGTGGTCCCGGCGCTCGCCGACGTCACCGCCCGGATCGCGGAGATCGGCGACCACCGGCACTCCTACGAGCACGAGATCGACGGCGTCGTCATCAAGGTGGACGACCTCGCGCTGCAGCGCCGGCTCGGCGCCACCAGCCGGGCGCCCCGCTGGGCGATCGCCTACAAGTACCCGCCGGAGGAGGTGAACACCCGGCTGCTCGCGATCGAGGTGAACGTCGGCCGCACCGGCCGGGTGACCCCGTACGCGGTGATGGAGCCGGTCAAGGTCTCGGGGTCGACGGTCGCGATGGCGACCCTGCACAACAAGGACGTCGTCGCGCTCAAGGGCGTGCGCCCGGGCGACATGGTGGTGCTGCGCAAGGCGGGCGACGTCATCCCCGAGATCGTCGGGCCCGTGACGGCGCTCGCGGACGACGGCTACCCGCGCACCGACTGGGTCATGCCGACCGCGTGCCCCGAGTGCGGGACGCCGCTGCGCCCGATGCGGGAGGGCGACGTCGACCTGCGCTGCCCCAACGCCCGCACCTGCCCGGCGCAGGTCCGCGGCCGCGTCGAGCACATCGGCTCCCGCGGGGCGCTCGACGTCGAGGCGCTGGGCGAGGTCACGGCCGCCGCGCTGACCCAGCCGGAGATCCCCGAGGTCCCGCCCGTGGTCAACGAGGCCGACCTGTTCGAGCTCGTCGGCTGGCCCTCGGACGCCCCGGAGGAGGAGAAGGAGCGGGTCCGCGCGCGGAGCTTCGCCCGGCTGCAGCAGGTGCAGGTGGTCGTCCGCGACCCCGAGACGGGCGAGCCGCGCGTCGACGAGGACGGCACCGTGCGCCGCCGGACCCCGTTCCGCCGCCGGGTGACGTACAGCGTGAAGGCGCGGCGGGACGCCGACGCCGCCGGGCAGCCGCTGCCCGAGTACGAGGACGTCCCGTCGGAGCAGGCCAAGAAGCTGCTCGACGAGCTGGACGCCGCCAAGACCAAGCCGTTCTGGCGGGTGCTGGTCGCGCTGAGCATCCGCAACGTCGGCCCCACGGCGGCGCGCGCGATCGCGCAGCGGTTCGGGTCGATGGACGCGCTGCGCGCGGCGCTCGCGGACGCCGAGGGCGCCCGGGCGACGCTCGCGGGCGTGGACGGCGTCGGCCCGACGATCGCCGACTCGGTCCTCGACTGGTTCGCCGAGGACTGGCACGCCGACATCGTCGACCGCTGGCGGGCCGCGGGCGTGGTGATGGCCGACGAGGCCGACGAGTCGGCGCCCCGCACGCTCGAGGGTCTGACGGTGGTCGTCACCGGCAGCCTGGCCGGGTTCAGCCGGGACGGGGCCAAGGAGGCCGTGCTCTCCCGCGGCGGCAAGGCGTCGGGGTCGGTGTCCAAGAAGACCGACTACGTGGTGGTGGGGGAGAGCGCCGGCTCGAAGGAGGCCAAGGCGATCGAGCTCGGGCTGCGGATCCTGGACGAGGCGGGCTTCGTCGCGCTGCTCGCCGGCGGGCCCGCGGCCGTGGGGGACGGGCCGGGCGAGGACGCCGACGCGGCGGGCGAGACCCCGGCAGGCGACGGCGACCCGGCCGCCGCCGACGGCGACCCGGCCGCCGCCGACGGCACCCCGGCGGACGAGGTCCCGAGCGACGCGGACGCCTCGTGACCGGCGCGGCCGTGCCGGCCGCCCCGGTGCGGGTCCGGCTCGCCCGCCCCGAGGAGCACGCCGCCGTCGGCGCGCTGACCGCGGAGGCGTACCGCGCCGACGGGCTGCTGGAGGTCGACGACGAGTACGAGGTCGAGCTCCGCGACGCCACCCGCCGCGCCCGGGAGGCCGTGCTGCTGGTCGCGACGGCGCCCGCGGCGGGCTCCGCGGGTGCGGCGGCGGACCCCGCCGAGGAGGTCGTCGGCACGCTGACCCTCGCCCCGTACGCCACGTCGTACGCCGAGATCGCGGAGCCCGGCGAGCTCGAGCTCCGCATGCTCGCCGTCGCCCCCGGTGCCCGGGGCCGCGGCGTCGCCGCCCGGCTGGTCACCGCCGCCCTGCGCGAGGCGGTCGCCCGGCGCGCCCGCGGCGTGGTGCTGTCGACGCTCGTCGAGATGGCGACCGCCCGCCGGCTGTACGACCGGCTCGGCTTCGCCGCCGCACCCGCGCGCGACTGGGGCCACGAGGGCGTCCACCTCCAGGCGCTCACCTGGACCCCGCCGGTCGCGCCCGGCGTGCTCGTCGAGGCGGCGACGTGGGTGCCGGTCGCGACGCGGGACGTCGACGGGTGGCGCCTCGGGCTGTCGAGCGGGTTCACCCGCCGGGCCAACAGCGCGCTGCCCCTGGGGACGCCCGAGGACCTGGCGGCGACGCTCGGCCGGGTCGAGGCCGGGTACGCCGCGGCGGGCCAGCCGTCGGTCGTCCGGGTCTGCTCGGGTGCGCCCGACGGGCTCGCCGCCGCGCTGACCGCCCGGGGCTACGCGGAGCGCGCGGCCACCGACGTCCTGGTCCGCGACCTCGACGCCCTGCCGCCCGAGCGCGTCGCAGTCCCGCCGGACGTCCGGGTGGCCGTGGCCGACGCGCCGGACGACGCGTGGCTGGCCGGCTGGCTGGGCGTGAAGGCGGCGGGCGGGGCCGTCGACCCCGCGACCGCGCGCGCCGTCGTGTCCGGGTCCCCGGCGCTGTACCTGACCGCCACCGGCGCGGACGGGGCGACGCTCGGCGTGCTGCGCGCCGCGCTCGCCGACGACTGGACCGGGCTGTCCTGCCTGGTGGTGGCGCCGGAGGCGCGGCGCCGCGGCCTCGGGCGGCTGCTGACCCGGGCCGGGCTGCGCGCGGCCGCCGACCGGGGGGCGCGGCGCGCGTTCCTCCAGGTGGAGGTCGCCAACCCGGGCGCCGCCGACCTGTACGCCGGGGAGGGGTTCCGGCCCGCGGAGCGGTACGCGTACTGGGAGCGCTGACCCACCCGCGGCGCGGGGCCGCCGCGCCCGCCGGACGCCCGGCCGCCGGGTTCGCGCCCCACCCGCCGCGGGGCCCCGCCGCGCGCGCTGCGCGGTGCCGGACGATACTGGCGCGATGATCGCGATCGAGCGCGCGGAGATCCTGCAGGCCGCGGGCCTGCGCTGGACGCCGACGTCCGGGGACCGGTTCGCGCTCCGCCAGCCGGCGCTGGCGGGCGAGGTCTTCACCATCAGCGAGATGACCATCGAGCCGCACGCGTACCCGACGGGCACCGTGCTCGGGTTCAACGGCACCACCGAGTGGGCGCTCGACTCGGTCACCCAGGACGACGCGGTGTGGCTGCCGCGCGAGGACCAGCTCCGCGAGCTGCTCGGCGGCACGTTCCGCAGCCTGGCGCGGGCGCTCGACGGGTCGTACCTCGTGGTCGTCGAGCTGCCCGGGCAGCCGGAGCGCGCGTTCGCCGCCGAGGAGGCCGAGGACGCCTACGCCGACGCGGTCCTGGCACTGGTCTCGGCCGCGCGGGTCTGACCCGGCCGGGACCCGGTCGCGACTAGACTCGCGACCATGTCCTCCCTCTCTCGTGACGAGGTCGCGCGCGTCGCGGGCCTGGCGCGGATCGACCTGACCCCCGAGGAGCTCGACCGCCTCGCGGGCGAGCTCGACGTGATCGTCGAGTCGGTCGCCCGGGTCAGCGAGGTCGCCACGCCCGACGTGCCGGCCACCAGCCACCCGCTGCCGATGACCAACGTGTTCCGCCCGGACGTGCCCGAGCAGCCGCTGACGCAGGAGCAGGCGCTGTCCGGCGCCCCCGCGTCCGAGGACGGCAAGTTCCTCGTCCCGCAGATCCTCGGGGAGGAGTGAGATGACCGACCTGACCCGTCTCTCGGCCGCGGAGCTGGCCGACAAGCTCGCCGCGCGCGAGGTCACCAGCGTCGAGGTCACGCAGGCCCACCTGGACCGGATCGCCGCCGTCGAGCCCGCCGTGCACGCGTACCTGCACGTCTCGGCCGCCGAGGCGCTCGCCACGGCCGCCGACGTCGACGCCCGCCGCGCCGCGGGCGAGGAGCTGCACCCGCTCGCCGGCGTGCCGATCGCCGTCAAGGACGTCGTCGTCACGCAGGGCCTGCCGACCACGGCCGGCTCGAAGATCCTCGAGGGCTGGGTGCCGCCGTACGACGCGACCCTGGTCGAGCGGATCAAGGCCGCGGGCCTGCCGATCCTCGGCAAGACCAACATGGACGAGTTCGCCATGGGGTCGTCGACCGAGCACTCGGCCTACGGCAACACGCACAACCCGTGGGACCTGGACCGGATCCCCGGCGGCTCGGGCGGCGGCTCGGCCGCGGCGGTCGCGGCCTACGAGGCCCCGCTGGCCATCGGCACCGACACCGGCGGCTCGATCCGCCAGCCCGGCGCCGTCACCGGCACCGTCGGCGTGAAGCCGACCTACGGCTCGGTGTCCCGCTACGGCCTCATCGCGCTCGCCTCGTCCCTCGATCAGGCCGGCCCGGTCACGCGCACCGTGCTCGACTCCGCGCTGCTGCACGAGCTCATCGGCGGGCACGACCCGCGCGACTCGACGTCCATCTCGGAGCCGCTGCCCGGCCTGGTCGCCGCGGCCCGCCAGGGCGCGACCGGCGACCTGACCGGCGTGCGGGTCGGCGTGGTGCGCGAGCTGCAGGGCGAGGGCTACCAGCCCGGCGTGCTCGCGCGGTTCGAGGAGTCGCTGGAGCTGCTGCGCGGCGCGGGCGCCGAGATCGTCGAGGTCTCCTGCCCGCACTTCGAGTACGCGCTCGGCGCCTACTACCTGATCCTGCCGTCCGAGGCGTCCAGCAACCTGGCGAAGTTCGACGGCATGCGGTTCGGCCTGCGGGTCGAGCCGTCCGAGGGGCCCGTGACCGCGGAGCGCGTGATGTCCGCGACCCGCGGCGCCGGCTTCGGCGACGAGGTCAAGCGCCGGATCATCCTCGGCACCTACGCGCTGTCGGCGGGCTACTACGACGCCTACTACGGCTCGGCGCAGAAGGTCCGCACCCTGATCCAGCGCGACTTCGCGAGCGCGTTCGAGCAGGCGGACGTGCTGGTCTCCCCGACGGCGCCGACCACGGCGTTCAAGCTCGGCGAGAAGCTGGACGACCCGCTGGCGATGTACCTCAACGACGTCGCCACCATCCCGGCGAACCTCGCCGGCGTGCCGGGCATGTCGCTGCCGAACGGCCTGTCGGACGACGGCCTGCCCGTCGGCTTCCAGGTGCTGGCCCCGGCCAAGGCCGACGACCGGCTGTACCGCGTGGGCGCCGCGCTCGAGGCGCTGCTGGAGAAGAACTGGGGCGGCCCGCTGCTGGCCAAGGCTCCCGAGCTGGAGGTGGGCGAGTGAGCACCCAGACCGTCGACCTGGTCGACTACGACGAGGCCGTGGCCCGGTTCGACCCGGTCATCGGCATCGAGGTGCACGTCGAGCTCGGCACCGCGACCAAGATGTTCGACGGCGCGCCCCAGACGTTCGGCGCCGAGCCCAACACCGCGGTCACGCCGGTGTCGCTCGGCCTGCCGGGCGCGCTGCCCGCCGTCAACGGCACCGCGGTGGAGTACGCGATCCGGATCGGCCTGGCGCTGAACTGCTCGATCGCGGAGACCTGCCGGTTCGCCCGGAAGAACTACTTCTACCCGGACGTGCCGAAGAACTTCCAGACCTCGCAGTACGACGAGCCGATCGCCCACGACGGGTACCTGGACGTCGAGCTGGAGGACGGCACCGTGTTCCGCGTCGAGATCGAGCGCGCGCACATGGAGGAGGACGCCGGCAAGAACACCCACGTCGGCGGCGCCACCGGCCGCATCCAGGGCGCGGAGTACTCGCTGGTCGACTACAACCGCGCCGGCATCCCGCTGGTGGAGATCGTCACGAAGCCGATCACCGGCGCCGGCGAGCGCGCCCCCGAGGTCGCCCGCGCGTACGTGCAGACCCTGCGGGACATCTTCCGGGCGCTCGGCGTGTCCGAGGCGCGGATGGAGCGCGGCAACGTCCGCGCCGACGTCAACGTGTCGCTGCGCCCGACGCCCACGGCGCCGCTGGGCACCCGCACCGAGACCAAGAACGTGAACTCGTTCCGCTCGGTCGAGCGCTCGGTCCGGTACGAGATCAGCCGCCAGGCCGCGATCCTCGAGGCCGCCGGGTCGGTGACCCAGGAGACCCGGCACTGGCACGAGGACACCGGCATCACCACGGCCGGCCGCGTGAAGTCGGACGCCGAGGACTACCGGTACTTCCCGGAGCCCGACCTGGTGCCCGTCGCCCCGTCGCGGGAGTGGGTCGAGGAGATCCGCGCCGCGCTGCCCGAGCTGCCCGCCGCCCGCCGGCGCCGGCTGCAGGGGGAGTGGGGCTACGCCGACGCCGAGATGCGCGACGTGGTCAACGCGGGCGCCGTCGAGCTGATCGAGGCGACCGTGGCCGCGGGCGCGAGCCCGGCCGCCGCGCGCAAGTGGTGGATGGGCGAGCTCGCCCGCACCGCCAAGACGCAGGAGGTCGAGCTCGCCGAGCTGCCGATCACCCCGGCGCAGATCGGCCAGCTGCAGCAGCTCGTCGACGCGGGGCGGATCAACGACAAGCTGGCCCGGCAGGTCCTCGAGGGCGTGCTGGCCGGCGAGGGCGACCCGGAGGCGGTCGTCGTCGCGCGCGGGCTGGAGGTCGTCTCGGACGACGGCCCGCTGCTCGAGGCGATCGACGCGGCGCTCGCCGCGCAGCCGGACATCGCGGAGAAGATCCGGTCCGGCAACCTCGGCCCGGTCGGCGCGATCATCGGCTCGGTCATGAAGGCGACGCGCGGCCAGGCGGACGCCGGCCGCGTGCGCGAGCTGGTCCTGGAGCGCGTCCAGGCCTGAGCGGCACGGCGGCGGCGCGGCACCCGGCGGGACCGGGGCCGCGCCGCCGTCGCGTGCGGCGCCGGGACCCCCGGGACCCATCCGGAACGCGCCCGACCGCGCGGCGAAACACGACGGTCACCCGCAGTGCCTAGGCTCGGGTCGACGAGGAGGCAGCCCATGGAGAAGCCCACGCTCGAGGGCGAGATGATCCACCTGCGCCCCATCCGCGCCGACGACGCGCCGGCGATGTGGGACATGGTCAACGACCCCGAGGGGATGCGGACCACCGGCACCACCACGGTGTTCACCCGCGCCCAGATCGACGCGTGGTGCGCGACGGTCTCCGGCATGGACGGCCGGATCGACCTGGCGATCACCGCGAACGGCTCCGACGAGTACCTCGGCGAGATCGTGCTGAACGACATCGACGAGGTGGTCGGCTCCGCGAACATGCGCCTGGTGATGCGGCCGGCGTACCGCGGCCGCGGCTACGGCACCGAGGCGATCGAGCTGGTGCTCGGCCTGGCGTTCGACGGGATCGGCCTGCACCGGGTCGGGCTGGACGTGCTGAGCATCAACGCCCGGGCGCGCTCGCTGTACGAGAACATCGGGTTCCGGGTCGAGGGCCGCCGGCGGGACGCGTACCGCGACGGCGACGGCTGGTGCGACGGCATCGACATGGGCCTGCTCGAGGACGAGTACCGGGCGCTGCGCGCGGCCTGACGCGGCCCGCGCCGCGCCGCCCGCCCGCTCCGCCGCGCGCCGCCCGCGCGCACGAACGAGGCGCCGGTCCCCGGGAGGGTGGGGACCGGCGCCTCGCGCCTGCGGTGAGCGGCGGTGCCGCTCAGGTGTGCGGGTCGATCAGATGAGCCAGCGGTTCTTCTGGACGACCGGCAGGCTCTTCCACCAGCGGCCGAGGCCCCAGGTGTCGCCGCCCGCGGTCAGCGCGACCAGCACGAGGACCAGCGCGTAGATGATGTGGTAGTCCATGACCGGGTTGGTCGAGCCCGAGATGAGCGGCCACTCGGCCAGCCACATCATCGCCATGATGAGCGAGCCGGCGCCCGCGGCGACCCGGGTGCCGATGCCGAGCATGACCGCCAGGCCGACGCCCAGCATGCCGAGCATGAACAGCACGTCCGACACCGGGCTGGCGATGCCGTTGAAGAAGCCGGTCAGCGGGCCCTGGGCCGCGAACTGCAGGAAGCCCTGGCTCGGCGCGCCGCCGTGGATCCAGGCCGCGTCCGAGGCGGTCGAGTAGCCGAACCCGAACGTCTTGTCGAGGAACGCCCAGAGGAAGATGAACCCCGTCGAGAGGCGGAGGGCGGCCAGCACGCGGCGGGCGGCCACCGAGGTGACGACGTCCTCCTGGGTCCGCGAGGTCGCGGGGGCCGCCTCGGTGCGGGGGGTGGTGATCGTGGTCATGATCCGTGCCTTCGTGTGTGTCGGGGGTTCACCTTGTGATGACTTTCCCAATGTCCTCCCGTCGGAGGCCCTACGCCCCGGACGGAAGTCCCAGATCGCCTGCGTGCGGCTGCTGGAAAGCGCTCCGCGTCACCCGGATGCCGGTCACCCGGGACGTCGGTCCCGGGGTCGACCCGGTCGGTTCCGGGACCTCGGTCCCGGGTCTCGCGCCGGGTCGCGCCGGGTCGCGCCGGGTCGCGCCGCGTCGCGCCGGGTCGCCCGGCCGGGCGCCCGCACACGCACGAGGCGCCCGCCCCGGGGTCGGGACGGGCGCCTCGTCGTGCTCCCGGCCGCGGCGGTCTCCGTCCGCCGCGGCCGCGGGCGTGCTCAGCGCAGCCAGCGCTGCGACCGCACCACCGGCAGCTCGCGCCACACGCGGCCGAGCCCCCAGGTGTCGCCGGCGAGGCAGACCGCGCAGGCGATCAGGGCCAGGGCGTAGATGATGTGGTAGTCCACGAGCGGGTTGGTCGAGCCCGCGGTGAGCGGCCACTCGGCGGCCCACATGAGGACCATGATCAGCGAGCCCGCCCAGGCGGAGACCCGCAGGCCGATGCCCAGCATCACCGCGAGACCGACGCCGAGCATGCCGAGCATGAACAGCACGTCGGTGGCGGGGCTGGCGATCGACTGGAACAGGTCCTTGAACGGGCCGACGACGGCCTCGCTGGTGAGGAAGCCCTGGCTCGGCGTGCCGCCGTTGATCCAGGCCCGCTCGGAGGGGGTCGAGTAGCCGAGGCCGAACGTCTTGTCGACGAAGGCCCACAGGAAGATGAACCCGGTGGCGAGCCGGGTCGCGGCGAGCGCGCGGCGCGCGTTCGGGGTGGTGACGACGTCCTCCTGGGCCGGCAGCGGGGCCGGCGCGGTGGACGAGCGGGACACGGTGGGTGCGGACATGGCGGCTGCCTCCGGTCGGGATCACGGCTTTGTGACGACGCGCTCAATGTCCCGCTTCGTCCCGTTGGACGGAGGGGCCGAAGGTCCCGACTTCGTCGACTTCCCGCGTGTGCAGGCCCCGCCGGCGCGCAACCCGGGACCTCCGTCCCGGCGCCGGTCGCGCGGGCGGGTGTCAGCGCATCGACTGGTACGCGCCGAGCGAGACGGCCCGCTCGTGGGCGTGGTCCACGATCCGCTCGGGGTAGTCCGGCGCCGCCGAGCGCGGCAGCTTCCACGGCTCGTGCACCGCCTTGCCGGGGATGTCCCGGAGCTCGGGCACCCAGCGCCGGACGTAGTGCCCGTGCGGGTCGAACTTCACGCCCTGGGTCACCGGGTTGAACACCCGGAAGTACGGCGCCGCGTCGCGGCCCGTCCCGGCGACCCACTGCCAGTTCATCTGGTTCTGCGGGATGTCGCCGTCCACGAGCCAGGCCATGAAGTGGTCGGCGCCGCGCTGCCAGCGCACGTGCAGGTCCTTGACCAGGAACGAGGCGACGGCCATCCGCACCCGGTTGTGCATCCAGCCCTCGCCGCGCAGCTGCCGCATCCCGGCGTCGACCAGCGGGTAGCCGGTGCGGCCCTCCGCCCAGGCGGCGAGCGCGTCGGCCTCGGCGCGGCCGTCCACCCAGGCGTTCTCCGGGATCACCGGGGTCAGCGACTCGTGCGCCGCGCGGGGGTGGTGGAACAGCACGTCCGCGTGGAAGTCGCGCCACGCGATCTGGCCCCGGAACGTGTCGGCGCCCTCGCCGCGCCGGCGGGACAGGTCCGCGAGGATCGTGCGCGGGTGGATCTCGCCCCACTTCAGGGGGACCGACAGCCGGGAGGTGCTGTCGAGGTCGGGCCGGTCGCGCTCGGCCTTGTAGTGCGACAGCGGGCCGTCGAGCATCTCGGCCCAGCGGGCGAGCGCGGCGGCCTCGCCGGCCTCGGGCAGCGCGAGCCCGTCGGGCACGGGGGCGTCGGGCACCGCGTCGGACCGGCCGCCGTCCAGGAACGTCACGGCGCGCGCCGTCGCGGCGGCGTCCGGCGCGGGGGAGTGCCAGCCGTGCTCGGCCCACGCGCGGCGGAACGGCGTGAACACCTGGTACGGCGTGCCCGAGCCGGTGCGGACGCGCCCCGGCGTCACGGCGTACGGCGAGCCGGTGCGGACCAGCGCGCGGCCGTCCTCCTCGAGCGTCCACTCCACGTGGTCGTCCCGGCGGCGGCCGAACGGCTCGGTGGACGCGGCGACGTGCACCGCCTCCGCCTCGACCTCGCGGGCCACCGCCGGGACCACCGCGCGCGGGTCGCCGAGCCGGACCAGGAGCCGGCCGCCGGTCTGCTCGTCGAGCGCCGCCAGGCTGCGGGCCAGGTACGCCCGGCGGGGCGCGCCCGACGACGCCCACAGGCGCGGGTCGAGCACGTACAGCGCGAGCACGTCGCCCTGGGCGGCCGCCGCGTGCAGCGCGGGGTTGTCACCGAGGCGCAGGTCGCGGCGGAACCAGTGGAGGGCGGTCACCCGGCGACGGTAGCCAGCGGCGTCGGGCGTCGCGACCCGGGGCGGGCCGCGGGTGCGGGCGGCCGCGCGGCGGGCGCCCGCAGGTGCAGGAGCGCGCGGCGGCCGGGTCCGGACGCAGGTCGAGGCACCACCGGCCCGGGCGATGAGCCGATGGTGCCTCGACAGGGGGTACCTGCTGACGGGTCGTCGTCACCAGGTGACCGGAGCGGACCGCGGGCGAGTGGCCCGGTTGGCCGCCCCGGGGGAGAGACGGCCGTGGTCCGTGCGCACCAGCCTGCCCCCGCGCGCCGATCCGCGGGTGGGCCGTTGGTCCCGACTTCCGGGGCCGGATCAGCCGCCCGTGACGGCGTCCGCGTGGGCGTCGACGGCGTCCCGCAGGTACACCGCCAGGCCGGGCGCGACCGCGTCGTACGTCGCCGCGAACCGCGGGTCCTCGACGTACATCGCCGCCAGGTCCCGGTACGCCGCGGCGTCCGGGGTCCAGAACAGCGCGACCCAGGCGTGGTGCCGGGCGACGAGGTCCCGGACGGCCGGGTCGCCGACCGGGGTGCCGGCGGCCAGCAGCGCGGCCAGCCCCGCGCTCACGGCCTCGCCCTCCCGGCGGTGCGCCTCGCGCTCGTCCACGGTCAGGTCCTCCCACGCGCGGGTGCTGCGGTCCACCGCCTCGTCGCCCCAGCGCTCGCGCGCCTCGGCCTCGTGCCGGCGGTGGTCGAAGCCCTCGTACATCTGCTCGGCGGGCATGTCGGTGCCCCCTTCCAGGGACTCGATGGTGGCGGCGACGGTGCGGGCGAGCCGGTCGAGCCGGTCCCGCTCGGCCAGCAGCGCGGCGTGGTGCTCGCGCAGCCGGTCGGCCCGGGCGCGGTCCGGGTCCGCGGCCGTCCCGGGCCCCGCGGCGTCGAGGATCTCCCCGATCGCCGCCAGCCCGACCCCGAGCTCCCGCAGCACCAGCACCTGCTGCAGCCGCAGCAGCTCCGAGCGCCCGTACTCCCGCTGCCCGCCCGGCGCGGTGCCGGCCGGGCGCAGCAGCCCGATCGCGTCGTAGTGCCGCAGCGCCCGGGACGTCACGCCGGACAGCCGCACCACCTCGGCGGTGGTCCACCGCTCCGTGCTCGTCGTGCCGGTCATGCGCCCGCCCCGTCCTGCCGCCGACGGCGGTCGTTCCGCCGTCGCTGCTCGACGGTAGGCGTTGACGCCGCGTCAACCGCAACCCCGCACGCGCGCCCGCTCGCTCCCGCCCGATCCGGCCCGCCCCGGGTCCCGTCCCGCCCCCCCGCGCCGAGATAGGACCTGCCGGGCGAGATAGGGCCTCCCACGGTCCTCTCTCGACGCGGGCGTCCTATCTCGACGCGGGCCTCCCGGGGGAGGGGTAGCGGCGCAGCGGAGGGCGGTCGCGGGGGTCGCGGGGTCGGGACGGCGGCGGGCGGGGCGTGTCGGTGGGGCGCGGGGCGCCGGCG
The DNA here is from genome assembly GCF_035634735.1 of Cellulomonas sp. GTDB lineage: Bacteria > Actinomycetota > Actinomycetes > Actinomycetales > Cellulomonadaceae > Cellulomonas. The sequence continues at coordinate 34,215 of NZ_DASQCJ010000069.1, forward strand.
GGGGCGTGTCGGTGGCAGGTGGGAGAGTCGGCGCATGGACAACGCAGCGCAGCGCGTCATCGGCCCCGGCGCCGCCACCGAGCGGGTCGACCCCCGGCACTGGCGGGTGCTCCTGCTGTGGCTGCAGGCGGCGTTCCGGGTGCCCGACCTCGCGACCGGCGCGGCCCTCGTCGCGCGGGTGGCCGACGCGGCGGGGCGGCTCGGCGTCGCGCCCGACGTCACGCTGCGCCCCGACCACGTCCAGGTGCGCACGACGACGTGGGCGGTGCGAGGCCTCACCGAGGCCGACCTCGCGCTCGCGGACGCCGTCTCGGCGGCGGCGGACGAGCTCGGGCTGAGCGGCGACCCCGGCCTGCTCACCTCGCAGGAGATCGCCATCGACGCGCTCGACATCCCCCGCGTGGCCCCGTTCTGGCGCGCGGTGCTGGGCTACGAGCCGGAGCCGGGCTCCGACCCGGAGGACCCGGCGCTCGCGGACCCGGGCGCGCTCGGGCCGGGGTACTGGTTCCAGCAGATGGACGAGCCACGGCCGCAGCGCAACCGGATCCACGTCGACGTCACCGTGCCGCACGACCAGGCCGAGGCCCGGGTCGCCGCGGCGCTCGCGGCCGGCGGGACGCTGCTGTCGGACCGGCGGGCGCCCGCGTTCTGGGTGCTCGCCGACCCCGAGGGCAACGAGGCGTGCGTGTGCACCTGGCAGGCCCGCGGGAAGGGCTGAGGCGTCTCGCCCCTCGGTCGATCACAGGACGGACGCCGCACGCACCGTGACGTGCGCGGACGTACCGTGACCGGACGCCGCCGCCGCGGTGGCGCCCTGCTCGTCCGAAGGAGCCCCAGCGTGAGTCGTCCTCTGCGCTCTCGTACCTCGACCCACGGCCGCAACATGGCCGGCGCCCGCGCCCTGTGGCGCGCCACCGGCATGGGCTCCGAGGACTTCGGCAAGCCGATCATCGCGATCGCCAACTCGTACACCCAGTTCGTCCCGGGCCACGTGCACCTCAAGGACATGGGCGACCTCGTCGCGTCGGCGATCCAGGAGGCCGGCGGCGTCGCCAAGGAGTTCAACACCATCGCCGTCGACGACGGCATCGCGATGGGCCACGCGGGCATGCTCTACTCGCTGCCCAGCCGCGACCTGATCGCCGACTCGGTCGAGTACATGGTCCAGGCGCACTGCGCCGACGCCCTGGTGTGCATCTCGAACTGCGACAAGATCACGCCCGGCATGCTCAACGCGGCGCTGCGGCTGAACATCCCGGTGATCTTCGTGTCGGGCGGCCCGATGGAGGCCGGCAAGGCCGTGATCGCGGACGGCGTCGCGAAGACGCACCTCAACCTCATCAACGCGATCAACTACTCGGCGGACGACAACGTCTCCGACCAGGCGCTGGCCACGGTCGAGGAGAACGCCTGCCCGACCTGCGGCTCCTGCTCCGGCATGTTCACCGCCAACTCGATGAACTGCCTCACCGAGGCGCTCGGCCTGTCGCTGCCCGGCAACGGCTCGACCCTCGCCACGCACAGCGCCCGCCGCGAGCTGTTCCTCGAGGCCGGGCGCACGATCGTCGACCTGGCCCGCCGGTACTACGACGACGAGGACGACACCGCGGCGCCCCGCGGCATCGCGACCCGCGCGGCGTTCGCCAACGCGATGGCGCTCGACGTCGCGATGGGCGGCTCGACCAACACCGTGCTGCACGTGCTCGCCGCCGCGCAGGAGGCCGAGGTCGACTTCACGCTCGAGGACATCGACGCGATCAGCCGCAAGGTGCCCTGCCTGGCCAAGGTCGCGCCGAACCACCCGGACTACCACATGGAGGACGTGCACCGGGCGGGCGGCATCCCCGCGCTGCTCGGCGAGCTCGACCGCGGCGGCCTGCTCGACCACGACGTGACCAGCGTGCACACCCCGACGCTCCGCGCGTGGCTGGACGACTGGGACGTCCGCGGCGGCAAGGCCACCGAGCGCGCCACGGCCCTGTTCCACGCGGCCCCCGGCGGTGTCCGCACCACGCAGGCGTTCTCCACGTCGAACGTGTGGGAGTCGCTCGACACCGACGGCGCCGGCGGGTGCATCCGCGACGTCGCGCACGCCTACACCGTCGAGGGCGGTCTGGCCGTGCTCCGCGGCAACCTGGCCGAGGACGGCGCGATCATCAAGACCGCCGGCATCGACCCGGACGTGTTCCACTTCGTGGGCCGCGCGCTGGTGTGCGAGTCGCAGGACGAGGCGGTCGACAAGATCCTGCGCAAGGAGGTCGAGCCGGGCCACGTCGTCGTCGTGCGCTACGAGGGACCGTCCGGCGGCCCCGGCATGCAGGAGATGCTCTACCCGACGTCGTTCATCAAGGGCCGCGGCCTCGGCAAGGTGTGCGCGCTCATCACGGACGGCCGGTTCTCCGGCGGGTCGAGCGGCATCTCGGTCGGCCACGTCAGCCCCGAGGCGGCCGCCGGCGGCACGATCGGCCTGATCGAGGACGGCGACGAGATCGAGATCGACGTCGAGACCCGGCTCATCCGGGTCAACGTGCCCGACGAGGTGCTGGCCGACCGCCGCGCCAAGATGGAGGCGCGGGAGAACCCGTGGCGGCCGGTCGACCGCGACCGGTACGTGTCGCCGGCCCTCCAGGCGTACGCGGCGATGGCGACCAGCGCCGACCGCGGCGCGGTCCGCGACGTGAGCCGCATCCGCCGCGCCTGACGCAGCACCACCCGGAGGGCCGGCGCGCACCCCGCGCGCCGGCCCTCCGGCACGTCAGGGGCGCGTCGCGTCCCGCACGCCTAGAGTCGGCTCATGACGACCACGGGCGGGACCAACCCGGACATCGACATCAAGCCGCGCTCCCGGAAGGTGACCGACGGCATCGAGGCCACGGCGTCGCGCGGCATGCTCCGCGCCGTCGGGCTCGGCGACGACGACTGGGTGAAGCCCCAGATCGGCGTCGCGAGCTCCTGGAACGAGATCACGCCGTGCAACCTGTCGCTGCAGCGGCTGGCGCAGGCCGTGAAGAGCGGCGTGCACGCCGGCGGCGGCTACCCGCTGGAGTTCGGCACCATCTCGGTGTCGGACGGCATCTCGATGGGCCACGAGGGGATGCACTTCTCGCTGGTCAGCCGCGACATCATCGCGGACAGCGTCGAGACCGTGATGCAGGCCGAGCGCCTGGACGGCTCCGTGCTGCTGGCCGGCTGCGACAAGTCGCTCCCGGGCATGCTGATGGCCGCCGCGCGCCTCGACCTGTCCAGCGTGTTCCTGTACGCCGGCTCGATCATGCCCGGCTGGGTGAAGCTCGAGGACGGCACCGAGAAGGACGTCACGCTGATCGACGCGTTCGAGGCGGTCGGCGCCTGCTCCCGCGGCCTGATGAGCAAGGGCGACCTGGACCGCATCGAGCGCGCCATCTGCCCGGGCGAGGGCGCCTGCGGCGGCATGTACACCGCGAACACGATGGCGTCGGTGGCCGAGGCGATGGGCATGTCCCTGCCGGGCTCCGCCGCCCCGCCGAGCGCCGACCGCCGCCGGGACAACTTCGCGATGCGGTCCGGCGAGGCCGTCGTCGAGCTGCTGCGGAAGGGCATCACCGCGCGGCAGATCATGACCAAGGAGGCGTTCGAGAACGCCATCGCCGTGGTCATGGCGTTCGGCGGCTCGACCAACGCCGTGCTGCACCTGCTGGCGATCGCGCACGAGGCCGAGGTCGACCTGACCCTCGACGACTTCAAGCGGGTCGCCGCCCGGGTGCCGCACCTGGGCGACCTCAAGCCGTTCGGCCGGTACGTCATGGCGGACGTGGACCGCATCGGCGGCGTGCCGGTGATCATGAAGGCGCTGCTCGACGCCGGCCTGGTCCACGGCGACTGCCTGACGGTCACGGGGAAGACCGTCGCCGAGAACCTCGCGGACGTCGCGCCGCCCGACCCGGACGGCAAGATCCTGCGCGCGCTGGACAACCCGATCCACCACACCGGCGGCATCACGATCCTCGACGGCTCGTTGGCCCCCGAGGGCGCCGTGGTGAAGTCGGCCGGCTTCGACACCGACGTGTTCGAGGGCACCGCCCGGGTGTTCGAGCGCGAGCGCGCCGCGCTGGACGCGCTGGAGGACGGCACCATCACCGCCGGCGACGTCGTCGTCATCCGGTACGAGGGCCCCAAGGGCGGCCCGGGCATGCGCGAGATGCTGGCGATCACCGGCGCGATCAAGGGCGCGGGCCTCGGCAAGGACGTGCTGCTGCTGACCGACGGCCGGTTCTCCGGCGGCACGACCGGCCTGTGCGTCGGCCACGTGGCGCCGGAGGCCGTGGACGCCGGGCCGATCGCGTTCGTGCGGGACGGCGACCGGATCCGGCTGGACGTCGCGAACGCGACGCTGGACCTGCTGGTCGACGAGGAGGAGCTGGCGGCCCGCCGGGTCGGCTGGGCGCCGCTGCCCCCGCGGTACACCCGCGGCGTGCTGGCGAAGTACGCGAAGCTCGTGCAGTCGGCGTCGACGGGAGCCGTCCTGATCTGAGCCCGGCGCCGGGCGGCGGGTCGGCCGCCGCCCGGCCCGCGCTCAGGGCGTCACGATCGGGAAGTCCGGCACCGGCTTCCCGAGCACCGACAGCACGGTCGCCAGGGCGCCCGCGTCGCCCGCGTGCTCGACCCCGTCCAGCCCGCCGCCGGCGAGCAGCCGCAGCAGCCCGGCGCGGGTGAGCCGCACGGTCAGGTCCGCGGGCCCGGACCGCCGCGTCGGGTGGTGCACCAGCACGCCGTTCCCGAGCGCCATCGCGTAGACCTCGTCCAGGTCGGTCAGCTCCCAGCGGATCGCGGCGGACCGCCCCCACGCGCGCGGCCCGTCGACCCGGATGGCCAGGCTGTCGAACAGCTGCGTGACGGTGAGCGCCGACGCCATGCCCGCGGCGCTGACCGCCATCGGCACCGCGCCGTGCCGCAGCTCCCGGGCCGCGGTCAGGTAGCTGTTCCGCCAGGTCGCGTTCTCGGAGCCGTGGCCCAGCCGGGTGTGGACGTCGGCGAGCACCTCCCGGGCGTCCGCGTGCCCGGGCGCCGCGAACACCGCGTGGTGCGCGAGCTCGGCGGCGAACCGCAGGTCGCCGCGCTCGGCGTACTCCCGGGCGCGGGCCACCGTCGCGTCGACGCCGCCCAGGCACTCCACGTACCGCTCCGCGAGCGGCTCCGGCGGGTGCTGCCACAGGTGCGCGGGGTTGCCGTCGTACCAGCCGAGGTAGAACTGGTACACCGCCTTGACGTCGTGGTTGACCGAGCCGTAGTACCCCCGGGCGTGCCAGGCGGCGTCCAGCGCCGGCGGCAGCTCCAGCACCTCCGCGATCTCCGGCGCGGTGAGGCCCTGGTTCATCAGGCGCAGCGTCTGGTCGTGCAGGTAGGCGTACAGGTCCCGCTGCTCGCCGAGGTACCGGCGGATCGCGTCGGCGCCCCAGGTCGGCCAGTGGTGCGACGCGAGCACGACGTCGGTGTCGTCGACGAACAGCTCGACGGCCTCCGCCAGGTACCGGGACCACATGCGCGCGTCCCGGACCTGCGCCCCGCGCAGCGTCAGGACGTTGTGCAGGGTGTGCGTGGCGTTCTCGGCCATGCACAGCGCGCGGTGCCGCGGGAGGAAGAAGTTCATCTCGGCCGGCGCCTCGGTGCCCGGCGTCAGGTGGAACACGAGCTCGATGCCGTCGACGGTCTCCCGCTGGCCGGTGTGCGTGACGTCGACGGTAGGCGCGAGCAGGCCGACGGTCCCGGTCGAGGTGCCCGGCCCGAGCCCCGCGCCCAGGGTGCCGTCCGCGCCGACGGGCAGGCCGGCGCCCGCGCCCGTGTGGTAGACGCCGCGGCGCAGCATGGCCCCGCCGGCGTAGACGTTCTCGGCCACCGCGTGCTCGAGGAAGTGCTCCGGCGCCAGGACCGGCACGCTCGTCCCCGCGTCGACGACGCCGAGCACCCCGCCGAAGTGGTCGATGTGCGAGTGCGTGTAGAGCACGCCGGTCACGGGGCGGTCGCCGCGGTGCGCCCGGTACAGGCCGAGCGCGGCGGCGGCCGTCTCGGCGCTCACCAGCGGGTCGACGACCAGCACCCCGGTGTCGCCCTCGATGACGGTCATGTTGGACAGGTCGAGGCCGCGCACCTGGTACACGCCCTCGGTCACCTCGAACAGCCCGTGCACCGCCGTGAGCCCGGCCTGCCGCCAGAGGCTCGGGTGCACCGTGTCCGGGCACGGGCCGGCGGTCGCGGCCTCGAACGCGCCGGCGTCGTACACGACCCGGCCGTCGGCGGCCCGCACCACGGGCGGGTCCAGCGTCGCGACGAACCCCCGCCGCGCGTTCTCCAGGTCGGTGGGGTCGTCGAGGTCGGCGCGGAGCCCGGTGGTCGTCATGCCTCGAGTCAACGTCGCACCCGGGCCCGGATCGTCACCCGCGGCGGATGACGGGGCCGGGTCGCGCCGCTCCGCCCGAACGCCCCCGCCGGCGCCGTGCCGGCCGCTAGGGTCGCGTCGGGTGCCTGCCCGGCACGCCGACGCGAGGGGGACGAGCGTGACGGAGCTGCCGCCGGCGGGGACCACCGCCGTCAGCACCCGCGGCCTGCGGAAGACCTACCGGCACCGCGGCCGGCGGGTCGTCGCCGTGGGCGGCCTGGACCTGGACGTGCCGCTCGGCGGCGTGCACGGGTTCCTGGGCCCGAACGGCGCGGGGAAGACGACGACCATCCGGATGCTGCTCGGGCTGATCCGCCCGGACTCGGGCGTCGTGCGCGTCCTGGACCGGCCGGTGCCGGCGGCGCTGCCGGAGGTGGTGAGTCGGGTCGGCGCGATCGTCGAGTCGCCGAAGTTCTTCCCGGCGTTCTCCGGCCGGCGGAACCTCGAGCTGCTCGCGGCGGCGATCGGGGCGCCGGGCGCGCAGGTGGACCGGGTGCTCGCCGACGTCGGCCTCGCGGACCGGGGGTCGAGCGCGTTCCGCACGTACTCGCTCGGGATGAAGCAGCGGCTGGCGATCGCGTCCACGCTGCTCAAGGACCCCGAGCTGGTGATCTTCGACGAGCCCACGAACGGCCTGGACCCCGCCGGCATCCACGAGGTGCGGCAGACGATGCGGGACCTCGCTGCGGCCGGGAAGACCGTCCTCGTGTCGAGCCACATCCTCGCCGAGGTGCAGCAGGTGGCGGACACGGTGTCGATCGTGACCCAGGGCCGGCTCGTCGCGGGCGGCCGGGTCGCCGACCTGCTCGCCGCGGCGGGCGCGGGGGAGGCCCGGGTGGGCGTGGACCGCCCCGCCGAGGCGGCGGCGGTGCTCGCGGAGCGGGGCTGGGCCGTGCGGCCGGACGGCGCGGGCGGCCTGCTCGTGGCCGGCGCCGAGCCGGCGGACATCACCCGGGCGCTCGCGGACCGCGGGCTGTACCTGCACGAGCTCGCGCCGGGGCGGGCCGACCTGGAGCAGGTGTTCCTCGCGCTGACCGGCACGGGCGAGGACGGCACCGCCGCCGCGCACCAGGGCCGGCCGGCGCCGCACGGTCGGCGGGTCCGGGCGTGACCGGCCCCGGGGTGGGCGGCCTGGTCCGGGTCGAGGCGCGGCGGTTCCGGTACCGGTCGGCGGTGCGCTGGCTGGCGGCGCTCGCGGTGCTGGCGGCGCTCGTCGTGGTGACGACGGTGTTCCTCTCGGCGCGGCCGCCCTCGGAGCGCGCGCTCGCGGAGGCGGAGCAGCAGTACGCGTTCGCGCAGGACGACTGGGCCGAGAACGGCGAGCAGTACGTCGCCGACTGCCGCGACGGCGAGGCGCAGGAGCGGGAGACGGACCCGGGCGCCGACTGGGGCTGCGACGACATGGAGCCGCGCCCCGAGCACTACCTGCCGGTGCAGCCCACGCTGGCGGACTCGGGCGCGTCCTGGGTGTCGGGGGCGACCTCGTTCCTGCTGCTGCTGGCGTTCGCCGCCGGGGTCACCTTCGTGACGGCGGAGATCGGGTCCGGGGCGCTCGGGACGTGGCTGACGTTCGTGCCGCGCCGCGGCCGCGTCTACGCGAGCAAGGTGACGGTCGCCGCGGCCGGGGTGCTGGTGCCGACGGCGGTCGCCCTCGCGCTCACGGTGGGCGGCGCGTGGGTCGCGGCCACGGCGAACGACGCGGTCGGCGCGCTCACGCCGGCGTGGTGGGGCGACCTCGGGTGGCAGGCGCTCCGCGCGCTCGCCGCGGCGGCGGTGCTCGGGGCGGCGGGCGCCGCGCTCGGGTTCCTCGCCCGCAGCGCCGCCGGCGCCCTCGGGATCGGGATCGGCTGGCTCCTGCTGGTCGACAGCGTGCTGGCGGGCGTCGCGCCGGCGCTCACGCCCTGGACCCTGCGCGCCTCGCTGACCGCGTGGCTGGACGACGGCTACCACTACTTCGCGACGGTGCCGTGCCGCCCGCTCGACGGCGTGGCCCAGGCCGGGTCCTGCAGCGTCGAGCGGACGGTCTCGATGCTGCACGGCGGGGTCCTGCTGGCGGCGGTCGCGGCGGTGCTCGTCGCGCTCGGCGCGCTGGCGTTCCGGCGCCGCGACGTGGACTGACGTCCCCTGCGCCCGCCGCCCCCGCGTGATTGGGTGGGGCGCATGGGCTGGACCGTCGAAGATGCGCCGTGGTGGACCCGAGCCGTCGTCTACCAGATCTACCCGAGGTCGTTCCAGGACTCCGACGGCGACGGCGTCGGCGACCTCCGCGGGATCATCTCCCGGCTCGACCACCTCAGCGCCCTCGGCGTCGACGTGGTGTGGCTGTCGCCGATCTACCGCTCGCCGCAGGACGACAACGGCTACGACATCAGCGACTACCAGGACGTCGACCCGTCGTTCGGCACGCTGGCGGACCTGGACGAGCTGATCGCCGGGCTGCACGAGCGCGGGATGAAGCTGCTCATGGACCTGGTCGTGAACCACACGTCCGACGAGCACCCGTGGTTCGTCGAGAGCCGCCGCGGCCCGGACAGCCCCAAGCGGGACTGGTACTGGTGGCGGCCGCCGCGCGCCGGCATGGCGCCGGGGCACCCCGGGGCCGAGCCGACCAACTGGCACTCGTTCTTCTCGGGGTCGACCTGGGAGCTCGACGAGGCGTCCGGCGAGTACTACCTGCACCTGTTCAGCCGGAAGCAGCCCGACCTCAACTGGGAGAACCCCGAGGTCCGGCAGGCCGTCTACGCGATGATGCGCTGGTGGCTGGACCGCGGGGTCGACGGCTTCCGGATGGACGTCATCAACCTCATCTCCAAGGACACGGCCCTGCCCGACGGCCCGGTGGTCGCGGGGGTGTGGGGCGACGGCAGCGCGCACTACACCGACGGCCCGCGGGTGCACGAGTACCTGCACGAGATGCACCGCGAGGTGTTCGAGGGCCGCGCCGACCGGCTGCTGACGGTCGGGGAGACTCCGGGGGTGACCCTCGAGGAGGCGCGGAAGTACACCGACCCGGCCCGGCGCGAGGTCGACATGGTGTTCCAGTTCGAGCACGTGGGCCTGGACCACGGGCCGGGCGGCAAGTTCGACCCGAGGCCGCTGCGGCTCACCGACCTGAAGGCGACGTTCGGTCGCTGGCAGGCCGGGCTCGCGGACGCCGGCTGGAACAGCCTGTACTGGGACAACCACGACCAGCCGCGCGTGGTGTCCCGGTTCGGCGACGACGGGGAGCACCGCCGCGCGTCGGCGAAGGCGCTCGCCACGCTGCTGCACCTGCACCGCGGGACGCCGTACGTCTACCAGGGCGAGGAGCTCGGGATGACGAACGCGCACTTCACGCGGTTCGACCAGTACCGGGACATCGAGTCGGTGAACCACGTCGCGCAGGCCCGCACGCTCGCCTCGGCGACGGACGAGCAGCTGCTCGCGGGGCTGGCGGCGATGAGCCGGGACAACGCGCGCACGCCGGTGCAGTGGGACGACTCGCCGCAGGCGGGGTTCACCACCGGGACGCCGTGGCTGGCGGTCAACCCGAACCACGCCGAGGTCAACGCCGCGGCCGAGCGCGCCGACCCGGACTCGGTGTTCCACCACCACCGGCGGCTGATCGCGCTCCGGCACGACGAGCCGGTCGTGGCGCTCGGCGACTTCACCATGCTGCTGCCCGAGGACGAGCAGGTGTACGCCTACACCCGCGAGCTCGACGGCGACGCGCTGCTGGTGGTGGTCAACGTGTCGGGGGAGGAGCGGGCCGTCGACCTCGGTGCGGCCTGGCCGCTCGCGGACGACGGCGGGTGGGGCGAGCTGGTGCTCGGCACGCACGCCGACGCGGGCCCGTCGACGACGCTCCGGCCCTGGGAGGCCCGGGTGGTGCGGCGCCGCTGAGCCGGGGGGCGGGGGCGCGCGGCCGGCCCGGCGGCCTCAGGCCGTCGAGCGCTGCACGTCTACCACCACGCGCAGCGGGTCCTGGAGCACGAACACCCGGTACGGCGCCTCCGGGTCGGTCAGGCCGAGGAACACCTGGGTCTGGCCCTCGAAGGTGCCGGAGAACTCCGCGCCGGTCACGACGGTGCCGGCCGGCGTGCGGGTGCCGGGGGTCAGCTCCTCGACCCCGGTCTCGAACGGGTAGCCGAGCCCGGTGAGGTACAGCGTCAGCACGCCCGCGCCGCCGAGGTCGACGGTGTCGCCGGTGGGGTCCTCGACCGCGGTCGGGGTGCGCTGCACCGTCCACCCGGGGGTGCCGGTGCCGCCGAGGTCGACCACGACCCGGTCGTACCCGGGGTGCGTGCCGAGGCGCAGCCCGGTCACGGTGAGGCTCGCGCCCGCCGACGGGTCCGCGTCGCCGGTGCTGCCGAACGCGGGTGCGGCGGCGTCGGCCTCGGCGTCGTCCGCCGCGGTGCCGTCGCCGGCGCTCGCGGAGGGCGAGGGGGTCGGGCTCGGCGGGACGGGCGCGCTGGTCGCGGGCGACGCGGCGGACGTCGCCGGCGCCGACGGGCCGTCGTCGCCCGCGCCGCCGCACGCGGCGACCAGGGCGAGCGCGGCGACGGCGGTGCCGGCGAGCAGCGGGCGGCGGGCGGCGCGGGGGCGGGTCATGGGTCGAGGCTACGAGCGGGCCCCGGGCCGCGCAGGGCCCGCGACGGCGCGTCGCGTCACGACTCGGTACCGATCATCAGGTGGACTCGTGCACCACCATGTGAGACGGGGCAGGCCGGGCGTGACACCGCGGGACGGTCGGCGTAGTGTCACGTGACATGCGGACGAACACCCTCCTCGTAGTACTTCCCAGGCGCGCCGGCTGAAGCCACGCACGGAAGGCTTCGTCAGCGCGCGCACCCCTCGACCGGCCCGGCTCCTCGGGCCCGAGGGGTTTTTTCGTGCCGGCGAGGACTCGTGCGGCACCCACGCGGCCCCGGCCGCAGCAGCACCCGCTCCACCCGCACAGACGCAGGAGACACCGATGGTCCAGGGCCCCCACCCGGCACCGCCCCGCCGGCCGGCCGCGCCCGCCGGCTCGCCCGAGGCGCGCGAGCCCGCGCGCCTCGTCGAGCCCGCGGCACCCCGCGACGCTGCTCCCACCGCCCGGCCGCGCCCCGTCGTCACGGAGCAGGTCACCGGCGCGAAGTCGATCGTCCGCTCGCTCGAGGAGGCCGGCGCCGAGGTCGTCTTCGGCATCCCCGGCGGCGCGATC
>NZ_DASQCJ010000070.1:0-4486 GCF_035634735.1 Cellulomonas sp.
CGGCGGCTGCGGCTCGTCGTCGCGCGGCGGGGTGCTGCCCGGGTTCTCGGTCATCGCGTGCCCTCCTGGTCGGCTGTGCGTCGCCCGTCGGGCCAGCGAACCGAAGCCGACGGGCGGGTGTCAAGGAGTCCACTGTGAGGCAAAGAGGACGAAAGACCCGGTCACACCGCTACGCTTCGACCGCCTTAGCCCCGCAGCACCCCACGAGGAGACTCATGTCGTACGACCAGCAGCCGCCCGCGGGCGGCCAGCAGCAGCCGCCGTTCGGCGGTCAGCCCCAGCAGCCGTACGGCGGCCAGCCCCAGCAGCCGTACGGGGCCGCGCCGCAGCAGCCGCTGCGCCCGGACGAGGAGAAGACCTGGGCGCTGCTCGCGCACCTGGGCGGGATCCTGTTCTCGTTCCTCGCCCCGCTCGTGGTCTGGCTCGTCTTCAAGGGCCGCGGCCCGTTCCTGGACGACCAGGCCAAGGAGGCGCTGAACTTCCAGATCACGGTCGTGATCGCCTACATCGCCGCCGGCATCCTGGCCGGCATCACCGTCGGCGTGCTCTTCTTCCTGCCGTTCGTGGTCGGCATCGCCGCGCTGGTGTTCTCGATCCTCGCCGCCGTCGCCGTCAACAAGGGCCAGTGGTACCGCTACCCGCTCACCCTGCGCCTGGTGAAGTGACCCGGACGCGCTAGCAGCACCCTCGAGTGGAGCGTTCTGCCCGACACGCCCCGGCGTGTTCGGCAGGACGCTCCACTCGTCTGTCCGGCCCGGGTCAGTCCGCCAGGGTGCGGACCACGGCGTCCGCGAGCAGCCGGCCGCGCCGCGTCAGGCGCACCCGCCGCCCCGGCACGTCCGCGGCCCCCAGCGCGGCCCGGGCGTCGACCAGCCCGTCGGCCACCAGCCCCGCGACCCGCGTGCGCGCGGCGGGGCTGAGCACGTCGACCGGCAGCCCCTCGCTCAGCCGCACCCCGAGCATGACCCGCTCGAGCCGCGCCGACGCGTCCTCGACCGTCTCCCGCCCCGCCGCGGGGCTCTCCCCCGCGTCGAGCCGCGCCGCGTACGCCCGCGGGTGCTTCACGTTCCACCACCGCACGCCGCCGACGTGGCTGTGCGCGCCGGGTCCGACGCCCCACCAGTCGTCGTTGCGCCAGTAGGCGAGGTTGTGCCGGCACGCGTCCGCGGGGGTGCGCGCCCAGTTGCTCACCTCGTACCAGTGCAGGCCGGCCTCGGTGAGCAGGTCGTCGGCGAGCTCGTACTTCGCGGCCTGGTCGTCCTCGTCGGGCAGCGCGAGGTCGCCGCGGCGCACCTGGACGGCCATCTTGGTGCCCTGCTCGACGACCAACGCGTACGCCGACACGTGGTCGACCCCGGTCGCGAGCGCCGTCTCGAGCGAGGTCCGCCAGTCGGCGAGCGACTCCCCCGGCGTGCCGTAGATGAGGTCGAGCGACACGGCCAGGCCGGCGTCCCGGGCCCAGCGCACGACGTCCGGGATCCGCCGCGGGTCGTGGGTGCGCTCCAGGGTCGCGAGCACGTGCGGCACCGCGGACTGCATGCCGAACGACACCCGCGTGAACCCGCCGCGCGCCAGCTCCGCCAGCGACTCCGGGGTCACGGAGTCGGGGTTCGCCTCGGTCGTGACCTCGGCGTCGTCCGCGAGGCCCCAGGCGCCGCGGACGCCGTCGAGCATCCGGACCAGGTCGCCGGCGGGCAGCACCGTGGGGGTGCCGCCGCCGACGAACACGGTCGACACGGGCCGGGCCGGCAGCCCCGCCGCGGCCGTGACCCGGGCGCCGAGCGCGATCTCGGCCAGCGCCGTGTCCGCGTAGGCCACCTGGGACGCGCCGCCGCCGAGCTCGGTCGCCGTGTACGTGTTGAAGTCGCAGTACCCGCAGCGCACCGTGCAGAACGGCACGTGCAGGTACACGCCGAACCCGCGGGCCCCGGCGCCGTCGAGCACCGAGGCCGGGAGGGCGCCGTCCGCGGGAGCGGCGTCGCCCTCGGGCAGCGCCGGGCTCACTTCTTCTTCGCGTCCTTGGCGTCCTTGGGCGCCGCGGCGTCGGACGACAGCGCGGCGATGAAGGCCTCCTGCGGCACGTCGACCCGGCCGATGGTCTTCATGCGCTTCTTGCCCTCCTTCTGCTTCTCCAGCAGCTTCCGCTTGCGGGTGATGTCGCCGCCGTAGCACTTGGCGAGGACGTCCTTGCGGATGGCGCGGATGGTCTCGCGGGCGATGACGCGCGAGCCGACGGCCGCCTGGATCGGCACCTCGAACTGCTGGCGCGGGATGAGGTCCTTGAGCTTCGACGCCATCATCACGCCGTACGCGTAGGCCTTGTCCTTGTGCACGATCGAGCTGAACGCGTCGACCTGCTCGCCCTGCAGCAGGATGTCGACCTTCACCAGGTCCGCGACCTGCTCGCCGACGGGCTCGTAGTCCAGGCTCGCGTAGCCGCGGGTGCGGGACTTCAGCTGGTCGAAGAAGTCGAACACGATCTCCGCGAGCGGCAGCGTGTAGCGCATCTCGACGCGGTCCTCGGACAGGTAGTCCATGCCGAGCAGGTCGCCGCGCTTGCCCTGGCACAGCTCCATGATCGCGCCGATGAACTCGCTCGGCGCGAGGATCGTCGACTTCACGACCGGCTCGCGCACCTCGCGGATCTTGCCGCCCGGGAACTCGCTCGGGTTGGTGACGGTGACGACCTGGCGGTCCTCCATCGTCACCTCGTAGACCACGTTGGGGGCGGTGGAGATGAGGTCGAGGTTGAACTCGCGCTCCAGCCGCTCCCGGATGATCTCGAGGTGCAGCAGGCCGAGGAACCCGACGCGGAACCCGAAGCCCAGCGCCACCGAGGTCTCGGGCTCGTAGTTCAGCGCGGCGTCGTTGAGCTTGAGCTTGTCGAGCGCGTCGCGCAGCACCGGGTAGTCGGAGCCGTCGATCGGGTACAGGCCCGAGAACACCATCGGCTTCGGGTCGGAGTAGCCGCCGATCGCCTCGGTGGCCGGCTTGCTCGCGTTCGTGACCGTGTCGCCGACCTTCGACTGGCGGACGTCCTTCACGCCGGTGATGAGGTAGCCGACCTCGCCGACGCCGAGGCCCTTGGTCGGGACCGGCTCGGGCGAGATGACGCCGATCTCCAGCAGCTCGTGCGTGGCCTTGGTCGACATCATCGCGATCCGCTCGCGCGGGTTGAGGTTGCCGTCCTTGACCCGGACGTACGTCACGACGCCCCGGTAGGTGTCGTAGACCGAGTCGAAGATCATGGCGCGCGCCGGGGCCTCGGGGTCGCCGACCGGCGCCGGGACCAGCTCGACGATCCGGTCCAGCAGCGCCTCGACGCCCTCGCCCGTCTTGCCGGACACCTTGAGGCAGTCCTCGGGGTCGCCGCCGATGAGGCCGGCCAGCTCCTCGGCGTACTTCTCGGGCTGCGCGGCCGGCAGGTCGATCTTGTTCAGCACCGGGATGATCTGGAGGTCGTTCTCCATCGCCAGGTACAGGTTGGCCAGCGTCTGCGCCTCGATGCCCTGCGCGGCGTCGACCAGCAGCACGGCGCCCTCGCACGCGGCGAGCGACCGGGACACCTCGTAGGTGAAGTCCACGTGGCCCGGGGTGTCGATCATGTTGAGCGCGTACGGGGTGTCCCCCAGCGCCCACGGCATGCGCACCGCCTGCGACTTGATCGTGATCCCGCGCTCGCGCTCGATGTCCATGCGGTCGAGGTACTGCGCGCGCATCGCGCGCGCCTCGACGACGCCGGTGAGCTGGAGCATGCGGTCCGCGAGCGTCGACTTGCCGTGGTCGATGTGCGCGATGATGCAGAAGTTGCGCAGCAGCTCCGGCGGGGTCGCCGCGGGGGCGATGCGCTGGGCCTGGGCGGCGCTCGGGATCGGGGACACGTGCTCCCTCGGTTTTCGCAGGGTCGGGGACTACCCCCCATCGTCCCATGCCCGCGCCCGGGACCGGAGCCGCGCGCCGAGCCGCCCCGTCAGCCCGGCTTCGTGGCCGTGAGGGCGAAGGTCAGCGGGAGGCGGTCGGCGCCCTCCCCGAGCGCCCAGCTGCCGTCGCCCGTCGGCACCATCCCCGGCAGCGCCGGCCACGGGATCGTCCGGTGCTCGGCGACCGCCACGAGCCGCAGCCCGGCGCCGAGCAGCGCCTGCACGATCTCGGCGAGCCCGTGCTGCCACTCGACGGTGTCCCGCGCGTCCTCGGGCACCGCTCCCCCGGCGTAGGTGGTCGCGTGCCGGTGGTGCCGCGGCGCGCCGCCGAAGTACGGCTGCGTCAGCACGAGGGCGCCGTCGGACCGGCCGGGGTCGAGCGCGTAGAGGACCGGGTGCGCCTCGCGGACGTAGAACGTGCCGCCCGGACGCAGCAGGCCGGCGACCACCCGCGCCCAGGCGTCCAGGTCGGGCAGCCAGCACAGCGCGCCGATCCCGGTGCAGACGAGGTCGAACCGGTCCGGGCACACGTCCAGCGCCTGCGCGACGTCGCTGTCCAGGAACGT
>NZ_DASQCJ010000071.1:0-48599 GCF_035634735.1 Cellulomonas sp.
GAGCTCGGCTCGATCCACGAGGCGGTCGAGTACGGGGCCGCGCACGGCGCGCTCGCGATGACCACGCCGGGCGACACGACGATGGCGTCGCGGGCCGAGGTGCTCAAGCTCGCCGGCGGCGGCTCGGCGCGCGTCGACCGCTGACCGGACCGGGGCGACCCGGCCGCGACGCGCCGCGGCCCCGCCCCTCGACGTGAGGGGCGGGGCCGCGGTCCGGGCGGGGTGCGGCGTCAGCGCACGTCGTCGTCCACCCAGTCGAGCGTCTTCTGCACGGCCTTCTTCCACAGCCGGTACTGCCGGTCGCGCTCGTCCGACTCCAGGTCCGGGGTCCAGCGCGCGCCCTCGGCCCAGTTGTCGCGGACGTCCTGCTCGCCGTTCCAGAACCCGACGGCGATGCCCGCGGCGTACGCGGCGCCGAGCGCGGTGGTCTCGGCGACCTTCGGCCGGATGACCGGGACGTCGAGGATGTCGGCCTGGAACTGCATGAGCAGGTTGTTGGCGGTCATGCCGCCGTCGACCTTGAGCTCGGTCAGGTCGACGCCGGAGTCCGCGTTCATCGCGTCGAGCACCTCGCGGGTCTGGAAGGCGGTGGCCTCCAGCGCCGCGCGGGCGATGTGGTTGCGGTTGACGTACCGGGTCAGGCCGACCAGGGCGCCGCGGGCGTCGGACCGCCAGTACGGGGCGAACAGGCCGGAGAACGCCGGCACGAAGTACGCGCCGCCGTTGTCCTCGACCTTGGAGGCCAGGTACTCGATGTCCGGGGCGTCGGTGAACATGCCCAGGTTGTCGCGCAGCCACTGCACGAGGGAGCCGGTGACGGCGATCGAGCCCTCGAGCGCGTAGACCTGCGGGGCGTCGCCGATCTTGTAGGCGACGGTGGTGAGCAGGCCGTTCTTCGACTGCACCGGCTCGGTGCCGGTGTTCAGCAGCATGAAGTTGCCGGTGCCGTAGGTGTTCTTGGCCGTGCCGACCTCGAAGCACGCCTGGCCGAAGGTGGCCGCCTGCTGGTCGCCGAGGATGCCGGCGATCGGCACGCCGGGGACGAACCCGCCCTTGCGCCCGTGGCCGTAGACCTCGGAGGAGGACCGGATCTCCGGGAGCATCGAGAGCGGGACGCCCATCTCCGCCGCGATCTCCTCGTTCCAGGTGAGCGAGTCGACGTTCATCAGCATGGTGCGGGAGGCGTTGGTGACGTCGGTGACGTGCACGCCGCCGTCGACGCCGCCCGTCATGTTCCACAGCACCCAGGAGTCGGTGTTGCCGAACGCGAGCTCACCGCGCTCCGCCTTCTCGCGGGCGCCCTCGACGTTGTCGAGGATCCAGCGGATCTTCGGGCCGGAGAAGTAGGTCGCCAGCGGCAGGCCCACGCGCTCCTTGTACCGCTCGGCGCCGCCGCCGAGGGCGGCGAGGTCGTCGCAGATCTTCTGGGTGCGGGTGTCCTGCCAGACGATCGCGTTGTAGACGGGCTGGCCGGTGGTCCGGTCCCAGACCACCGCCGTCTCGCGCTGGTTGGTGATGCCCACGGCGACGATGTCGGAGTAGGTCTTGTTGGCCCGCGAGAGGGCGACGCTGACGACCTCGCGGGTGTTGGTCCAGATCTCGTTCGGGTCGTGCTCGACCCAGCCGGCCTTGGGGAAGATCTGCTGGTGCTCGGTCTGGCCGACGGACACGATCTGGCCGGCGTGGTCGAAGATGATCGCCCGCGTCGAGGTGGTGCCCTGGTCGATCGCCATCACGTACTGCTCGGACATGGTGCTTCCTTCGCGTCGGTCTTCCCCGCCATCGGGCGGGTGGCGGCACCGCGGGGGCGGCGCTGCCGGGGAACGGTGCGGCCACGCGGCCGCGACGTGCGTGCGTGCGACGGGAGGCGTCGCGGGTGGGCGAGCGGGGCGCCCGCCCCCGCGGGGGCGAGCGCGGGCGTCCCCGCTCAGGGCACGACGGTCAGGCGACCCAGCCGATCGCCATGGCCAGGAGGCCGCCGAGGATGCCGCCGACCGCGGGGCCGAGCACCGGCACCCAGGCGTACGACCAGTCGGACGAGCCCTTGCCCCGGATCGGGAGCAGGGCGTGCGCGATGCGCGGGCCGAGGTCACGGGCCGGGTTGATGGCGTACCCCGTGGGGCCACCGAGGCTGGCGCCGATCGCGACCACGACGAGCGCGACGCCGAGCGGGCCGATCTGGGCGGGCGTGTTGCCGCTGATGACCACCCAGAAGACCAGGACGAACGTGGCGACGACCTCGGTGAGGAAGTTCCAGCCGTAGGAGCGCAGCTCCGGGCCGGTCGAGAACACCGCGAGCTTGATGCCGGGGTCGGCGTCCTGGTCGAAGTGCTTCTTGTAGACGAGGTAGGCCAGGGCCGCACCGACGGCGGCGCCGGCGAACTGGGCCGTGATGTACAGGAACCCGTTCGCGGCGTTCACCTCGATGCCGGGGGCGAACTCGTCCTTGCCGGCGGCCCAGATGCCCAGGGTCACCGCGGGGTTGAGGTGCGCGCCGGACTTGAAGGCCACGTACACACCGGTGAAGACCGCGAGGCCCCACCCGAAGTTGATCAGCAGCCAGCCGCCGCCGAAACCCTTCGTCTTGGGGAGGATCACGTTGGCGACCACGCCTGCGCCGAGCAGGAGCAGGATGGTGGTGCCGAGGAACTCGGAGAGCATCGCTTCTCCGATCGAGATGGACTCCACGGTCGACCTCTTTCTTGACGGACGTCGTTGTCTCGCAGGGTCCCGCCCGGTCGAGGACCGACCGGGCGGGGCGCGGCCGGGGGACCGCTAGGTGGTACTGATCATGTCCCTGCCGGGCCGGCAGTGGCAGGGGTGTGCGGCGACGAACCCGGCTTGGTGCCGGGCCGGACCGGGTCCGCGTCGAGCGGCAGCAGCGGCGCGATGTCCTCCGCGGCGTCGCGCGCGGCCTGCGCCGCGGCGTCGTCCGTCTTCTCCGCGGCGGCCTGCTCGGCGGCGGCGCGCTGCCGGTAGGCGTCGATCTCCCGCGCCCGGGTGGCGTCGTCCCAGCCGAGCCGCGGCGCGATGATGTCGGCGATCGCCTCGAGCGCGCCCACGCCCTTGTCCGCGACCTCGTAGTTGAGGCGGGTGCGGTGCATCAGCACGTCGTCGAGGTGCAGGGCGCCCTCGTGCGTGACGGCGTAGGCGATCTCGGCGCCGATGTACGCGGCCGCGCCGGGGACCGGCTGCCCGAGCGACGGGTCCTCGTCCACCATCTCGAGCAGCTCGCCGAGCAGGGAGCCGTACCGGTGCAGCAGGTGGTCCATGCGCCCGCGGTCCCAGCCGTACCGGCTGCCGATGTCGCGGGCCTGGCGCTGCAGGACCTCGAGGCCCTCGGCGCCGACCAGCGGGATCTTGTGCGTGATGGACGGCAGCGTGGTGGCGCGGGAGCCGATCGCGAAGTCGACGGCGTCCTTGGCCATGACGCGGTAGGTGGTGAGCTTGCCGCCCGCGATGACCGTCAGGCCCGGGGTGGGGGAGGCGACGGTGTGCTCGCGGGACACCTTGGCGGACGAGGTGCCCTCCTTGGTGCCCGGCTGCAGCAGCGGCCGCAGGCCGGCCCAGGTGCCGATGACGTCCTCGCGGGTGATCGGCCGGGACAGCACCGCGTTCGCGTGGTCGAGGACGTAGTCGATGTCCTCGCTGGTGGCGACGGGGTGCACGAGGTCCTGCTCGTACGGGGTGTCGGTGGTGCCGATCACCCAGTAGCGGGACCACGGGATCACGAACAGCACCGACTTCTCGGTCTGCAGGATCAGGCCGACGTTGCCGGCGATGCGGTCGCGCGGCACGACGATGTGGATGCCCTTGGAGGCGAGGACCCGGAGGCCGCCCTCGGTGCCCGCGAGCGACTCGGTCTGCTCGGTCCACACGCCGGTGGCGTTGATGACGTGCCGCGCGCGGACGGTGAACCGCTCGCCGGTCTCGAGGTCGACCAGCTCGGCGCCGGTGACCGCGCCGCCCGAGGTGGTGGTGAGCCCGACGACCTGGGTGCGGGACGCGGCGTGCGCGCCGTACGAGGCGGCGGTGCGGATCAGGGTCGAGACCAGGCGGGCGTCGTCGACGTTCGCGTCCCAGTACTGGATCGCGCCGACCGCGGCGTCGTGGCGCAGGTCCGGGAACTTGCGCTCCAGGCCCTTGCGGGTGACGTGCTGGTGCAGCGGCATGGCGCGCTTGCGGCCGTTGACGCTGGCGAGGGTGTCGTACAGGGCGATGCCGGCGCCGACGTACGCGCGCTCCCACACCCGGTTCTCCAGCGGGTACAGGAACGGCACCGGCTTGACCAGGTGCGGGGCCAGGTCGCTGATGAGCAGGTCGCGCTCCGTCAGGGCCTCGCGCACCAGGTGGAAGTCGAGCATCTGCAGGTAGCGCAGGCCGCCGTGCACGAGCTTGCTCGACCGGCTTGAGGTGCCGGACGCCCAGTCCTGGGCGTCGATGACGGCGGTCGACAGGCCGCGGGTGACCGCGTCCAGCGCGATGCCGGCGCCCGTGACGCCGCCGCCGATGACGAGGACGTCGAGCTCCGGCCCGCCCTCCGTGGTCGCTCGCAGGGCCGCCAGCGCGTCGTCACGCAGGCGAGGGGTCAGTGCTGCGGTCCTCATGTCAGCTCCATCGCGGTCTTGCTACCCGGCCGCCGGTGCCCTGGCCGCGGGCGCTCGTGGCCCCGCAGACTGGGACCTCGGTCCTGTCTGTTCGCTATCGTCGTCACGTCGCGAACAGACGCGCAACCGCAGTGCACGAATGTGCAGGGACTGAGGTCCCGGCACGGGCCCGACGAGGAGGTCGCGGACGATGACCGACCGGGAGCAGGACGTGCTGCGCGCCGCGTCCATGTACTACCTGCAGGACGTCAAGATGGACGTCATCGCGCGGCACCTGCACACCTCGCGGTCGACGGTCTCCCGCCTGCTGAAGCGCGCGCGGGAGACGGGCCTGGTCGAGATCACGCTCCGGCCGTCCAGCACGCGCGCGCCGAGCCTGGGCCGGTCGATCTCCGCCGCGTTCGGCATCGACACCTACGTCGTGCCCGTCCCCGACTCCGGGGAGCCCGCCGACACGCTCGACCAGGTGGCCCGCGCGACCGCGCGCCTGCTCGCCTCGTGGTTCGACTCCGACATGATCCTGGGCGTCGCGTGGGGCACCACGCTCGCGGCGGTGTCCCGGCGGCTGCCGCCCAAGGCGACGCACGGCAGCGTCGTCGTGCAGCTCAACGGCGCGGCCAACACCCGGACGTCCGGGATCGAGTACGCCAGCGACCTGATCGCCTCGTTCGGCAGCGCGTTCGGCGCGACGGTGCACCACTTCCCGGTGCCGGCGTTCTTCGACTACCCCGAGACCAAGCAGGCCATGTGGCGGGAGCGGTCCGTGCGCCGGGTGCTGGACGAGCAGGCGCGCGCCGACATCGCGCTGTTCTCGGTCGGCTCGGTCACCGGGTCGGTGCCCAGCCACGTCTACTCCGCGGGCTACCTGGACGACGACGACGTCGAGCTGCTGCACGAGCAGTCCGTGGTCGGCGACGTGTGCACCGTGTTCCTGCGGGCGGACGGGTCGTGGCAGGACGTGCCGCTGAACGCGCGGGCGACCGGGCCCTCGCCCGAGCAGCTCCGGCGGATCCCGCGGCGGCTGTGCGCGGTGGCCGGGGACAACAAGGCGGTGCCGCTGCTCGCCGCGCTGCGGGCGGGCACGATGACCGACCTCGTCGTCGACGAGCGGACGGCGGCGCGGCTGCTCGAGCTGGCGCGGAGCGGGGCGGGGGTGCGGGGCCGCGGGGGCGCCGGCGTCCCGGGGTCAGGGGCCGCGGGCGGGGCGGCCGGCGGTCCGGGGGCGCGCGCAACATCCCGGTGACGCGCGGCTGCTAGCGTCCGCGCGCATGACCGCCCCCACCCCCGACGCGGCGCGCCCCGCCGCCCGGCCCGGGCGCCCCCGCGCCGCGGACGGCCGCGACACCCGCGGCGCGGTGCTCGCCGCGGCGGCGGCCCTGTTCAGCAGCGTCGGGTACACGGCGACCTCGACCTACGCGATCGCCGAGCGCGCCGGGGTCAAGCAGGCGTCGATCTACCACCACTTCCGCGGCAAGGACGTCCTGCTGCGCACCCTGCTGCTCGACACCGTGCGCCCGTCCCTCGACCTGGCCGACGAGCTGCTCGACGCCCCCGGCGACCCGCGCGCCCGGCTCTGGGCGCTGTGCGACGCCGACGCCCGGTGGCTCGCCGGCGGGCCGGTGAACATCGGCGGCCTGATGCAGCTCCCCGAGGTCGAGGGCGAGGCGTTCGCGGAGTTCCGCGAGGAGCGCGCGCGGCTGCGCGGCCGGTACGACGCGCTCGTGGCGGCCGTGCTCGGGCGGCCCGAGTCCGCGCGGCCGCCCGAGGCGACGCTGGTGTTCGGCCTGGTCGAGACCGTCATCACCGCGCGCCGGTCGGCCGGGGCCGCCGTGGCGCAGCAGGTGGCGCGGCTGGTCGCCGACGCGGCGCTCCGGGTGCTCGGGCTGGACGACGCGGCGCTCGGCCGGGCCCGGTCGGGGGCGGCGGAGCTGGTGCCGGGCCCCGGGTCGGGTGGAACGGCGTGACCGACACGCCGACGGCGTGTCGGTCACGCCGTTCCACCGTCGGGCGCGGCGCCGCGGCGTGGACCCGGCGGGCGTCGGCGGCGGTGCGCGACGTAGGTTGACCCGGTGACCGACCAGCCCGCGTACCGGATCCGCCCCGCCCGCCCCGCCGACGTCCGCGGCATCCGCGACCTGGTGCAGCCGTACGCCGACGAGCGGATCCTGCTCGCCAAGGAGCTGGTGGGCTACTACGAGGCGATCCAGGAGTTCCACGTCGCCGAGGCCCCGGACGGCACGCTGATCGGCTGCGGCGCCCTGCACGTCATGTGGCAGGACCTCGCCGAGATCCGGACGCTCGCCGTCGCGCGGCAGTGGCGCGGCCGGGGCGTCGGGCACGCGCTGCTCGAGGCGCTGACCGTGCGGGGCCGGGAGCTCGGCCTGAGCCGGCTGTTCTGCCTGACCTTCGAAGTCGACTTCTTCGCGGCGCACGGCTGGGGCACCATCGCCGGGCCCGCGGTGCCGCCCGAGGTGTACGCCGAGCTGCTGCGCTCGCACGACGACGGCGTCGCGGAGTTCCTCGACCTGGCCCGCGTGAAGCCCAACACCCTGGGCAACACGCGGATGATCGTCGACCTCTGAGCCCCCGCGGGCCGGCTCAGGTCCCCGCGGGGCCGGCTCAGGCCCCCGCGGGCAGCCGGTAGCGCGGCCGCTCCGGGTCCTCGCCCGGGACCCGCTCGACCAGCCCGTCGACGAGCAGCCCCGCCAGGCAGCGGTCCCGCTGGGCGTCGTCGGGCCACACCGCCGCGACCGCCTCGGCCGGGGCCGGCTCCAGGGCCTCGCGCAGCAGCGCCATGATCCGGCCGCGCACCTGCCGGTCGGTGCCGGCCCACGCCTGGGTCCGGCGCCGGAGCGCGTGCACGTCGGCCGGCTTCCCGGCCAGCCGCCACGCGCACCGGTCCGCGACGGGGCACGCCTCGCACCGCGGCGCGCGCGCCGTGCACACCAGCGCGCCGAGCTCCATCGACGCGGCCGCCCACCGCGCGGCGCCGTCGTCGTCCGCGGGCACGAACGCCTCCGCGAGCCGGCGTTCGCCGACGGTCAGCGCGGGGGCGGGCAGCGCGGCGCCCTCGGCGACCCGGGCGAGCACCCGGCGCACGTTGGTGTCGAGCACGACGGACCGCAGGCCGAACGCGAACGCCCGCACCGCCGCCGCCGTGTACGCGCCGATGCCCGGCAGCGCGAGCAGCGCGTCCTCGTCGGACGGCACCACGCCGCCGTGCCGCTCGACGACCGCCCGCGCGCACTCCTGCAGCCGCAGCGCCCGCCGCGGGTAGCCCAGCCGGTCCCACGCCCGCAGCACGTCCGCGGGGCTGGCGGCGGCGAGGTCGGCGGGCGTCGGCCAGCGGGTGGTCCACGCGCGCCAGGCCGGCTCGACCCGGACGACCGGCGTCTGCTGCAGCATCACCTCGCTGACCAGCACGCCCCAGGGCGTCCGGTCGGGCGCGCGCCAGGGGAGCTCGCGGGCGTGCGCGCCGAACCAGGCGACGACGTCGGCCCGGACGCCCGCGGCGAGCGCGGGGTCCACGGGCTGCGCGTCGGCGGGCGCGGCGTCGGCGGGCGAGGTCGGGGGCACGGCGGACATCCTCACCCGGCCCGACCGCGCGCGCCGAATCGCCCGGCCTGCGGTTCCCGGCGCCCCCTGCGTGTGCGCGGGCCGGGGCCGGAAGGCGTGGGCCTCGCGCTCGGCGGCGCCGGTCGACGCGGCGCCGCGCGCCCGGCCCGCGTGTCCGCCCGGAGGTCACCGGGGCCGTGGCCTCGCCGGGTTAGCGTGGGCGGCAGATCGAGCGGAGGGACCGGGACATGGGCGTGCTGCGGCCGGAGGGCTCGCTGCCCGCGCGCGTGTACTGGGTGCGGCGCGCCGTGGTCGTGCTGGTGCTGGTGCTCGTCGTGGTGCTCGCGGTGTTCGGCGTGCGGGCGCTGCTCGGCGGCGGGGGTGACGACGCGGCCGCGCCCACCGGCGCCGCCACGACGCCGGCGCCCACCGAGGAGGAGACCACCGAGGGCACCCCGGCGTGCGAGCCGGGCGCGATCGGCCTCGAGATGGCCGCCGACGCCACGAACTACCCCGCCGGCGCGCTGCCGACGTTCACGATCCGCATCACCAACACGGGCGGCACCACCTGCCTGCTCGACGCGGGCGACGCGCAGCGCCAGGTGCTCATCACGTCCGGCAGCGACCGGATCTGGGCGAGCACCGACTGCGCCGCCGGCGAGACCCTGCAGCTGCTGCTGGCGCCCGACCAGGCCGACGAGCGCCAGGTGCAGTGGGACCGCACCCGCTCCGTCGAGGGCTGCGCGCCGAACCAGCCCTCGGCCCAGCCGGGGACCTACCAGGCGGTGCTCGCGCTCGGCGGGGTCAGCACCCAGCCGGTGGTGTTCGGGCTGGAGTGACCCGCGGGGCGGCCCCGCCGGTCAGACGTAGCGCTCGAGGATGCTCGACTCCGCGAGCCGCGACAGGCCCTCGCGCACCGCGCGGGCGCGCTGCTCGCCGACGCCGTCCACCGCCATGAGGTCGTCGATGTTCGCCGCCAGCAGCTTCTGCAGCCCGCTGAAGTGGCCGACGAGCCGGTCGACGATCGCCGCGGGCAGCCGCGGGACCTTGGAGAGCAGCCGGTAGCCGCGCGGGCCGGTGGCGGCGTCGAGCATCTCGACGCCGGACGGCAGGCCGAGCTCGCGCGCGATGAGCGCGAGGTCGAGCAGCTCGGTCGAGTCGAGCGCGGACAGCGACGCGGCGATCGCGTCCCCGTCGCGCCGGGACGCGTCGAGGTAGTCGCGGATGACCAGCTCGCTGTCCGAGCCGATGCCCCCGGTGAGCTCGTCGAGCTGCAGGGACAGCAGCCGGCCGTCGGTGCCGAGCTCGACCACGTAGCCGGCGATCTCCTCCGAGATGCGGCGCACCATCTCCTGCCGCTGCACGACCACGCACACGTCGCGGACGGTGACGAGGTCCTCGATCTCGAGCGCGGACAGCGTGCCGCTGACCTCGTCGAGCCGGGCCTTGTACCGCTCGAGCGTCGCGAGCGCCTGGTTGGCCCGGGACAGGATGGCGTCGGCGTTCTCCAGCACGTGCCGCTGCTCGCCGACGTACAGGGCGATGATCCGCATCGACGCGGACACCGAGATGACCGGCAGGCCGGTCTGCTTGGCGACGCGCTCGGCGGTGCGGTGCCGGGTGCCGGACTCCGAGGTCGAGATGGTCGGGTCCGGGAGCAGCTGCACGGCGGCGCGCAGGATGCGGCGCGAGGCCGGGTCCATGACGATCGCGCCGTCCATCTTCGCGAGCTCCCGCAGCCGGGTGGCGGAAAACTCGACGTCGAGCTCGAACCCGCCGGAGCAGATGCTCTCGACCGTCGCGTCGTGCCCGAGCACGATGAGCGCGCCGGTGCGGCCGCGCAGGATGCGCTCCAGGCCGTCGCGCAGCTCGGTGCCGGGCGCGACCGCGGCGAGCGTGTGCCGCAGCAGGTCGTCGGGCGGCGTGGTGGTGGGCACGGCGAGATCCTACGGGCCGCCGGGGACAGGCCGCGTGCGGTGCGCGCGGCGTGGACGTCGCGATTCGGTCACGGTGACGACGCCGGTGCGGTGCCGGTGCGGTGTCGGTGGCTCCCGTTAGCGTGACGGCCGTGTCGACCACCACCTCCTCCCGGACCGCCCGGCCCGCGTTCCGCTGCACCGAGTGCGGCTGGACGACGTCCAAGTGGGTGGGCCGGTGCGGCGAGTGCCAGACCTGGGGCTCGGTGTCGGAGGACACCGGCCCGGGCGGGGCGGCGCCGCGGACGGCGGTCATGGTGCCGCTGCGCGGGGCGGCCCGGCCGATCGCGGAGATCGACGTCGAGGCGGCCCGCGCGCTGCCGACCGGCGTGGGCGAGCTCGACCGGGTCCTGGGCGGCGGGCTCGTGCCGGGCGCCGTGGTGCTGCTCGCGGGGGAGCCGGGCGTCGGCAAGTCGACCCTGCTGCTCGACGTCGCCAGCCGCGCCGCGACCGGCGGGCGCACCGTGCTCTACGTGACCGGCGAGGAGTCCGCGGGCCAGGTGCGGCTGCGCGCGGAGCGGATCGGGGCGCTCGCGGACACGCTGCTGCTGACCGCCGAGACCGACCTCGGCACGATCCTCGGCCACCTCGCGCAGACCGAGCCCGACCTGCTGGTGCTCGACTCGGTGCAGACCGTCGCGTCGTCGGCCGTCGAGGGCTCGCCGGGCGGCGTGGCGCAGGTCCGCGAGGTCGCCGCCGCGCTGATCTCCGCCGCCAAGGAGCGCGCGCTCCCGGTGCTGCTCGTCGGGCACGTCACCAAGGACGGCGCGGTCGCCGGCCCGCGGACGCTCGAGCACCTGGTGGACGTCGTGTGCCAGTTCGAGGGCGACCGGCACTCCCGGCTGCGCCTGCTGCGCGCGACCAAGAACCGGTTCGGCCCGACGGACGAGGTCGGCTGCTTCGACCTCACCGAGACCGGGATCGTCGGGCTCGCCGACCCGTCCGGGCTGTTCGTCTCGCACGAGCGGCACCACGTGCCCGGCACCTGCGTCACGGTGACGCTGGAGGGACGGCGCCCGCTCGCCACCGAGGTGCAGGCGCTGGTCGCGCCGTCGATGCTGAGCAACCCGCGCCGGACGACGAGCGGGGTCGACGGCAGCCGGCTGGCGATGGTGCTCGCGGTGCTGCAGCGGCGCGCGGGGCTCAAGGTCGGGGACCAGGACGTGTACGTGTCGACGGTCGGCGGCGCCCGGGTCGTCGAGCCGGCGGCCGACCTCGCGCTCGCGCTGGCGACCGTCAGCAGCCGGGAGAACGTCGCGCTGCCGCCGCGCCTGGTGGCGATCGGCGAGGTCGGGCTGGCGGGGGAGATCCGCCCGGTGACCGGCACCGCGCGCCGGCTGGCCGAGGCCGCGCGGCTCGGGTTCACGCACGCCGTCGTCCCGGCCGGGTCGCTGGAGAAGGGCCAGGCGCCGGAGGGGATGCGGGTCGCGCAGGCGGCCGACCTCGGCGAGGCGGTGCGGCTGACGCGCGCCGACACCGCGCGGGTGCAGGCGCGCGCCGAGGGCTGACCCGCCCCGGGGGCGGCCGGCCGAGGGCGGCGGACGGCCGGCACCCGCTCCGGGTGACCCCCTTGCCGCCCGGCTGAACGCGCGTTTAGTCTGCTGAACGTGCGTTCAGCGACCGACGACGACCTCACCGCCCGCGCCCGGATCCGGGACGCGGCGCTGCTGCGGTTCGCCCGCGACGGCTTCGGCGCCGGCCTGCGCGCCGTCGCCGCCGACGCCGGCGTGAGCCCCGCGCTGGTGCTGCACCACTTCGGGTCCAAGGACGGGCTGCGCGCGGCCTGCGACGCGCACGTGCTGGAGCGCATCCGGCTGCAGAAGGAGGCCTCGCTCACCACCGAGACGCCCGGGGAGTCGATGGCGCACCTCGCCGACCTGACGCAGTACGGGCCGGTGTTCGGCTACGTCGTCCGGAGCCTGGCGTCGGGCGGGGAGCTCGCGTCCCGGTTCGTCGACGACATGGTGGCGGCCACCGAGCAGTACCTCGCCGCCGGCGTCGCCGCCGGGACCGTCAGCCCGTCGGTCGACCCGGCCGGCCGCGCCCGGTACCTCGTCGCGCACTCGGTCGGGCTGCTGCAGATGGCCCTGATCGACGCGGAGGCGGGTCGCGCGCCGTCGCCGACCCTCGACCCCGTCGCGGCGTTCACCGCGCTGTCCCGCTGGGCGGTCGTCCCGGCGATGGAGCTCTACACCGCGCCGCTGCTGACCGAGCCCGGCCTGCTCGCGGCGGCCCTCGACCAGCTGGACCGGGAGGAACCATGACCGACTCCGACTCCGCCGCCGTCGAGGCGCGCGGCCTCGTCAAGGCGTTCGGCCGCCGCCGCGCGCTCGACGGGCTGGACCTGTCCGTGCGCGCGGGGGAGGTGCACGGGTTCCTCGGCCCCAACGGCGCCGGCAAGTCGACGACGATCCGGGTGCTGCTCGGCATGCTGCGCGCGGACGCGGGGGAGGCCCGGGTGCTCGGCGCCGACCCGTGGCGGGACGCGGTCGCCCTGCACCACCACCTGGCGTACGTGCCGGGGGAGGTCGACCTGTGGCCCAACCTGACCGGCGGCGAGGCGATCGACCTGCTCGGCCGGCTGCGCGGCGGGCTCGACCCGCGGCGCCGCGCCGACCTGGTCGAGCGGTTCGAGCTCGACCCGACGGTCCGGGTGCGCGCGTACTCGAAGGGCAACCGCCAGAAGGTCGCGCTGGTCGCCGCGCTCGCCGCCGACGTCCCGCTGCTGGTCCTGGACGAGCCGACCAGCGGGCTCGACCCGCTGATGGAGGCGGAGTTCCAGCGGTGCATCCGCGAGGCCGCCGCGGCCGGGCGCACGGTGCTGCTGTCGAGCCACATCCTCGCGGAGGTGGAGGCGCTCTGCGAGCGGGTCACGATCATCCGGGCCGGCCGCGCGGTGCGGTCGGGGACGCTGGACGAGCTGCGGGGGCTGACCCGGACCGCCGTCGTCGTCTCGCTGCGGGACGCGGACGGCGCGCTCGCGGCGCTGCGCTCGGCCGCGGGCGTGCACGACCCCGCGCGCGTCGACGGGCACGTCCGGCTGGACGTCGACGCCGACGCCCTGGACGACGTGCTGGCGCTGCTGCCCCGGTTCGGCGTCCGCGGCGTGACGGCCCACCCGCCGACGCTGGAGGACCTGTTCCTGCGCGAGTACGGCGAGGCCGTCGGAAGCCCGCGGTGACCGCCGTCGCGGCCCCCGTCCCGGCCGCGCGCCCCACGGCCCCGGCGGCCCGGCGCGCCGCCGACCGCTGGGCCGGCACCGGCGCGCTGGTGCGGGTGGCGCTGCGGGTCGAGCGGGTGCGGCTGCCGGTGTGGCTGGTCGCGGTGGCCGGGCTGACCGCCGCCTCCGCGGCGTCGCAGGCCGACCTGTTCCCGACGGCGGAGTCCCGGGCGGCACGGGCCGAGCTCATGCGGTCGCCCGCGGCGACCGCGCTCGGCGGGCCGGGGTACGGGCTCGACGACTACACGATCGGCGCGATGGTCGCGAACGAGCTCGGCGCGTGGGTCGCGCTGGCGCTCGCGGTGCTGTCGGTGCTGCTGGTCGTCCGGCACCTGCGCGGCGCCGAGGAGTCGGGGCTGCTGGAGGTGGTCCGGTCGACGCCGGTCGGGCGGGACGCGCCGGTGCTCGCGGCCGTGCTGGTCGTGACGCTCGCGGACCTCGCGATCGGGCTGGCCCTGGCGGCCGCGCTCGTCGGCACCGGGCTGCCCGCGGCGGGCGCGCTGGCGTTCGGGCTCGGCTGCGGCCTGGTCGGGCTGACCTTCGGCGCGACCGCCGCCGTCGCCGCCCAGCTGGTGACGCACGCCCGCACCGCGTCGATGCTCGGGCTGGCCGCGATCGGGGTGGGGTTCGCGCTGCGCGCGGCCGGCGACGTCCGCGCACCCGAGAGCGGCAGCGCCCTGAGCTGGCTCTCGCCGTTCGGCTGGTCGCAGGCCACCCGCGCCTGGGTCGACGAGCGCTGGTGGCCGCTCGCGCTGCCGGTGCTCGCGTCCGCGGCAGCCTTCGGGCTCGCGGCGCTGCTGGCCGAGCGGCGGGACCTCGGCGACGGCCTGCTGCCCGAGCGCCCGGGGCGCGCGCACGCGTCGCCGCGGCTCACCGGCATCGCGGCCGTCACCCTGCGCCGGCTGGGCGGGGCGCTCGCGGGCTGGGCCGTCGCGGTCGCGGCGGTGTGCGGGCTGGTCGGGGTGCTGGCGCGCGAGGTCGTGCAGTTCCTCGAGGACGAGCCCGCGCTGGCCGCGTTCTTCCCCGAGGGCGCCGCCTCGGCGGCCGACGCCGCGCTGTCCCGGTACCTGCTGGTCGCGGTCGCGCTGGCCGCGGCCGCCGGGGTGCAGGGCGTGGCGGCGGCGCGCGCGGAGGAGGCGGCCGGCCGGGCGGCGCACGTGCTCGCGGGGCCGGTCGGCCGGGCGCGGTGGCTCGGCGCCCAGCTCGCGGTCGTGCTGGGCGCCGTGGCGGCGATGGTGCTGCTCGGCGGGCTGGTCATGGGGGTCACCGCGGCGTCCACCCTGGGCGACCCGGCGCTGGTCGGCCGGCTGCTGGGCGCGGCGCTCGCGCAGGTGCCCGCGCTGTGGGCCGTGACCGGCGCGGCGGTCCTGGTGCTGGGGGTCGCGCCGCGCGCGTTCGGGCTGGCGTGGGCGTACCTCGGCTACGTGGCGCTGAGCGCGATGCTCGGCGGCGTGCTCCCGGAGGGCAGCGACGTCGCGTCCCCGCTGCGGTACACGCCGGGGATGCCCGCGGAGCCGATGGACTGGCCGGCGGTGCTGGTCCTGGCCGCGCTGGCGGCGGCCCTGGTGACCGGGGGCGTGCTCGCGTTCCGGCGCCGGGACCTGCTCGCCTGAGCGGCGCGCGCCGGTCCGCGCCGGCCCGCGCCGGGGCCGTGCGGTGGCCGCGCCGGTCCGCCGGGAGGGCCGACCCGGCCGCTAGGCTGCCGCGGGACCTCCGGGCCGGGCCGTGGCGACACGGACCGGGCCCGACCGGAAGGCGGCAGGGAGTTCGTGCATGAGTGACACCGACGGGCGCTTCCCGCGCCGGGACCCCGGCACGCCGGCAGGGGGCGTCGGACGGTTCGGCGACGACCGGCCGCGGTGGCCGAGCCTGCGCGGCGACGCGGACGCGGGTGCGGGTTCGGGCGCCGGCGCTGGTGCGGGTTCGGGTGGCTCCGGCGGTCCGGCCGCGCCCTCGGGCACCGGCGCGTGGGCGCCGTCCGGCGCGCCGGGCCCCGCGGCACCGGCCGGCCCGGGCGCCGCCGCCGGCGCGTGGGCGCCCGCGGCCAGCCCCGCCGGCCCGACCGACCCGGCCGCCCCCGCCTCGGGCGACGCGCAGCCGCCCACCCGGCGCAGCCGCCGGTTCGCGGCCGCGGACGACGCCGCCCCGACCGGGCCCGTCGACCCCGCCGAGCGGACCGCCGCCCTCGCGCGGGCGGACGCCGCGCTCCAGGCCGGCGAGACCCAGGCCCGCACCGCCGCCCTGGCCCGCGCCGACGCCGCCCTGCACGCGGCGGGCGCGGCCGGACCGGCGGACCCGGCCCCGGGCGGCGCGGGTGAGGACGGCGCGGACCGCACCGCCGATCCGGCGACGGGCCGCAGCCGGCGCCGGTGGGTCGTCGTCGGCGCCGTCGTCGCCGCGGTGCTGGTGCTCGGCGGCGCGGGCACGGCCTGGTTCCTCACGCGCGACGGCGGCGGCACGGCCGCGGCGCCGCCGGACGTGGTGCTGCCGTCGCCCACCGCCTCGGTCGCGCCGGCGGCCCGCACGGCCACCACCGCGTTCGCGAGCGCCCTGCCGACCACGCTGCTCCAGTACGCGCTCGCCACCTCCGCCGACGACGAGGCCTGGCTCGCCCAGGACGCCGTCGAGGCGTACGCCGAGACCTACACCGACGGGGCCGACGGCACGGTCACCGTCCAGGCGGGCCAGTGGGAGACGCCGGAGGAGGCCGCCGCGGCGCTCGCGGCGGTCACCGCGACGCTCCCGACGGCCGACGCGGGGGACGCGGCCGACGCCGCGACCGGCGCGGCCACGGACGGCGCCTCCGCCGACGCGACCGCCGCGGGCCCCGCCGTGCTGCTGCAGGGCGAGGTGCTGGTCGGCGGGTCGCCCGTCGGCACGGTGACGGTCGTCGACGCGGGGGACGGCACCGGCGTCGCCGCGTGGAGCAACGGCACCACGGCGTTCGTGGTCCGCGGCCCGGCCGCGGACATCCGCAACCTGTACGCCGCGTACCCGCTCTGACCCGCAGGGGCGCCCCGGCACGCCCCGCGGGCGGCGGGCTCCCGGCGCCCGGCGTCCAGGCCCAGCACCCAGCACGGCGCCAGCGCGGCGCCAGCGCGGCGCCGGCGCGGCGCCGAGTGAGTAACCGACGCGTCGAGTGAGTACCGGCCGGGTACTCACTCGACGCGTTTCGTGCACACTCGGCGGCACCCCCCGGCGCGCGCGTCCGCAGCGCGGCCCCGCCGGGCGCCCGCGCGCCGCGTGGGGTAGACCGGAGGCCGGCGGCCCGACGGCGCGACCGCCCCACGCACCCCACCGCCCGCCGCCCCCGCGCGGCGCGCACCGCGGCGCCGTCCCCCCGGCCGGCGCCGCCCGACCGAGGAGGACCATGGCACGCATCGGCATCACCGACCTGGACGTCCTGCCGCTGAACCTGGGCGGCAACGTGTTCGGCTGGACCGCGGACGAGCAGGCCTCGTTCGCCGTCCTGGACGCGTTCGCCGAGGCCGGCGGCAGCTTCGTCGACACCGCGGACGTCTACTCCGAGTGGGGCGACGGCCACGAGGGCGGTGAGTCCGAGGCGACGATCGGCCGCTGGATGGCGGCCCGCGGCAACCGCGCGGACGTCGTGGTCGCGACGAAGGTCGGCAAGCTCAGCACCCGCCGCGGCACGTCCCGCGCGGTCGTCCGGGCGGCGATCGACGACTCGCTCAAGCGGCTCGGCACCGACTACGTCGACCTGTACTACGCGCACGAGGACGACCAGGAGACCCCGCTGGAGGAGACGGTCGCCGCGCTCGGCGAGGTGGTCGCCGACGGCAAGGCCCGGTACGTCGCGGCGTCGAACTTCTCGCCCGAGCGGCTGGCCGAGGCGCTGCGGATCGCCGACGACCTCGGGGTCGCCCGGTTCGTCGCCCTGCAGCCGCACTACAACCTGGTGCACCGGGCCGCCTACGAGGGCCCGCTCCAGGAACTCGCCGTGCGCGAGGGCCTCGGCGTGCTGCCGTACTCCTCGCTGGCCAGCGGCTTCCTCACCGGCAAGTACCGCGACGGGTCGCCCGCCGTGGACAGCCCGCGCGCCGGGTCGGCCGGCCGGTACCTCGACGACCGCGGGCGCCGGGTGCTGGCCGCGCTGGACGAGGTCGCCGCCGCGCACGGCACGTCGGTCACCGCCGTGAGCCTGGCCTGGCTCCGGGTGCAGCCGGGCGTCGTCGCGCCGATCGCGAGCGCCCGCTCGGTCGAGCAGCTGCCCGACCTGCTGGCCGGCGCGACCCTCGAGCTGTCGGACGACGAGATCACCGCGCTGTCGGACGCCTCCGCCTGACCGCGGCGGCCGGCGGCGGGCGCCTCAGCCCGCCGCCGGCGCCCCCGCGGCGCCCACGGGCAGCGCGTCCGGCGCGCCCGCGAGCGGCAGCCGCACGGTGAACGTCGTCGCGCCCGGCGTGCCGTCGACCTCGATGGTGCCGCCGTGCGCCGTGACCACCGCGTGCACGATCGCCAGGCCGAGGCCCGTCGACCCGGCGGCCCGGTTCCGCGACGCGTCGCCGCGGGCGAACCGCTCGAACAGCCGGGACCGCAGCGGCTCGGCGATGCCCGGGCCGTCGTCCCGGACCCGCAGCACCGCGCGGTCGCCCTCCCGTGCGACGGCGACCACGACCGTCGTGCCGGCCGGCGTGTGCACCCGGGCGTTCGACAGCAGGTTGACCAGGACCTGCCGGAGCCGGTGCTCGTCGCCGACCACCAGCGCGGGCTCGGCCCCCTCGTCGTCGGCCCCGTCGCCCCCGTCGGCACCGGCGTCGTCCCCCGCGCCCTCCAGCGCCGACAGGTCCAGCCGCCACACGTGGTCGCCCCCCGCCACGTGCGCGTCGGCCACGGCGTCCACCGCGAGCGCGGCCAGGTCGACCTCCTCGGTGTCCAGGTCGCGGCCCGCGTCCAGCCGCGCGAGCAGCAGCATGTCCTCCACCAGCGACGTCATCCGCCGCGCCTCCGACTCCACCCGGCCCATCGCGCGCACGACGTCGTCGGGCAGGTCGCCCGGCAGCCGCTGCACGAGCTCGGCGTAGCCGCGGATCGAGGCCAGCGGGGTGCGCAGCTCGTGGCTCGCGTCGGCGACGAACCGGCGCACCTGGGTCTCGGACTCGTGCCGGGCGGTGAGCGCCGACTCGACGTGCCCGAGCATCCGGTTCAGGGCGGAGCCCACCTGACCGACCTCGGTCGCGGGGTCGGTGTCTTCGTCCGGCACCCGCTCGCGGATGTCGACCTCGCCGCGGGACAGCGGCATCTCGGAGACCCGGGTCGCCGTCGCGGCCACCCGGTCCAGCGGGCGCAGCTCGCGGCGCACGAGCACCGTGGCGAGCGCGGCCGCGACCAGCAGGCCCAGCGCGGCGACGACGACCTCGACCACGATGTAGTCGTCGACGGTCGTGGTGATGCCCGCGAGCGGGACCGCGGTCACCGAGGTGCTGCCGTTGTCCGACTCCACGGCGATCGCGCGGTAGGTCCCGAGGTCCGGCAGGTCGACGGTGCCCGGGTCCTGGCCCGGCTCGACGGCGAGCAGCACGGCCAGCTGCTCGTCGGTGAGGCCCTGGACCTCGCCCGACCCGTCGAGGTAGCCGGCGACCGGCGTGCCGTCCGCGGTCTCGAACACGCTCACGGTGCCGACGTCCTGGCCCGGCAGCCCGAACGCGGGCGGGATGCTGCCGCCGCCGGGCTGCTGCTCGCCGCCGGAGCCGTCCTGCGTGCCGTCGTCCGACGCGGCGCCGGACCCCGACCCGGACTCCGACCCGGACTCCGAGCCCGCCCCGGACCCCGAGGTCGGCGCCCCGGACGGCAGCTGCCCCGGCATCGCGCCGCGGTCCAGCCGCGAGGGCGCGTCCGCGGCCCGGGTGCTCGCGTCCCGCAGCCGGGTGTCGACCTGCGTCATCAGCGAGCTGCGCAGCGCCAGCGTCGACACCAGCCCCATCACCGCCGCGACGGTCGCCAGCAGCGCCACCACGACCGCCACCAGCCGCCGGCGCAGCGTCCACCGGGGCCGCGCCGGCCGGGCGGCGCTCACGCGGCGGGCTTGAGCACGTAGCCGACGCCGCGCAGGGTGTGCAGCATCGGCGTCCGCCCCTTGTCGATCTTGCGGCGCAGGTAGGACACGTACAGCTCGACGATGTTGGCCTGGCCGCCGAAGTCGTACTGCCAGACGCGGTCGAGGATCTGCGCCTTCGACAGCACCCGCTTGGGGTTGCGCATGAAGTAGCGGAGCAGCTCGAACTCGGTCGCGGTGAGGCGGATGTCGTCGCCGCCGCGGCTCACCTCGTGCGAGTCCTCGTCCATCCGCAGGTCGCCGACGACGAGCACGGCCTCCTCGCGCTCGGAGACGGCGCCCGCGCGGCGCAGCAGGGCCCGCAGCCGCGCGACGACCTCCTCCAGGCTGAACGGCTTGGTCACGTAGTCGTCGCCGCCCGCGGTCAGGCCGGCGATCCGGTCCTCGACGGCGTCCTTCGCGGTGAGGAACAGCACCGGGACGTGCGGGTGGGTGGCGCGGATGCGGCGCAGCACCTCCAGGCCCGACAGGTCGGGGAGCATGACGTCGAGCAGGATGACGTCCGGCTCGAGGGTCCGGGCCTGCTTGATGGCGGCCTGGCCGGTGAGGGCGTGCTCGACCTGCCAGCCCTCGTAGCGCAGGGCGGTGGAGAGCAGCTCGGCCAGGGTGGCCTCGTCGTCGACGACGAGGGCCCGCACCGGCTGGCCGTCCGGGCGGGTGAGGGCGTCGCGCTGGAGCGTGGAGGTGGTCATGGCACGAGCATGGGCGCGCGACCTGGGGCGGCCCTGACGTCGTCCTGTGGGATTCCTGTGAGCCGGGCAGGCGCGCGCCGGGCGCCGGTCAGTCGCGCTCGATGACCGACAGCACGTTGCCGGACGGGTCGGTGAACCAGGCGATCAGCGGGCCGCCGCCGCGGAACACCCCGTCCTCGTCGGTCTGGGTGGGCGCGCCCTCGTACCGCTCGAACCGCACGCCGCGTCCGCGCAGCTCCGCCACGGCCGCCGGCACGTCGGCGACCGGGAAGTTCAGCACGGTGAACGAGGCGGGGACGTGCGCGTCGCCCTTGGGGTAGAGCAGCACGTCGCGGCCGGCGAGGTGCAGGAACAGCATCCCGTCGCGCTCCTCGGCGTCGAGGCCGAGCACGTCGGCGTAGAAGGCGCGGGCGGCGGGCACGTCCGCCACCGAGTAGCCGCTGAAGGACTCGCTGAGGTCGAGCATGACGGACTCCCTCGTCGTCGGGCCGGGCGCGGGCGGGTGCGGTCCGGGTGCGCCCAGCGTGCACCCGGGACGGCGCCCGCGTGAAGATCCCGCGTCCGCCCCGGCGCCGCCCCGCGGGATCGCGCGGGCGCACAGCGACGCGCCCGGCGCGGCCCAGGCCGCTCCCAGCGTCCGGCGGTGCGCTGGTCCCGTCGCCCCGCACCGGGGCCCGACGAGAGGGAGCCCGCCATGACCGTCCTGGACGCACCCGCCGACCGCGCCGCGCACCCGGCCCACGCCGCACCCGCCGCACCCGCCGGGGCCGACCCGTGGATCACCGCCACCGTCCGCCCCGCCGGCTCCTTCGGCCGCGCGGACGCCGGCCGGCTGCGCGCCCTCCTCGACGCCCTGTCCGCCTGCGCGTCGATCGTCGTGCTCGACCTGCGCTCGGCGCGGCTGCGCAGCCGGCGGGCCGCGGAGGCGGTCGACGAGGCGGCGGTGCTGCTGGAGGCCCGCGGCGGCTGCCTGCTGTGCGTGCACGCCGACGACGAGACCCGCGCGCACCTCGCCGGCGCCGGGCCGCACGCGGTGCTGCTGGACGGCGACGCGGACCCCGCGACCCCGCCGGCGGGGCGCTGACCGGCCCCGCCGCCGCGCCGACCGGCCCCGCCGCCGCGTCGCCCCGGCGCGCACCCGCGCAGGCCGCCCGCCGACCTGGTGGAGGATTCGTGTGCGGCGCCGGTGCCGCCCCGGCCGCGGCGACCCGCTCGCCTACCGTGGTCCCCATGCCCCGCCCGACCACCGCCCCGGCGACCCCCTGGCGCGCCCCCGAGGCCGCCGACGGGGGCGCGCGCCGCGCCGCGCCGCCGGCCCGCTGGCGCACCCCGGCGGGGACGGCGCGCCGGGTCGCGGCCGCGCTGCTGGTGGCGCTCCTCGCGGCCGCCGGCGTCGGCGTGACGTGGCGGGTGTTCGTCGGCACCGAGCAGGGGCAGGCGGTCGACCAGGCGGCGCTCGACGGCGCGCACATCGGCCAGAACCGGCTGTGGGACGTCGCGGAGCCGGTGCTGGACGTCGTCTCGGTCGGGTTCATCGCGGCGGCCGTCGTCGCGTGCGCGGTGATCGCGTTCGCCCGGCGCCGGTGGGGGCTGGCGCTGGTCGCCGCGGGCGTGCTCGCCGGCGCGAACGTCACGACCCGCGTCCTGAAGTACTGGGTCCTCGACCGGCCGGACCTCGGCTACGGGCCCGAGTTCAACACGCTGCCGAGCGGGCACACCACCGCGGCGGCCTCGGTCGCGGCGGCGGTACTGCTCGTGGTGCCGCCGCGCGCCCGGCCGTGGGCCGCGGTGCTCGGCGGTGCGTACGCGGGGGCCACGGGCGTGAGCACGCTCGTCGGCCAGTGGCACCGGCCGTCCGACGTGGTCGCCGGCCTGCTGGTCGTGCTCGCCTGGGGCGCGCTGGCGTGCGCGGTGCTGGCGCTCGGCGTCGACACCGCGACGGACCGGCGCCCGCCGACGGCCGCGCTGCGCACCGTCGCGCGCGGTGGCGGGGCGGCCCGGACCGCCCGGCGGGACGGGCCCGGCACCGCCGTGGCCGCCTGGCTGCTCGCCGCCGTGACGGCGCTGGCCGGGGCCGCGGCGCTGGTCGCGCTGCGCCGCACCTGGCTGTCCGACGACCCGGTCGGCTCCACGGCGGCGCTCCTGACGTCGTACGGTGGCGGGGCGCTGGGCATCGTCGCGGCCGCGGCCGCGTCGTCCGGCGCGCTGCTGGTGCTGCGCCGGTCCGCCACCTCGGGGTCGGACCGCGTGGGACCGACGTCGTAGAGTTCCCCCGCACCGGCGGTGGCATGCTGTCGCCGCCCGCACGCCCGGCACCACGGGTCGGCAGTCCGAAGGAAGCAGGAGCGCATGTCCGCAGGTCGCAAGCTGGTCATCGTGGAGTCGCCCGCCAAGGCGCGCACGATCGCCGGGTACCTCGGCGACGGCTTCGACGTGGAGGCGAGCGTCGGTCACATCCGTGACCTGCCGCAGCCCAGCGAGCTGCCCGCGGAGATGAAGAAGGGCCCGTTCGGCAAGTTCGCGGTCGACGTCGACAACGGCTTCGCGCCGTACTACGTCGTCGACTCGGACAAGAAGAAGAAGGTCACGGAGCTCAAGCGGCTGCTCAAGGACGCGGACGAGCTCTACCTCGCCACGGATGAGGACCGCGAGGGCGAGGCCATCGCGTGGCACCTGCTGCAGGAGCTCAAGCCCAAGGTGCCGGTCAAGCGGATGGTGTTCCACGAGATCACCCGCGAGGCGATCACCCGCGCGCTGGAGAACACCCGCGAGCTGGACGACCGGCTGGTCGACGCCCAGGAGACCCGGCGCATCCTCGACCGGCTGTACGGCTACGAGGTCAGCCCGGTGCTCTGGCGCAAGGTCCGCCAGGGCCTGTCCGCCGGCCGCGTCCAGTCCGTCGCGACCCGCCTGGTGGTCGAGCGCGAGCGCGAGCGCATGGCGTTCCGCGCGGCCGACTACTGGGACCTGACCGCGACGTTCGCCGTCGCCGACGCGGAGGAGCCGTCGTTCGGCGCGCGCCTGGCGCAGCTCGGCGAGCGGCGCGTGGCCGCGGGCCGCGACTTCGGCGACGACGGCGTGCTCAAGGGCTCCGGCGCCTCCCGCCCGGTGCACCTGGACGAGGGCGCCGCGCAGGCCTGGGTGTCCGCGCTGGACGGCGCCGGGTACGCGGTGCGCTCGCTCGAGACCAAGCCGTACACCCGCCGCCCCGCCGCGCCGTTCACGACGTCGACGCTGCAGCAGGAGGCCAGCCGCAAGCTGCGCATGTCGTCCCGGCAGACCATGCGCACCGCGCAGACGCTGTACGAGAACGGCTACATCACCTACATGCGGACCGACTCGCCGAACCTGAGCTCGCAGGCGATCGACGCCGCGCGCCGGCAGGCGTCGGAGCTCTACGGCGCGGACCACGTGCCCGACAAGGCCCGCGTGTACGCGTCCAAGAGCAAGGGCGCGCAGGAGGCGCACGAGGCCATCCGCCCCGCCGGGGACAACTTCCGCACCCCCGCCCAGGTGGCGCGCGAGCTGTCCGGCGACCAGTTCCGGCTGTACGAGCTGATCTGGAAGCGCACCGTCGCCTCGCAGATGGCCGACGCCCGCGGCTCGACCGCCTCGGTGCGGATCGCCGCGACCGTCCCCGCGCCCGAGCTGCCTGCGGGCAGCACCGCGGCGGACGGCCCGGCCGCCGGCGCGCCGACCGACGCGCTGTTCGCCGCGTCCGGCACCGTCATCACGTTCCGCGGCTTCCTCGCCGCGTACGAGGAGGGCCGGGACGTCGACCGGTACGCCTCCGACGCCGAGGGCAAGGCCGCCGAGGGCGCCAAGGAGACCCGGCTGCCGCAGATGGCCGAGGGCGACCGGGTCACCGAGTCCGACCTGACCGCCGACGGCCACCGCACCTCCCCGCCGCCGCGGTTCACCGAGGCGAGCCTGGTCAAGGCGCTCGAGGAGCGCGGCATCGGCCGCCCGTCGACCTACGCCGCCACCATCTCGGTGATCCAGGACCGCGGCTACGTCACCAGCCGCGGCCAGGCGCTCGTGCCGAGCTGGCTCGCGTTCGCCGTGACCCGGCTGCTGGAGGAGAACTTCGACCGGCTGGTCGACTACGACTTCACCGCCTCGATGGAGGAGGACCTCGACGCCATCGCCGCGGGGCAGAAGGACCGCGTCGACTGGCTGACCCGGTTCTACTTCGGCTCCGAGGCGGCCGAGGGCCCGGATGGCGACGGCCTGCGCGAGCTCGTCGCCAACCTCGGCGAGATCGACGCCCGCGAGGTCAACTCGATCGACATCGGCGACGGGATCACGCTCCGCGTCGGCCGGTACGGGCCGTACATCGAGGAGTCGGGCGGCGAGCCCGGCCCGGACGGCAACCCGCGTCGCGCGTCGGTGCCGGACGACCTGGCGCCGGACGAGCTGACGGCCGAGAAGGCCCGCGAGCTGCTGGAGACCCAGCCCGAGGGCGACCTCGTGCTGGGCACCGACCCGACCACGGGTACGACGATCGTCGCGAAGAACGGCCGGTACGGCCCGTACGTCACGGAGCTGCTGCCGGAACCCGAGCTCGACCCGGGCCTGTCGGCGGCGGCGAAGAAGCGCGCGCTCGCGGCGGCGCCCAAGCCGCGCACGGGCTCGCTGCTGAAGTCGCAGTCGCTCCAGACGATCACGCTGGACGAGGCGCTGCAGCTGCTCAGCCTGCCGCGCGTGGTGGGCACCGACCCGGAGTCGGGCGCCGAGATCACCGCGCAGAACGGCCGCTACGGCCCGTACCTGAAGAAGGGCACGGACTCCCGCACGCTGCCGTCCGAGGAAGCGATCTTCACCACCACGCTGGAGGAGGCCCTGGCCATCTACGCGCAGCCGAAGCGGGGCCGCGGGGCGACCGCGACGCCGCCGCTGCGCGAGCTCGGCGAGGACCCGACCTCGGGCAAGCCGATCGTGGTCAAGGACGGCCGGTTCGGCGCGTACGTGACCGACGGGGAGACCAACCGGACGCTGCCGCGGGACACGACGCCCGAGTCGATCACGCGGGAGCAGGCGGTCGAGCTGCTGGCGGAGAAGCGCGCGTCGGCGCCCAAGAAGAAGCCGGCCGCCAAGAAGGCCGCGGCGCCGCGCAAGAAGGCGGCCGCCAAGAAGTAGGGGTCCTCAGACCTCCAGCACGACCCAGCCGGGCCCCGGGACGTCCACGGACGCGCCGGGGCCCGGCTGCGTCCCCGGGGCGACGGCGGGGCCGGCGTGCGCCACGACCGCGGCCCCGGCGGGCGCGGGCAGGCGCCACGCGGCGTCGTCGAGGTTGAGCGCGACCAGCAGCGCCGCCGACCCGTCCGCCGCCCGCGCCGCGTAGGCCAGCCGGGTGTTCGTCACCTCGACCACGTGGGTCCGGGCGGTGTGCAGCCAGGGGTGCCGGCGGCGCAGCCCGAGCAGCGCCGCGTGCCGGTCGTGAGTGGCCCACCCGTCCGGCGCGACGTCGGGACCGGCGAGGTCGTCCGGCGTCGGCGGGTACGGCGGGCGGACCTCGTCGTCGCCGCCCGCGCGGTCCTCCTTGATCCCGCGGTACGCCTGCTCGTCGCCGTAGTACACCGCCGGCGTGCCGCCGACCGTCGCGAGCACGACCAGGGCGAGGCCCGCGAGCGTCGCGTCGCCGACCCGGCTGGTGATCCGGGTGACGTCGTGGTTGCCGACGAACGTGTACGGCACGAAGTGGTCGAGGAACCCGTCGTGCCGGCCGAGGGTCCAGACCAGCTCGTGGAGGTTCCGCTCCGCGATCGAGGACCAGGTGGCCTTCCACAGCTCGTACTGGGTGACGGCGTCCAGGCCGGACTCCGCGACGAACGCCGGGTAGTCGCCGTGGATCACCTCGCCCATCAGGTAGGCGTCCGGGTGCGCGGCGCGCACCCGCTCGGTGACCCGGGCCCAGAACGCCGTCGGCACCGCGTACGCCGCGTCGAGCCGCCAGCCGTCGGCGCCCGCGTCGAGCCAGTGCGTCATCACGTCGGCGACCAGGTCGACGACCCGGGGCTCGTCGTGGTTGAGGGTCACCAGCGAGCGGTGGCCCTCGAAGCAGTCCCACTCCGGGCCGTCGTCGGTCCAGCGGATCCGGAACAGGTCCGCCTCGGGCGAGCCGGGGCCGCCGGCGAGCGCGGCGCGGAACAGCGGGTGCCGGTCGCCGACGTGGTTGAACACCCCGTCCAGCATGACCCGCACGCCCCGGCCGCGGGCCGCGGCGAGCAGCCGGTCCAGGTCCGCCCGGTCGCCGAGCCGCGGGTCGACCCGGTAGTGGTCGACGGTGTCGTAGCCGTGCGTGCTCGACGCGAACACCGGGCCGAGCGCGAGGCCGTTCAGCCCGAGGTCGACCAGGTAGTCGAGCCACCGCTCGACGTGCGCGAGCCGGTGCGCCACCGGCGCGCCCGGGTCCGGGGCGGCCGGCTCGGCGCCCGTGAACCCCAGCGGGTACACGTGCCACCACATCGCGTGCTGCACCCACGGCGCGGCCATCGGCGTCCTCCCTCGTCAGCGGCTCCCTGCGACCCTCGCAGGTCGGGGACGGCCTGTCACGCGGGGGCGGCGGGGCCGCCCGCCCGTCACGTGCCGACGTACCGCAGCGGCGGGCGCCCGGGCCCGCCGTACCGGGGCGCGCGCCGGCTGGCGCCCCGGGCGACCAGGTGCTCCAGGTACCGGCGCGCGGTGACCCGGGACAGCCCGGTCACGACGGCCGCCTCGTCCGCGGTCAGGCCGTCGGGCGCGGCGGCCAGGGCGGCCCGGACCCGGTCGAGCGACTCCGCCCCGAGCCCCTTGGGCAGGTGCT
The DNA here is from genome assembly GCF_035634735.1 of Cellulomonas sp. Lineage (GTDB taxonomy): Bacteria > Actinomycetota > Actinomycetes > Actinomycetales > Cellulomonadaceae > Cellulomonas. Next base: position 26,932 of record NZ_DASQCJ010000071.1, read on the forward strand.
CGCGGCCGGGCGGCCGCAGCGTGGCGACGAGGGCGTCCACCTCGCCCTGGTCGGCGACGACCCGGCGGCCCGCCGCGGCGGCGCGGTACGCGGCGTACGCGTCGAGGTGCTCCCGGAGCGCGGCGAACCGCAGCGGGGTCACGAGGTAGTGCACCGCGCCGAACCGGACGGCCGCCCGCACCGCGGCCCGGTCGCGGACGGCCGTGGCCACCAGCACGTCCGGGGCGCCGCGCGCGTGGTGCAGGGCGCGGCACACGTCGAGGCCCGGCCGCCCCGGCAGCGCGAGGTCGAGCAGCACCAGGTCGACGCCGCCGCGCACGGCCCGGGCGAGCGCGGCGTCGCCGTCCCCGGCCAGGCCCACGGTGCGGAAGCCGGGGACCCGGTCGACCAGCAGCCGGTGCTCGCGCGCGGTCGCGGGGCGGGCGTGGGCGACGAGCACCCGCAGATCGGCGGAACGCGGGTCGGCGGCCGGCATGCGCCCAGTGTCGGCACGCCCGGCGGGCCACCCATCCGGGTTTGAGTGGTCGGGGCCGCCCGATGAGGGGACGGCCCCGCGAACGGGTATCGCCGAACACAACGACCGCAACGCCCGGTTCGCGGCGGTCTGTCGCCCCCCAGCGGTCGCGACCGCCCCGAGGGTCGGGTCATGCCCGCGCTCCGGGGCCACGGGTCCCCGGGGCGACCGTCCCGCCCCGGAGGCACGCCGCGCATGGCCCAGGACACCGCCGCCCCCGACCCCGGCGCCACGCCGCCCGAGGCCCCGCCCGGCGGTGCCGCCCCGCCCGGCGCCGGGACGGCCGCCCCCGCCCCGGCGCGGCTGCGACCCGTGCCGCTGGTCCGGACGGCGATCCCGCTCGTCGTCGGGGTCGTGCTCTGGTTCGTGCCGCCGCCCGCGGGCGTGGAGGCGCCGGCCTGGCACATGTTCGCGATCTTCGTCGCGACCATCGTCGGCGTCATCGCCCGCCCGCTGCCGATGGGCGCGGTGACGATCGTCGGCCTCGTGGCGACGGTCGTGACCGGCGTGCTCGAGCCGGCCGAGGCGCTGTCCGGGTTCTCGAACACCACGATCTGGCTGATCGTCGTCGCGTTCTTCATCTCGCGCGGCGTCATCAAGACCGGGCTCGGCGCCCGGCTCGCGCTGTTCTTCGTGTCCCGGCTCGGCCGCAGCCCGCTGGGCCTCGCGTACGGCCTCGCCGCCACCGACCTCGTGCTGGCCCCGGCCACGCCGTCGAACACCGCGCGCGCCGGCGGCGTCATCCAGCCGATCGTCCGGTCGATCTCGTCGTCCTACGGCAGCGAGCCCGGGCCGACGTCCCGCCGCATCGGGTCGTACCTGACCAGCACGGCGTTCCACGTGAACACCGTGACCTCCGCGATGTTCCTCACCGCGATGGCGGGCAACCCGCTCGCCGCGCAGCTCGCCGGCGACCAGGGCGTCGACATCACCTGGGGCACCTGGGCGCTCGCGGCGATCGTGCCGGGGCTCGTGGCGCTGGTCGTCGTGCCGCTCGTGGTCCGCGCGATCGACCCGCCGGAGGTGCGGCGCACCCCCGAGGCGGCCGAGCGGGCGCGCACCGCGCTGCGCGAGCTCGGCCCGCTGTCCGCGGGGGAGAAGGTGATGACGGGCACGATCGTCGGGCTGCTGCTGCTGTGGACGCTCGGCGACGCGCTGCTCGACATGTCGGCCACCACGACCGCGCTGATCGGGCTCGTCGCCCTGCTGCTCACCGGCGTGCTCACCTGGGACGACGTGAAGCAGGAGACGCAGGCCTGGGACACGCTCGTCTGGTTCGCGGTGCTGGTGATGATGGCGACGCAGCTCAACGCGCTCGGGCTCATCCCGTGGCTCAGCGGGGAGATGGCCGCCCTGGTCGGCGACATGGGCTGGCAGCAGGCGTTCGTGCTGCTGACGCTCGTCTACTTCGTGAGCCACTACCTGTTCGCGTCCAACACCGCCCACATCTCCGCGATGTACGCCGCGTTCCTGGCCACCTCGATCATGGCCGGCGCGCCGCCCGTGTTCGCCGCCCTCGTGCTCGGGTTCATCTCGAGCCTGTTCGCGTCGCTGACCCACTACTCGACCGGCCCGGCGCCCGTGCTGTTCGGCTCCGGCTACGTCCCGGTGCTGCGCTGGTGGCGCACCGGCGGCGTGGTCGCGGTCGTGAACATCGTGATCTGGATGGGCGTCGGCGGCCTCTGGATGAAGGCCATCGGCATGTGGTGACGCCCCCCGCCCCGACCACCCCGACCCCACCGCACCGCCCCGCCCGGACGAAGGAGAGCGCCATGAGCGAGACCCCGACCGAGATCCCCGCCGGCTTCCGGCTCGAGCACGACACGATGGGCGACGTGCTGGTGCCCGCGGACGCGCGCTACCGGGCCCAGACCCAGCGGGCGGTGCAGAACTTCGCGATCTCCGGCACCCGGCTGCACCCCCGGCACGTCGCGGCCCTCGCGGAGATCAAGCGGGCCGCGGCGCTCGCGAACGCCGAGCTCGGCGTGCTGCCCGCGGACGTCGCCGCCGCGGTGGTCGCGGCGGCGGAGGAGGTGGCCGCGGGCGAGTGGGCCGACCAGTTCCCCGTCGACGTGTTCCAGACCGGCTCCGGCACGTCGTCGAACATGAACGTGAACGAGGTGCTGGCCACCCTGGCGACGGAGCGGCTGGGCCGCCCGGTGCACCCGAACGACCACGTCAACGCCTCGCAGTCGTCCAACGACGTGTTCCCCGCGTCCATCCACGTCGCGGCCGCCCAGGCGGTGCTGACCGACCTGCTGCCGGCGCTCGGCCACCTCGCCGGGACGCTGGAGACGCGCGCGGCCGAGCACGCCGACGTGGTCAAGGCGGGCCGCACCCACCTCATGGACGCCACGCCCGTCACGCTGGGGCAGGAGCTCGGCGGCTACGCCGCGCAGATCCGGCTGGGCGTCGAGCGGGTGGAGGCGGCGCTGCCGCGGCTCGCCGAGCTGCCGCTGGGCGGCACGGCCGTCGGCACCGGGATCAACACCCCGCCCGGGTTCCCGCAGCGGGTGATCGCGCTGGTCGCCGACCACACCGGCCTGCCGCTCACCGAGGCGCGCGACCACTTCGAGGCCCAGGGCGCGCAGGACGCGCTGGTCGAGACGTCCGGCGCGCTGCGCACGGTCGCGGTGTCGCTGGTGAAGATCTGCAACGACCTGCGCTGGATGGGCTCGGGGCCGCGCACCGGGCTCGCGGAGATCGCGCTGCCCGACCTGCAGCCGGGGTCGTCGATCATGCCCGGCAAGGTGAACCCGGTGATCCCCGAGGCGGTGCTCATGGTCGCCGCGCAGGTCATCGGCAACGACGCCGCGGTGGCGTTCGCCGGCACGACCGGGTCGTTCGAGCTCAACGTCATGCTGCCCGTGATGGCGCGCAACCTGCTGGAGTCGGTCGCGCTGCTCGCCACCGGCGCGACGCACCTCGCCGACAAGTGCGTGGCGGGGTTCGTCGCCGACCGCGAGCGGTGCCGGCAGCTCGCCGAGTCGTCGCCGTCCGTGGTCACCCCGCTCAACCGGCTGATCGGCTACGAGGCCGCCGCCGCGGTGGTCAAGCACGCGATGGCCCACGACCTGACGATCCGCGAGGCGGTGCTGGCGCTCGGGCACGTCGACGAGGGCCGGCTCACCGTCGAGCAGCTCGACGCGGCGCTCGACGTCCTCGCGATGACGGTCGCCCCGGCGGTGCCGTGATGCAGGCGGTCCGCACGGACGTCGCGGTCGTCGGCGGCGGGGGCGCCGGGCTGCGCGCGGCGATCGCCGTGGCCGAGGCGCACCCGGAGCTCGACGTCACCGTGCTGTCGAAGGTGTACCCGATGCGCTCGCACACGGTCGCGGCCGAGGGCGGGGCGGCGGGCGTGGTCGGCGCCGACGACTCGCTGGAGCAGCACTTCGCGGACACCGTGTCCGGCGGCGACTGGCTGTGCGACCAGGACGTCGTGCAGTACTTCGTCGAGCACGCGGCGCACGAGATGTACCGGCTGGAGCGATGGGGCTGCCCGTGGAGCCGCACCGACGCGGGCGCGGTGAACGTGCGGCGGTTCGGCGGGATGAGCCGGCCGCGCACCTGGTTCGCGGCGGACAAGACCGGGTTCCACGTGCTGCACACGCTGTTCCAGACGTCGCTGCAGCACCCGTCGATCGCGCGGATGGACGAGTGCCTGGCCCTCGAGCTGGTGGTGCGGGACGGCCGGGTCGCCGGCGTGCTCGCCTACGACCAGCGCGAGGGCTACCCGGTCCTGGTCGAGGCGGGCGCGGTCGTCATGGCCACCGGCGGCGCCGGCCGGCTGTACGCGCAGAACACCAACGGCGCGATCGTCACCGGCGACGGCATGGCGCTGGCCTACCGGGCCGGGGCGCCGCTCCGTGACCTGGAGTTCGTCCAGTACCACCCGACCGGCCTGCCCGGCTCCGGCATCCTCATCACCGAGGGCTGCCGCGGCGAGGGCGGCATCCTGGTGAACGCCGAGGGCCGCCGGTACCTGCAGGACTACGGGCTGGGCCCCGAGACGCCGGTGGGCAAGCCCGAGAACAAGCACATGGAGCTCGGCCCGCGGGACCGGCTGTCCCAGGCGTTCTGGCACGAGCAGCGGGCGGGGCGCACGATCGCGACCCCGCGCGGCGACGCCGTGCACCTCGACCTGCGGCACCTCGGGCCCGCGTACCTGCGCGAGCGGCTGCCGCTGATCTGCGAGCTGACCGAGCAGTACCTCGGGATCGACCCGGCCACGGCGCCGATCCCGGTGTGCCCGAGCGTGCACTACTCGATGGGCGGCATCGAGACGGACGTGACCACGGCGACGCCGCTGCCGGGCCTGTTCGCGGTCGGGGAGTGCGCCTCCTCCGGCCTGCACGGCGCGAACCGGCTGGGGTCCAACTCGCTGGCCGAGCTCGTGGTGCTGGGCCGGGTGGCGGGGGAGCGCGCGGGCGCGTTCGCGCTCGCGGAGCCGACCCCGGCCGACCCCCGGGTGCGCCGGGACGCCGCCGACGCCGCGGCGCGGCACCTGTCGATGATGGGCCGGGGCTCCGAGCCGCAGGTCGAGATCCGCGAGGCGCTCGGCCGGGCGATGGACGACGGCGTCGGCATCTTCCGCACCCGCGAGGGCATGGAGCGCACCGCCGCGACGGTGCGCGGGCTGCGCGCCCGGTTCGCCGACGTGCGGGTGGCGGACACCTGCCCCGTCCACAACACCGACTGGGCGTCCGCGGTCGAGCTCGGCGCGATGCTCGACGTCGCGGAGGGCCTGGTCGCCTCGGCGCTCGCCCGCGAGGAGTCCCGGGGGTCGCACCAGCGGCTCGACGGGTTCGGCGAGCGCGACGACGAGCGGTTCCTCGCGCACACCCGCGCGTGGTGGACACCCGACGGGCCCCGGCTGGAGCACACCCCGGTGACGATCACGACCTCGCCGCCGGCGACGCGGGCGTACGGGGCGGCGGGGGCGGCCGCCGGCACGGGCACGGCCGCCGGCACGGGCACGGGCACCGCCGCGGGCACGGGCACGGCCGCCGGCGCAGCCGAGGGGGCCGGCCGGTGAGCGGCGAGGTCCTCGGCACGATCACGCTGCGCGTCCAGCGCTACCGCCCCGACGCCGACGAGGCGCCGCACCTGGTCGAGTACGCGGTGCCGTGGGGCCAGGACACCTCGGTGCTCGACGCGCTCACCTGGATCAAGGACCACCTCGACCCGACGCTAGCGTTCCGCTGGTCCTGCCGGATGGCGATATGCGGGTCCTGCGGGTTCATGCTGAACGGCGTCCCGCGGCTCGGCTGCGAGCACTTCGTGCGCGACTACGCGCCGGGCCCGCTGGTCGTCGAGCCGCTGGCGAACCTGGCCGTCGAGCGCGACCTCGTCGTCGACCTCGAGCCGTTCCTGGCGTCGCTCGAGCGCGCGCGGCCCTGGCTCGTGCCGGACCCGGAGGACCCGCCGGGGGAGACGGGGAACCGGCAGACGCCGGAGCAGATGCTGGCGTACCACGACTACGCCATGTGCATCGACTGCCTGCTCTGCTACGCCGCCTGCCCCCAGGTCGCGCTCGCCCCCGACTTCCTCGGGCCCGCGGCGATCACGGCGGCCGTCCGGTACGACAAGGACTCCCGGGACCACGGGTCCGACGACCGGCTGCCCGCGCTCGACCGCGAGGACGGGCTGTGGGCGTGCACGTTCGTCGGGGCGTGCTCGACCGCGTGCCCCAAGGGCGTCGACCCCGCGGCGGCGATCCAGCAGGCCAAGGCGGCGACGGCGGCGGCGTGGGCGGCGGAGTTCCTGCTGCCGCGGCGCGGGGGCCGGCCGTGAGCGCGCGGGGCGCGGCCGGGCCGCCGCGCGACGGTGTGGCCGGGCCGCCGCGCGAGGGTCCGGCCGGCGTGCCGCGCGGGGGCTCGGCCGGCCCGCCCGGCGACGGCCCGCCCGGCCCGCCGGGCTCCGCCCGCCGCCCGCACCGCCCGCCCGTCCGCCGGACCTGGTTCCTGGCGACCCGCGAGTACCGGGCGTACGCGCTGCGCGAGGCGTCCAGCGTCGTGGTCGGGCTGTTCGTGCTCAACCTGGTGATCGGCCTGGTGTCCGCGCACCGCGGGGTCGACGCGTTCACCCGGTGGGTCGAGCTGCAGCGGTCGGCCCCGGTCGTGGTGCTCACCGTCGTGGCGCTGGTGATGGCGGTCGTGCACGCGACGACCTGGTTCCAGGCGACCCCGGCGATCATCCGGGTGCGCCGCGGCCGCCGGCAGCTGCACCGCGGCTGGGTGGTGCTCGCGCACTACGTCCTGCTCGCGGCGTTCGCCGTCGTCGTCGTGCTCTGGCTCGGGAGGCCGTGATGCGTCGCTGGGAGGGGCGGACGAACGAGCCGCTGTTCTGGGCCCTGTTCGGCGGCGGCGGGATGCTCGCCGTGTTCACCATGCCGGTGCTCGTCGCCGTGTTCGGGCTGCTGGTGCCGTTCGGGGTGTTCGGCGAGCCTGCGGACGTGCACGCGCGGGTGGCGGGGTTCGTCACGCACCCGCTCGCGGCGCTCGCGATCAGCCTCGCGCTGGGCCTGGTGCTGTGGCACTGCTGCCACCGGACCTGGCACGGGCTGCGGGACCTCGGCCTGCACCCGCCGGAGGTGGTGCGCGCGGGGATCTACGGCGTCGCGCTGCTGACGCCGGCGATCACGTACGCGCTCTGCCTCGCGGCCTGACGCGCGGGGCGCCCCGCGACCGGGGCGCCCCGGCCCGCGTCAGTGCGCGACGTGCGGCACCGGCTCCGGCAGCCCCGCGTCGGCGCGGACCCGGCGCGAGAAGCCCTCGATCGACCGCAGCGCGTCCACCAGGTCCGGCACCCGGACGGTGAACGGCATCGCGTGGATCGTCTCGCCCTCCGCCGTCGCCGCCTCGGCCACCCGGGTCAGGTCCGCGACGTCGCCCGGCGTCAGCCCGACCTCGGTCAGCGTGTTCGGCAGCCCGACCCGGGTGGTGAACTCGACGAACGCGCGGATCTCCTCGACCGGCGCGCCCTCGAGCACCAGCTGGGTCACCGAGCCGATGTTCACCTTCTGCCCGTGGGTCAGCCCGTGCGTCTGCGGCGCCGCGGTCAGGCCGTTGTGGATCGCGTGCGCGGCGGCCAGCCCACCCGATTCGAAGCCCAGGCCGGACAGCAGCGTGTTCGCCTCGACCACCTTCTCCACCGACGGGGTGACCAGGTGGTCGCGCACCGCGTCGATCGCCGGCAGCGCGTGCTCCCAGAGGATGTCCCAGGACAGCCGGGCCAGCGCGGTGCCGGTCGCGGTCGGCAGCCCGCCGGCCATCGTCGTGCCGTCGCCGCGGGCCACCGCCCGGGCCTCGATCCAGGTGGCGAGCGCGTCGCCGACCCCGGCGACGAGGAACTTCACCGGGGCGTTCGCCACGAGCCGGGTGTCGACGAGCACCAGGTCCGGGTTGTGCGGGAAGAACCGGTACTCCTCGAAGCCGCCCTCGTCGTCGTAGATCACCGACAGCGCCGAGCAGGGCGCGTCCGTCGAGGCGACGGTCGGCACCGACACCCAGCGCGTCCCCGCGAGGTGGCCGGCGGCCTTGACCGCGTCGATCACCGAGCCGCCCCCGACGCCGACCACCACGTCGGCGCCGAGCTCCTTCGCCCGGTCGGCGATGGACTCGACCGCCGCGGCCGTCGCGTAGACGCCGAACCCGTCGCGGGTCAGCGGCAGCCCGGCGGCGTCGAACGACCGGGTGACGGCGTCGCCGACGAAGCCCCAGACGACGTCGTCGGCGACCACGAGCGGGGTGCGGCCGATCGGGGCGACCAGCTCCCCGAGGCGCTCGATCGCGCCGGGGCCCTGCGCGTACCGGGCGGGGCTGATGAGGGTGCGGACGGGCGGGTGCTCCTGGGTCGCGGACACGGCTCCTCCTCGTGGGTCGCGTCGGCGCCGGGCCCGTCGGACACGGTCCTCGCGGCCGCCGACCCGTCCACCGTACGGACCGCCCGCGGGGGTCCGCCAGCGGCGTGGGCGCTGGTCGGGGGCGCGCAGTAGGGTCGCGGCATGGCACTCACCGAGGACCCGCGCACCGCACCGTCGATCCGCTGGGGCATCCTCGGCGCGGGGGGCATCGCCGCCGCCTTCGCCGACGCCGTGCGGAGCAGCACCCGCGCCCCGATCGTCGCCGTCGGCTCCCGGGACCGCACCCGGTCCGAGCGGTTCGCCACCGCGCACGGCATCCCCACCACGCACGTCGGCTACCGCGACCTCGTCGAGGACCCGCAGGTCGACGCCGTGTACGTCGCCACCCCGCACTCCGAGCACCGGGAGCACGCGCTGCTCGCGATCGCCGCCGGCAAGCACGTGCTGGTGGAGAAGGCCTTCACCCGCAACGCCGGCGAGGCGGAGGAGGTGTTCGCCGCCGCGCGCGCCGCGGGGGTGTTCGTCATGGAGGCGATGTGGACGCGGTTCCTGCCGCACGTCGCCGCGGTGCACCAGGTCATCGACTCGGGGGAGATCGGCGAGATCGTCGCCGTGCACGCGGACCACGGCCAGTACTTCCCGTTCGACCCGGCGCACCGGCTGTACGACCCGGCGCTCGCGGGCGGCGCGCTGCTCGACCTCGGCGTCTACCCGGTGGCGTTCGCGCAGGACTTCCTGGGCGTGCCGACCCAGGTCCGCGCGGTCGGCGCGCTGACCGAGACCGGCGTCGACGGGCAGCTCGCGATCGTCCTCAGCTACGGCGACCGGACCCAGGCGGCGCTCACCACCACGCTCTGGGCCAGGACCCCCACGACGGCGGCGATCTCCGGCACCGAGGGCACGATCACGATCGAGGGCTCGTTCTACGCGCCGACGTCGTTCCGGGTCAGCCGGCGCGACGGCCGGTCCTGGACGTTCGACCAGCCGGTCGCCCACGGCCTGCAGTACGAGGCGGCCGAGGTCGCGCGCCGGGTCGCCGAGGGCGCGACCGAGAGCCCCCGGATGACCTGGGCGGACACGCTGGGCGTGCTGCGCACGATGGACGAGGTCCGGGCGCAGGTCGGGGTCGTCTACCCGGGCGAGTGACCCGACGGGCCCCGGCCGGCGCCGCGCGCGGGCCGGGGCCGTCGGCGGGGTGTGGGCGCGGGTGGATACCCTGGCGCGCGTGACGCTGCCCCACCCGCCGACGCCCGCGCCCCTCCCGACCGCGCCCGGCGGCCTGTTCGTGTCGTTCGAGGGCGGCGACGGCGCCGGCAAGTCCACGCAGTCCCGGCTGCTCGGCGAGTGGCTGGCGGGGCTGGGGCACACCGTCGTGCTGACCCGCGAGCCGGGCGGCACCGAGCTCGGCCGGGTGCTGCGCCGCGAGGTGCTGCACGGCGGGCACGTCGACCCCCGCACGGAGGCGCTGCTGTACGCCGCCGACCGCGCGCACCACGTCGCGTCGCTGGTCCGGCCGGCGCTCGAGGCCGGGTCCGTGGTGGTGACCGACCGGTACCTCGACTCCTCCGTGGCCTACCAGGGCACCGGCCGCGACCTGGGCGCGCAGGAGGTCGAGGACCTGTCGCTGTGGGCCACCGGCGGGCTGCTGCCCGCGCTCACGGTGCTGCTCGACCTGGACCCGGCCGCCGGGCTCGGCCGGCTGCGCGCGCGCCCCGACCAGCCGGACCGTCTGGAGAGCGCGGGCGACGACTTCCACCGCCGCACCCGCGAGGCGTTCCTCGCCCGCGCCGCCGCGGACCCGGGGCGCTGGCTCGTGCTCGACGCCGCGCGGCCGGTCGAGGAGATCGCCGCCGACGTGCGGGCCCGGGTGGCGGCGCTGCTGGGGTCGCCGGACGGCGCCGCCGCCGGCCCCGACGCGGGCGGCGCGCGATGACGACCGTCTGGGACGAGGTCGTCGGCCAGGAGCCGGCGGTCGCGACGCTGCGGGAGGCCGTGGCGGACCCGTCCAAGATGACCCACGCGTGGTTGCTCACCGGCCCGCCGGGGTCCGGCCGGTCCAACGCCGCCCGCGCCTTCGCCGCCGCGCTCCAGGACCCGTCGGGCGACCCGCGCAGCCCCGGGTGCGCGACCGTGCTCGCCGGCACGCACCCCGACGTCACCTTCGTGTCGACCGAGGGCGTCGTCATCCGGGTCGACACCGTCCGGCCGCTGGTCGAGCTCGCGCAGCGCGCGCCGTCCCAGGGTCGGTGGCGGGTCATCGTCATCGAGGACGCCGACCGGCTCAACGAGACGTCGGGCAACGTGCTGCTCAAGGCCATCGAGGAGCCGCCGCCGCGAACCGTCTGGCTGCTGTGCGCGCCCAGCCCCCAGGACGTGCTGGTGACGCTCCGGTCGCGCAGCCGCTCGGTCGCGCTCCGGGTGCCGCCGGTCGAGGCGGTCGCGGACCTGCTGGTGCGCCGGGACGGCATCGAGCCGGGCGTGGCCCTGGTCGCGGCCCGCGCGGCGCAGTCGCACGTCGGCGTGGCCCGCCGGCTCGCCCGGGACCCCGAGGCCCGCGCCCGCCGGTCCGCCGTGCTGCGGATCGCGCCGCGGCTGCGCGGGGTCGGGGACGCGGTGCTCGCCGCGGCCGAGCTGGTCGAGACCGCGCAGGCGGACGCGAAGGCCGCGACCGAGGAGCGGGACGCCGGCGAGCGGCGGGCGCTGCTGCACTCGCTCGGCGCCGAGGGGCTCACGACGATCCCGCCGGCGCTGCGCGGCCAGATCAAGCAGCTGGAGGACGAGCAGAAGCGCCGCGCCACCCGCGCGCAGCGGGACGTGCTGGACCGCGCGATGGTGGACCTGCTGTCGTTCTACCGGGACGTGCTGGTGCTGCAGCTCGGCGCCGACGTGCACCTGGTGAACGCCGAGCACGAGGAGGCGGCCCGGTCGATCGCGGAGTCCTCGACCCCCGAGCAGACGGTCCGCCGGATGGACGCCGTGGGGGAGGCCCGCACCCGGCTCGAGGGCAACGTCGCGCCGCTGCTCGCGGTCGAGGCCATGCTCATCGCGCTGCGCCCGCAGGCCTGACGTCCGGGGGTCCGGCGGGCCGTTACCGTGGTCCGGTGACTCCCGCCCCGGACGCCCCCAGCCGACCCGTGCCCGCGACCCGCCGCCGCGGGCTCGTGCGCGCCGCCGCCCTGGCCGCCGTCGCCGCCCTCGCGCTGGCGGGCTGCACCGCGCCCCGCGAGCAGTCCGAGGTGACCACCGCGCCCACCGCGGCCGACGTCCGGGGCCTGGACGCGATCTACGCGCAGGAGCTCGACTGGCAGGCCTGCGGCGACCTCGAGTGCGCCACGCTCGTCGTGCCGCTCGACTACGCCGAGCCCGACGGCGACACGATCGAGATCGCGGTCAGCCGGCACCCCGCGGCCGGGGACCGGCTGGGCTCGCTGCTGATCAACCCGGGCGGCCCGGGCTCGTCCGGCATCGACGCGCTGTCGTCGATCGCGCTGCCGCGGTTCGGCGAGGAGGTCGTCGACCGCTACGACCTGGTCGGCTTCGACCCGCGCGGCGTCGCGTCCTCCACCCCGGTCACCTGCGTCGACGGCCCGGCGATGGACGAGATCGTGTCCACCGACTTCGACTTCACCACCGACGCGGGCATCCAGGCGGCCGAGGACGCGTACGGCGCGTTCGGCGCGGCCTGCCTGCAGCGCACCGGCCCCGTGCTGGAGCACGTGGACACGGTGTCCGCCGCCAAGGACATGGACGTGCTGCGGGCGGTCCTGGGCGACGAGACCCTGAACTACGTCGGCTACTCGTACGGCACCCAGCTCGGCGCGACGTACGCGGCGCTGTTCCCGCAGCAGGTGGGCCGCCTGGTGCTCGACGGCGCGCTCGACCCGACGCTGTCCTCGCAGGAGCTCTCCGAGGGACAGGCGCAGGGCTTCGAGAACGCGCTGCGCGCCTACGTCGCCGACTGCCAGGCCGGCGCGGACTGCCCGCTGACCGGCTCCGTCGACGACGGCCTCGCGCAGGTGCGCTCGGTGCTGGACCGGGCGCGGAAGTCCCCGCTGCCGACCGGCACCGCGCGGCCGCTCACCGGCACGCTGGCGTTCAGCGGCATCGCGCTCCCGCTGTACGACGAGGAGTCCTGGAGCTACCTCACGATGGGTCTGGACGCGGCGCTGTCCGGGGACGGCTCCGTCCTGCTGCAGCTCGCCGACCTGTACTACGACCGGAACGCCGACGGCACGTACTCCTCGAACTCCACGTCCGCGTTCTGGGCGATCGGCTGCGCCGACGACCGCGGCACGACCGACGTCGCCGAGATGCGCGCCCAGTCCGCCGCGATCGAGGAGGTCGCCCCGACCGTCGGGTACTTCTTCGGCTACGGCGGCGTGATCTGCGCGCAGTGGCCGGTGCCCGAGGCGGGCGGCCTGGACGACTACTCCGCGGCGGGCGCCGCGCCGATCGTGGTCATCGGCACCACCAACGACCCGGCGACGCCGTACGCCTGGGCCGAGAGCCTGGCCGGCACCCTCGACTCCGGGCACCTGCTGACCTACGAGGGCGAGGGCCACACCGCCTACGGCCGGTCGAACGCCTGCATCGCGGACGCCGTGGACGCGTACCTGGTCGACGGCACGGTGCCGGCCGACGGGACCCGCTGCTGACGCCTCGCGGCGCTCGCTTTGGAGGACGCGCCGTCCGCCAGGTACAGTGTCCGTGCTCGTCCGCCGGATCGGTGGGCGCGCGCCGCCTTAGCTCAGTCGGCAGAGCGTCTCACTCGTAATGAGAAGGTCAAGAGTTCGATTCTCTTAGGCGGCTCAGCTGGAGGCCCGGGATTCCTCGCGGATCCCGGGCCTCTTGCAGCAGTCCGGACGGTGCCCCACCCGGTGCCGTCGCCCCCACCCTCCGCCGACGTCGTGCGGAGTGAGAGCAGTCATCAGATCATCACCCTCAGTACCCGCACCACCACCACCCCCGCCGAGACCGCGCCCGTCCAGTGGCGCCAGGCGGACGAGAACCTCTGGGCCGCCACCGCCGGCGGCGAGTACGCCGGGCTGATCGCCCGCGACGCCCGTGGCCACCACGTCAGCGACCACCTGTCGCGCCCCGTGGCCGTCACCCCCACCTGGGACGAGGCCGTGGCCGCGCTCGCCGCCGCCCGCCGTCCCGCCGCGCCCGCCTGCCGCGTGCGCGCCCACCACCGTCCGCGCCCGTCGTGGCGCGGCACCAGGAGCCGTGTCCGCGGCTCCGGTCCCCGAACGAGAGAAGACATCATGACCACCGGCACCGTGAAGTGGTTCAACGCCGAGAAGGGCTTCGGCTTCATCGCCCCCGCCGAGGGCGGCCCGGACGTGTTCGCGCACTACAGCGCGATCGCCTCCTCCGGCTACCGCTCCCTCGAGGAGAACCAGCAGGTCGAGTTCGACGTCACCGAGGGCCCGAAGGGCCCGCAGGCGGCGAACATCCGCCCGCTCTGAGCTGACGCGCGAACGCCGGCCGCCCCCGCTGGGGACGGCCGGCGTTCTGCTGCCCGGGGTCAGCGCGCGGCGTCGGCCCCGACGGGGTCGGTGCCGGCCGTCGTGGCGGCCGTGCCGGCGCGGGGCTGCGCGCGGCGGCCGGGGACGAGCGCGCCCGCCCCGAGCGCGGCGCCGGCGACCAGCACGGCGCCCGCCAGGCCCTGCCGGTCCGCGCGGCTGTCGGCGCAGGCGGTCACGACCTCGACCGTCTGGTCCAGCACGTCGTCCGACCCGGCGAAGGCCGGGCCGCAGCCGAACGACGCGAGCGGCATCGGGGCGGCGCCGAGCGCGAGGCCGCCGAGGACGAGGACCAGCGCCGCGACGCGGGCGGGGGTGCGGGACACGAGGGGCTCCGATCGGTCGGTCAGGCGGTCACCCCGGACCGTAGCCGGTCGCCGTCGTCGGTGCCGGCGTTCCGCGTCCCCCGTCGCGTCAGACCTGGCGGTAGCGCTGCACCAGCGGGCAGTCGAACGGGTTGCGGGCCGCCAGGCCCACGTCGTTCAGGTAGCGCACCACGATCGCGTAGGACCGCAGCAGCGAGGTCTCGGTGTACGGCACGCCGTTGCGGAGGCAGTGCTCGCGGACCAGCAGCCGGGCGCGGGCCAGGTGCGGGCGGGGCATGCTCGGGAACAGGTGGTGCTCCACCTGGTAGTTCAGGCCGCCCATGAGGGTGCTCATCGCGTGCCCGCCGGTGATGTTCCGGGACGTCAGCACCTGCTTGGACAGGAAGTCCAGCCGGCTGCCCTCGGGGATCACCGCCATGCCCTTGTGGTTCGGGGCGAACGACGCGCCCATGTAGACGCCGAACACGGCCAGCTGCACGCCGAGGAACGCGAACCCGATCCCGAGCCCCAGGAACCACAGCACGGCGGCGGTGTAGACGCTCAGGCGCACGACGAGCATCGTCAGCTCGAGCGTCCGCGCCCGGGACCGCTCCTGCGCGAGCAGGCTGCGGAACGCCGTCACGTGCAGGTTGAGGCCCTCGAGGGTCAGCAGCGGGAAGAACGCCCAGCCCTGCACCCGGGTCAGCGCGGCCATCACCCGGTTCTGCTTCGCGGCGTCGGCGTGCAGGAACACGATGGTGTCCGGCGCGATGTCCGGGTCCTTGCCCACGTGGTTCGGGTTCGCGTGGTGCCGCGAGTGCTTGGTCATCCACCACGAGTGGCTGATGCCGACGACGCCGTTGGCGAGGATCCGCCCCAGCCGGTCGTTCGCCGGGCCGGACGCCAGCACCTGCCGGTGCGACGCCTCGTGCGCGACGAACGCGAACTGGGTCAGCACGATCCCGAGGCCGCCCGCGACGAGCAGCTGGAACCAGGACCGCCCCAGCAGCACCGAGCCCGCGACCAGCCCGGCCAGCGCGACCCCGAGGCCCACCAGCAGCAGCACGTAGAACCCGGGCGTGCGGTTCAGCAGGCCGGCGTCGCGGACCTGCCGGGACAGCTCCTGGTACGAGCCGGTGGCGGCGGCCTGGTTCGGCCGGGCGGGGGCCGCGGTCGCGGCGGCGGGTGCGGGGGGTGTCACGAAGCGCGCTCCGAACGTGGGGGGTGGTCGACTTCCCAGCCGCGGGCGTGAGCGGGACGCTCGTCGTTCGGATGCGGCCACGCTACGTGACGGGGGCGCCCGGGACCCGGGGGCTGTCCCCCCGATCGCGTGTGGATGTCGGGGAGGCGCGGTAGGAAGGTCGCATGGAGCCGCGGATCAGCGTGGTGACGCTCGGCGTCACGGACCTCGACCGGCAGTGCGCGTTCTACGAGGCGCTGGGCTGGTCGGCGCCGCGCCGCCCCGACGGGGAGGTGGCGTTCTTCCAGGCGGGCGGGCTGGTCCTCGCGCTGTGGACCGGCGTCGCGGGCCGCGGCGCGCCGGGCCTGGAGCTCGCGTACAACGTCCGGGCTCCGGAGGAGGTCGCGCCCGTGCTCGACGCGGCGGCCGCGGCGGGCGGGTCCGTCGTGCGGCCGGCCGCCCGGGCCGAGTGGGGTGGGACGTCCGGCGCGTTCGCCGACCCCGAGGGCTACGTGTGGGAGGTCGCGCACAACCCGGACTGGCCGATCGCGGCGGACGGCTCGATCACGATGTGAGGCGCGGGCGCCGGGCGCGGCTACGCTGCCGGGCGTGCCGTCGTACCGCGTGACCCTGGGCGTCGGGCTGCTGCTCCCCGGCGTCGACCCGGCCGCGCTGCTGCCCGCCGCGGCCGACGCCGCCCGCGCGCTCACGAAGGTCGAGGCGCAGGACGTCGCGGTCGTCGCGGGGGAGGCCCGCGTGGTCGTCCGCTACCTGGCCGGCGACGACGAGTCCGCCGCCCGCATCGGGCGGCGCGTCGCGCACCGGGCGCGCGCGCTCGCGCAGGTGCACCGCGCGGCGGTGGCCCGGCGCGCCGGGCCGCGCTGGGTGCCGGTGACCGACGACCGGTGACCGACGACCGCTGACCGAGGACCGCTGACCGACGACCGACGACCGACGACCGACGACCGACGACCGCTGACCGCGTCGCCGGCAAGCCGCCCTCAGCCCCGCGCGCCCCCGTAGTGCGCCGCGAGCCGCGCGAACCCCTCGTCCAGGCTCACGGCGGGGGTCCACCGGAGGTCGGCGCGCGTGGCCCGCTGGTCGAACCAGTGCGCGGTCGACAGCTGCTCGGCGAGGAACCGGGTCATCGGCGGCTCGTCCGTGCCGGGGCGCAGGCGCCACACGGCCTCGACCACGCCGCCCGCCGCCCGGGCCAGACCCGCGGGGACCCGCCAGGCCGGGGGCCGCACGCCGCCGGCCCGGCAGATGCCGGCGAGCAGGTCGGCCACGGTCCGGGGCTCGCCGTTCGTGAGCACGTAGGCGTGCCCGTGCACCTCGGGCGCCTCCGCCCGGTCGAGGGCCGCGACGATGCCGTCCGCCGCGTTGTCGACGTACGTGGTGTCGATGAGCGCGGCGCCCTGGTCGAGCAGCGGCAGCCGGCCGCGCGCGGCACGGTCGAGGACGCGCTCGACGAGCTGCGTGTCGCCCGGTCCCCACACCAGGTGCGGGCGCACGGCGACCACGGCCGTCCCGCCGTCGGCGCCGCGGTCCCGGTCGAGGGCGAGCAGCTCGGCGGCGGCCTTGGTGCGGGCGTAGTCGCCCCGGGCGTGCGCCGGGTCGGCGGGCTCGGCGCCGACGCCGACCAGCGACGCCCCGCCGTGCGCGACCGACGGCGACGACACCTGGACGAACCGCCGGACGCCCGCGCGCTCGGCGGCGTCGAGCAGGGTGGTGGTGCCGCCGATGTTCACCGCGTCGAACTCCTCGCGCGGGCCGGCCAGCGAGACCCGCGCCGCGAGGTGCACGACCGCGTCGACGCCGTCGAGCGCCGCGGCGACGGCGGCGGGGTCGGTCACGGAGCCCGCGACGTCCCGGACCCCGGGCACCCCCGACGGACGGCGCTGCAGCGTGCGGACGTCCTCGCCGCGCCCCGCGAGCACGCGCGCGACGGCGCCGCCCAGCAGGCCGGACGCGCCCGTCACCAGGACCGTCACGGCGCCCCCACCGGGCCGCCGGACAGCACGCGCGACGCCCAGCCCGCGAGCCGGGTGCGGTCGATCTTCGAGTTGTGCCGGACGTCCGTGGGCATCCGCGGCGCGACCAGGACGGCCGCGAGCGGGACCGGGGCCACCGCGCGGACCTCCGCGGCCAGCGCCGCCGGGGCCAGGCCGGCGCGGCGCGGCGCGGCGTCGGCGGGCGGCTCCACGACCGCCACGGCCTGCTGCACGCCCGCGGGGCCGACGCCGACCACGGCAGCCCGGCGCACGCCGGGGACCCGCTCGACGTGCTGCTCCGGGCCCACCGGCGCCAGCGGGCCGTCGGCGGTGACGAGGACGTGGGCGAGCCGGCCCTCGATCCACAACCGGCCCTCGGCGTCGAGGTGGCCGACGTCGCCGGTGCGGTGCCAGCGCCCCGCGGGCACCTCGCGCCCGGCGGCGCGGTCGGTCAGCCACAGCCGGTCGTAGTGCTGCTTGAGGTGCGGGGCGCTGATGAGCACCTCGCCGAGCACGCCGGGGGCGTCGGACGGCGCGCCGGTCGCGGCGCCGTCGGCGTCGAGCGCGCTGACCAGCACCCGCCCGGGCCCGACCGGCCGCCCGACGCAGACGCCGGCGTCCGGCGCGCCGGCGGCCGCACGGATGCCGTCGAGCGTGATGTCCGTGACCAGCAGGCACTCGGTCATCCCGTAGGGGGTGTGCGGCTCCGCGGCCGGCATGAGCGCGGCGGCGGACCCGAGCAGGTCCGCGCTGATCGGCGCGCCCGTGGACAGGAAGGTCCGGACCCTCGCGAGCGCGGCGCGGTCGCCGGCGTCCAGGTCGCCGGCGGTGGCCACGACGTTGAGGATCGCCGCGGGCGACAGGAACACGATCGCCCCGTCGGCGGCGCGCACGGCGTCCGCGACCGCGCGGGCGGTGAGCGTCCGGGGCGCGGACACGTCCATGTCGGGCGTGACCGAGCGCGTGCCCAGCGCGGGCCCGAGCAGGGCGAACGGGGCGAAGCCGGTCACCAGGCCGGTGTCCGGCCCGACGTCGAAGTGCGCGGCCAGCACGTCCCGCAGCGCCGAGAGCTGCGCGTGCGTGTAGACGACGCCCTTGGCCGGGCCGGTCGAGCCCGAGGTGAACAGGATCGCCGCCTCGTCGTCGGGCCCGGGACCGGGCGGCAGCTCGTCGTCCCGGCCGGCGTCGGCGACGTCGACGAGCAGGTGTGCGACGCCGAGCGCGCGGCGGGCCGCGGGGCCGAGCGGGTCCGCGGCGATCCGCACGCCGGGCCAGCCGAGCGCGCGTGCCGCGAGCAGGCCCTTCGTCTGCCCGACCACCCAGTCGGGCTGGGCGCCGCGCTGCGCGCGGGTCAGGCCGCGCGGGCCGAGGCCGGCGTCGGCGACCACCACGACCGCGCCGAGGCGCAGGCAGGCGTACACCAGGGCGGTCAGCGTGGGACCGGGCTCGACCAGCAGCGACACCCGGTCGCCCGGCCGGACGCCGACCCGGCGCAGGCCCGCGGCGATCCGGCGCACCTGGCGGGCCAGCAGCCGCCAGGACACGGTGCGCGGACCGCCGTCGGCCGCCATGTCGAGCACGGCGGGGCCGGGGTCGTCGGCGCGGGCGTCGAGCCGGTCCCACAGCGGGGTCCAGGGGGCCGCGGCGCCGGCGGCGGGCGCGGCGCCGGCGGCCGGCGCGGCCGGTGCCCCGTCGCCCCGCACCTCCTCGCCCAGCCAGGCCAGCAGCGGCGCGGCCCAGTCCACGTCCTCCGCGACCAGGTGCCCGGCGCCCTCGTGCCGGTGCACGCGCGCGTGCGGCAGCCGGTCGACCAGGTCGTCCAGGTACCGGTCGCGGAAGACCGGGTCGCGCGGGCCCCACTGCAGCAGCGCGGGCACGGTCAGCCCGGCGACCCCGGCCGCGATCCGGCGCAGCTCCGGCGCGCTCGGGTGGTCGTGGTGCCCGGGGATGTCGGCCACGAAGCCCTCGACGCCGCCGCGGTCCTCGGCGTGCCGGTACGGCGCGCGGTACGCGTCGGCGACCTCGCGGGGCAGCGGCGGGTGCGCGAGCGCGAGCGTGGTCTCCAGGAACGCGGGCGTGGCCGAGGTCGCCAGGCGCAGCACCGGCCCGGCGGTGGCGGCGCGCAGCGGGGCCGGGATCGGCTCGCCGTCCGGGTGCGCGATCGCGGTGTTCAGCAGCGCGAGGCCGGCGAGCCGGTCGGGGTGGTCGACGGCCCAGCCCATCGCGACCACGCCGCCCCAGTCGTGCCCGAGGACGACGACCGGACCGGTCAGCCCGAGGGCGGTCGTGAACGCGTCGAGGTCGCGGACCCGCTCGGGCAGGGTGCGGTGCCGCCCGGTGCGCGCGGAGAAGCCCATGTCGAGCTGGTCGACGGCCACGACCCGCCAGGCGGGACCGCCCGCGGCGGCCGCGTCGAGCGTCGCGGGGATCAGCGACCGCCACAGGTAGGACCAGGTCGGGTTGCCGTGCACCGCGAGGATCGTGCCGACCGGCGTGATCCCGCGCGCGGCCAGCTCCGGGCCGGTGTCGAGGTGGTGCCAGGCGGGCTCGCCGACGCCGAGGCCGGTGTCGGGGGCGCCCGCCGGGAGCGGCAGCAGCCGGCTGGACCGCGGGTCCAGGCCGGGCAGCCCGGCGGGCGGGACGGAGGCGGGCCGGACGCGGAGCGGGGGAGTCACCAGGCGAGCTCCATCATCGCGGTGTTGATGCCGGAGCCGACGCCCATGAGCAGGACCCGGTCGCCCGCCTTGAGGGAGTGCTGCTCCTCGACCAGCGTGATCGGGATCGACGCGGGCCCGACGTTGCCGAGGTGCGGGAAGGTCGTGGGCACGCGCTTGCGGTCGAGGCCCACCGCCTTGACGATCGCGTCGGTGTGCACCCGGGACACCTGGTGCGTCACGTAGCGGTCCATCGACGACCAGTCCCAGTCGCGCTGGGCCCCGTGCCAGGCGTCGACCACGAGCTCCAGGCCGCCCTCGAGCAGCGCCCGGGCGTCCGTGAGCATCGCGTCGGCGCTGCCGACGCACAGGTCGTGGAACTTCGTGGCCGCGCGGGTCACCCCGCCGAGGACCCGGTGCCCGCCGGGGTTCTCGTCCGTCCGGCCGAGCACCGCGGCCGCCGAGCCCGAGCCGAGCGTCAGCGTCGCGAACTCCTCCATGAACTCCTCGCGGCCGACCTCCGGGCGCAGCAGCCGCTCGACGGTGGTCCGCTGGATGTCGTCGGCGTCCTCGCCGTTCACGACCACCGCGTACCGCACCTGGCCCGACTCGATCATCGTCGCCGCCAGGCTCATGCCGTTGATGAAGCCGAGGCAGGCGTTCGCCACGTCGAAGTTCACGGCGTGGCTGCCGAGCCCGAGACCGTGGTGCAGCCGCACCGCCACCGACGGCTCCAGGTGCTTGCGGGTCACGGACGTGTTGATCAGCAGGCCGACGTCGCCCGGGTTCACGCCCGCCTCCCGCAGCGCCGCCGTGCCCGCCGCGATCGTCGCGGTGTCGGCGTCCTCGCCGGGCCCCCAGTTCCGGCGCTCCTCCACCCCCGCGACGCGCTCCAGGACCGTCCGCGGCAGCCGCAGGCGGCGCAGGGCCGACCCGAGGCGCTCGGAGATCTCGGCGGACGTGGTGATGCGGCTGGGCAGCCGGCTCGCGACGGAGAGCAGCGAGACGTTGCCGAACCGGGTGGTGGCGTTACCGGACACACGGGCTCCAGACGGGCAGAGGACGAGCGGGGGCTCGCGGCGTACTGAGGGAGCCAGCATGCTGCAACCCGGCCACCGGCGCGCCACGAAGGTGCTGGTGCGACGGAGCGGACCTCTCTGCCGGGGGTCCGGGGCGGGGCACCACGGGGGGAACGAGCGCGGGATCCCGCGGGTTCCGGGCGCCGCGCGTGGTCTGGGACACGTCCCGGCCCCGCTCGCCCGGGGAAGCGCCGTCCCTGGTCGGCGGGCCGCCCGCGCCCGTAGGTTGGGCGCCATGACCGACGTGCTCGTGACCGCCGCCGACCTCGCCCGAGCGCTCGACGGGCCCACCCCGCCGCGGCTGCTCGACGTGCGCTGGTCGCTCGGCGGGCCGCCGGGGGTCGAGGGGTACCGGGCGGGCCACCTGCCGGGCGCCGTCTTCGTCGACCTGGACACCGAGCTGGCCGCGCCGCCGAGCGCCGCCGCGGGCCGGCACCCGCTGCCCGACGTCGCCGACCTGCAGGCCGCGGCGCGGCGCTGGGGCCTGCGCGCCGGCGAGCCGGTCGTGGTCTACGACGACTCCGGGGCCACGTCGGCCGCGCGGGCCTGGTGG
>NZ_DASQCJ010000072.1:0-6561 GCF_035634735.1 Cellulomonas sp.
GGTCTTGCCGGCGCCGTTCGCGCCGAGCAGGCCGAGCACCTGGCCGGGGCGGACCGTGAGGGAGACGTCGTCCACGGCGCGGAACCCGCCGAAGGCGGTGACGACGTGCGCGGCCTCGACGGCCGGGGCGCGCGGCGCGGACCGCGCGGTCGCCGAGGGGGTAGCCGACGCGCCGACGGGGTAGTCGGCGGGTACCCCCTCGACGACTCGCCTACCCCCTCGGCGGGCAGCGGGCGCCGCGCCCACGGGCGGGGCGCCGCGGCGCTCCAGGGTCAGCGCGATCACCGCGTCCTCGAGATCCGCCGGCGGCGCGCCCTCCCCCGGCGCGACGAGCGCGTGCACCGTGCTCCCGCGGCGCCACTCCGCGAGCGGGCGGGCCGGGCCCGGGTCACCGACCGCCCGCACCGCGATCGAGCCCCGCACCCGGGCGGCCGCCTCCGCCGGGTCGCCCCGGTACACCTCGGCGCCGGCGTCGAGCACCAGCACCTCCGCGGCCCGCTCCGCCTCGTCGAGGTACGTCGTGGTCACGAGCACCGCCGTGCCGCCGGCGGCCGCCGCGGACAGCAGCCGCCAGAGGTCCACCCGGCTGACCGGGTCGACGCCGGTGGACGGCTCGTCCAGCACGACGAGCTCCGGGTCCGGCAGCACCGCCAGGCAGAACCCCAGCTTCTGCCGCATCCCGCCGGACAGCTCGCGCCCGAGGCGGTGCGGCACGTCGGCCAGGCCGGCCGCCGCGAGCAGCCGGTCCCCGCAGTCCCGGGCGGTCCCGGGGTCGAGGCCGTAGGCCCGCGCCACGAGGTCGACGTTCTCGGCGACGCTGAGGTCGCCCCAGACCCCGGAGGTCGCGGGCAGGAAGCCGGTGCGGCGCGGGTCCGCCCGGCGCACCTCGCCGGCGTCGGGCACCTCGCGGCCGACCAGGAGGCGCGCCAGGGTCGTCTTGCCCGCCCCGTCCCCGCCGACCACCGCGGTGATCCGCCCCGCCGGCACCGGCAGCGTGATCCCGTCGAGCACCGCGCGCCCACCCCGCCGGACGGTCACGGCCTCGACTCCCCAGGCCGCCCGGGCCGCCACGGCGGTCACCGCCCCGCCCCGGCGGCGTCGGCGGGCTCGGCCGGCTCGGCGGGCCCGGGCGCGGCGCCGCCCCGCGCCCGGCGCGGCGTGATCGACGCCCGGAACCGCCAGACCGCCGCGCCGAACACCAGCACCGCCATGCCCGCGAGCACCGTGATCGGCAGCCACAGCGCGTCGATCTCGGCGCCGCGCAGCATCACGCCCTGCGACACCTGCGTGAAGTACGTCAGCGGCAGGCAGTAGCCGATCCACCGCACCCCGAGCGGCATGGCGTCGAGCGGGAAGATGATCCCGGACAGCAGGATCTGCGGCAGGAGCACGAGGATCGCCGCCTGGATCGCCTGCCCCGCGTTCTGCGACACGGTCGAGATGAACACCCCGATGCCGAGCACCACGAACAGGAAGATCGCCCCCGCCAGCGCGAACAGCGCGACGTTCCCGGTGAACGGCACCCCGAAGATCAGCATGCCGAGCACCGTCACCACGACGAGGTCGAGCGCGGCGAGCAGGAAGTACGGCGCGATCTTCCCGACGATCACGTCGATCGGGCGCAGCGGCATCACGGCGAGCTGCTCCAGCGTCCCCGCGGCCCGCTCCTTCACCAGCCCGATGCTCGTGATGATCGTGCCGATGAACGTGAGGATCAGGCCGATCAGCGCGGGCACCATCACCCAGGACGTCTCCAGGTCCGGGTTGAACAGGATCTCGGCGTCCACCGCGTCGCCGAGCCGCGCGACCACGACGTTCGCGGCCTGGGCGGCGAACAGGTTGCTGCCGTCGATCAGCACCTCGGGCACCGCACCGGCCCCCTCCCCGGCGACGACCGCGACGTCGTACCGGTTGGCGGCCAGCGCGTCGACGGCGTCGGCCCGGTCGTCCGCGGGCTCGACGTCGCGGACGTCCAGCGTCCCGGCCGCCGGCGACGCCGCGATCCGGTCCGCCGCCTCCTGCGCGCCCGGCCCGACCACCAGCGTGGTGAGGCTGTCGACGGTGAAGTTGGCCGCGAAGCCGAAGATCGTCAGCAGCAGCAGCGGCAGCACGACCAGCATCGCGACGGTGCGGCGGTCCCGGCGCAGCTCCCGGAACTCCTTGAGGATCATGGCGCGCACGGCGCTCGCCTCCCGGCATCGGGGCGTCTCCCGCGGCGCCCGTCCACGACCCACCGTAGCACCGAACCGGAACGTCCGATTCCGTTTAGCGCCACCTATCCTGGGCCGGTGAGGGCGGACGCGGCACGGAA
The DNA here is from genome assembly GCF_035634735.1 of Cellulomonas sp. Classification (GTDB taxonomy): domain Bacteria; phylum Actinomycetota; class Actinomycetes; order Actinomycetales; family Cellulomonadaceae; genus Cellulomonas. The sequence continues at coordinate 2,312 of NZ_DASQCJ010000072.1, forward strand.
CCGGCAGCGGGTGCTCGACGCCGCGCGCGACCTGTACACGGCCCGCGGGCTCGACGAGCCGATGGAGGCCGTCGCGCGCGCCGCGGGCGTCGGGGTCGGCACCGTCTACCGGCACTTCCCCGACCGGTCCGCGCTGGTCCGGGCCGTCGTCGCGGACCGGCTGGCCCACGTCGGCGCCCTGCTCGACGCCGCGGCCGCCGGGCTCGCCGGCGACGACCCGCACGCGGCGTGGGAGCAGTTCCTCACCGGCTTCCTGGACTCCGGCCTGCCGCTGCTGCTCCCGGTGCTGGTCCCGCGCGCCCGCGACGCGGACGTGTTCACCCCGGAGCTGGTCGAGCGCCGGGCGGCGACGGCGGCCGGCGCGAGCGAGGTCGTCGGGACCGCGCAGCGGCTGGGCCTCGTCCGGGGGGACATCGGCGTGCCGGAGATCCTGCTGACGTTCGCGTCGGCGCTCCGCCCGCTGCCCGGCCTGCCCGACGAGCTCAACGCGGCGCTGCTGGAGCGGCGCGCCCCGCTGCTCCGGGCCGCGCTGCGCCCGGGCGGCGACCCGCTGCCCGGCCGCCCGGTGGAGGTGGCGGACCTCCTGGCGGCCCTCGCCGTCCCCTGACGCGCCGCCCACCCCGTTCCACCCCGGACCCGCAGCGGGCTCGGCGACCGCGGGTCAGGACCCGTGCGCCGCCCAGAAGTCCCGGACCAGGCGCACGAACGCGGCCGGGTCCGCCAGCGGCAGCCCGTGGTCCGCGCCCGGCACGACGACGCACTCCCCCGCGGGTAGCGCCGCCGCGACCGCCTCGGTGTGCGCCCGCCGGACCACGTCGTGCTCGCCGGCGGCGACGAGCACCGGCACCCGGACGCGCTCGAGCGCCCGCAGCGGGATGCGCGGCTGCCGGACCATCAGGTCGGTCACCTCCGCCCGCGCCCGCGCCGCCGGGTCGACGAGCCCGCGGGCCCGCAGCCCCAGCCACGCCGCCGTCACCTCCGCGCGGCTCCGGGCGGTGAGGCCGGCGGGGTCGACGTTCGCGCCGTAGACGACCAGCGACCGCACCGCCGCCGGGTGCCACAGCGCGAGCAGGAGACCGACGTTGCCGCCGTCGGAGTACCCGACGACGTCGGCCGGCGCGGCGCCCGCCCCTGCGCCCTGCCCCGCGCCCGCCCCCGCGCCCGCGAGCACCCCCGCCGCGTCGTCCGCCAGCCGCGTGATCGTCAGCGGCCCGGTCCCCCGCGGCGAGCGCCCGTGCCCGCGCGCGTCCGGGGACAGCACCCGGTGGTCCCGCGCCAGGTCCGCGGCGACCGGCGCGAGCGAGGCGCCGTCCTCGCCGTTCCCGTGCAGCAGCAGCACCACCGGACCGGAGCCGGCGTCGGCGACGTGCAGCCCGGTGGCGTCCATGCGCCCGACCGTACCGGCCGACCGGCCGGCCCGACCGACCGACCGGCCCGACCGACCGACCGGCACCGCCGCCGGCCGCCCCGCCTCAGCGCGCCGGGATCCCCGGCGTCGACCCGCGCAGGACCACCTCGCCGGCGACCGGCACCACCTCGGCGTCGGCCGCGGCCGGCCGCAGCGCGAGCCGCGTGACCTCGCGGCCGATCTGCGCGAGCGGCAGCCGCACGGTCGTCAGGCCCGGGAGTACGTCCTGCAGCACCTCGACGCCGTCGAACCCCGCCAGCGCGACGTCGTCCGGGACCCGGAGCCCGGCCGCGTGCGCGGCGGTGAGCGCCCCGGCGGCCATCACGTCGGTCACCGCGAACACCGCGTCGACGTCCGCGAGCCCCGCGTCGAGCAGCCGGGACATCGCCCCGTGGCCGCCGTCGCGCGTGGTGGCCGCGGCCAGCACGCGGTGCTCCGGGACCGGGGCGCCCAGCGCCGCCAGCGCCTCGACGAACCCGTCCCGGCGGTCGGTCGCCGCGGCGTGGCCCGCGGGGCCGCCCAGCACCGCGAACCGCCGGTAGCCGCGCCCGTGCAGCGCGCGCGCCAGGTCGGCGGCACCGTCGCGGTCCGCCAGCACGACGCTGTTCACGCCGAGGCCGTCGCCGCCGACCGCGGAGACCGCGCCGCCGATGCCGCGGAACGACTCGAGCGCGGCCCGCACCGGCGCGTCCGCCGCGGCGTCGTCCGCGCGGCCGCCCGCCAGGACGACCCCCCGCGCGCGCTGCCGCTCCAGCAGCCGGACGACCTCGACCTCGCGCGCGGCGTCCCAGCCGGTCGCCGCGAGCGTCAGCGTGAGCCCCGCCGCGTCGGCGGCCTCGGCGACGCCCGCGGTGATCGCGGCGAAGTACGGGTCGGCGATGTCGGGGACGACCAGCCCGAGCGAGGTGGTGCGGCCGCGGGCCATCGCCTGCGCGATGCCGTCCGGCGAGTACCTCAGCCGGTTCGCCGCGGCCTGGACGCGCTTGCGCAGGTCCTCGCCCACGGTCCGGTTCGCGGAGCCGTTCAGGGCGCGCGAGGCCGTCGCGAGGGAGACGCCCGCCTCGCGGGCCACGTCGCTGAGCGTCACCTGTCCCGGCATGCCAGCCACGGTAGGCGTATTCCTCCAGGCCCTCCCGGGGGCGGTGGGTGCAGGCACCCACGTCCCCGTCGCACGACCGGGTGAACCGCTCCCGGGCGCCGTTCGCGCTGGTCACCCGCTCGCCGGGGCGCGCCCGCGGCGTCCGGGGCGGGGCGCGCGGACCCCGGACGCACGACGGGCCGGACCGCACCCCGGGGGTGCGGTCCGGCCCGTCGTGGGTCGGTGCGTCAGGCGGGCATGAGGCCCGTGCCGCCGTCACCGGACGACGCGATCGGCGGCGCCGGCGGGACGTCCGTGCCGGAGCCCGGCGTCCCGGCCGTGCGGGCGCCCGCGCCCACCGGCTCCTTCGAGCGGGGGCCGCGCGCCTCGCCGCGGAACACGAACTCGCCGAGGATGCCCTCGCCGTGCGCGTCCACGATCACCTGCTGACCCGCGTGCAGCTCGCCGAACAGGATCTTCTCGGACAGCGCGTCCTCGATCTCCCGCTGGATCGCGCGGCGCAGCGGCCGGGCGCCCAGGACCGGGTCGTAGCCCTTCTCCGAGAGCAGCTTCTTGGCCGCCTCGGTGAGCTCGATGCCCATGTCCTTGTCGCGCAGACGGGCGTCGAGCTTCGCGATCATCAGGTCGACGATCTGGAAGATCTCCGGCTGCGAGAGCTGCGGGAACACGACCACGTCGTCGACGCGGTTGAGGAACTCCGGACGGAAGTGCGTCTTGAGCTCGTCGTTGACCTTGGCCTTCATGCGCTCGTACGACGTCGACAGGTCGCCGCCGGCCTGGAAGCCGGTCTGGACGCCCTTGGCGATGTCCCGGGTGCCGAGGTTGGTGGTCATGATGATCACGGTGTTCTTGAAGTCGACCACCCGGCCCTGCGAGTCGGTCAGGCGACCGTCCTCGAGGATCTGCAGCAGCGAGTTGAAGATGTCCGCGTGCGCCTTCTCGACCTCGTCGAACAGCACGACCGAGAACGGACGACGGCGCACCTTCTCCGTGAGCTGGCCGCCCTCGTCGTACCCGACGTAGCCGGGGGGCGAGCCGAACAGCCGCGAGACCGTGTGCTTCTCCGAGAACTCGGACATGTCGAGCTGGATCAGCGCGTCCTCGTCCCCGAACAGGAACTCGGCGAGCGCCTTGGCCAGCTCGGTCTTCCCGACGCCGGTGGGGCCGGCGAAGATGAACGACCCACCGGGGCGCTTCGGGTCCTTCAGACCCGCACGCGTGCGGCGGATGGCCTGGGAGAGCGCCTTGATGGCCGCCTCCTGGCCGACGACCCGCTTGTGCAGCTCGTCCTCCATCTTGAGCAGCCGGCTCGACTCCTCCTCGGTGAGCTTGAACACCGGGATCCCGGTGGCCAGCGCCAGCACCTCGGCGATGAGCTCCTCGTCGACCTCGGCGACCGCGTCCAGGTCGCCCGACTTCCAGGCCTTCTCCTTCTCCTGGCGCTTGAGGCCGAGCTGCTTCTCCTGGTCGCGCAGGCGCGCGGCCTTCTCGAAGTCCTGCTCGTCGATCGCCGACTCCTTGTCGCGGCGCGTCTCGGCGATCTGCTCGTCGAGCTCGCGCAGCTCCGGCGGGGCCGTCATGCGGCGGATGCGCAGGCGGGCACCGGCCTCGTCGACCAGGTCGATCGCCTTGTCCGGCAGGAACCGGTCGTTGACGTACCGGTCGGCCAGCGTCGCGGCAGCGACGAGGGCGCCGTCGGTGATGGAGACGCGGTGGTGCGCCTCGTACCGGTCGCGCAGGCCC
>NZ_DASQCJ010000073.1:0-2077 GCF_035634735.1 Cellulomonas sp.
GCGTCGTCCGCGGCGGGCCGGCCGTCGAACCGGGCGGGCAGGCCGACGTTCTGCTCCGCCGTGAGCGCGGGGACGAGGTTGAAGTCCTGGAACACGAACCCCAGCCGCTGGCGCCGCAAGGCGGTGAGCCGGCGCTCGGACGCGGCGCGGACGTCGACGCCGTCGAGCAGGATGCGGCCGGCGGTGGCGCGGATCAAGCCGGCGGCGCAGTAGAGCAGCGTCGACTTCCCGGAGCCGGACGGGCCCATGATCGCGGTCCAGGTGCCGCGGCGGAACGCGGCGGTGACGTCGTCGACGGCTCGGACGGGGGCGGCCCCGGTCTCGAAGACGTGCGTGACGCCGTCGAGGGAGAGGACGACGTCGTCGTCAGGCCCCTGCATGCCCGCGGCGTCACGCGCCCGGCCCCCCGCTCGCGTGCGGTGCTGCATGTCGACCATCAGCCACGACCCTCCGTCGGGAGCAAGGACGCCCCCGACGACGAGGCAGGGGACGGACCGCGGCTGAGCCCTCGACGGTAGGGAGCGGTCCGGTGCGCCACAAGGGGCATCTGCGCGGTCGCGTCCGTGGTGCGAGCAGCACACCCGCGGGCGTTCGACGTTGAACCGTCGACCGATGGCCCCGGTACGATCGCCCGATCGCTCCCACCGCGGGCCCCGTCCATGCGGCCAGCCAGCACCGACCCCGCCCGGACGCGGCCGAGCGGGACGACGAGAGGACCCGCCCATGCCACGCGTCCGCCTCGCCGACGTCGCGGAGCGCGTGGGCGTCAGCACCAAGACGGTGTCCAACGTCGTCAACGGCACCGGCTGGGTCAGCGCCCCCGTTCGCGAGCGCGTCCTCGCCGTCATCGCCGAGCTCGGCTACCGCCCGAACCTCGCCGCCCGCCAGCTCCGCAGCGGCCGGAGCGGCCTGATCGCCCTGTGCGTGCCGAGCCTGCGGGAGCCGTACTTCGCCGAGTTCGCGTCCGAGTTCGTCACCGCCGCCGAGGCGCGGGGGGCGACGGTGCTGGTCACGCAGTCGAAGGGCACCCGCGAGGTCGAGCTGTCGATGCTCGAGTCCGAGGACCTGCCCGCGATCGACGGCCTGGTGTTCAGCCCGCTGCGGCTCACCCGGGACGACATGGCGGCGCGCCGGAGCACCGTCCCGCTCGTCCTCATCGGCGAGCACGGCGAGGGCCTGGCGTCCGACACCGTCCCGCACGTCGGCCCCGACAACGCCGCCGCGGCCGAGACGGCGACCCGGCACCTCGTCGAGCAGGGCCGGACACGGATCGCGGCGATCGGGTTCCAGCCCGGCGACGGTGGCTCGACGGGTCACGTGCGGTTCGAGGGCTACCGGCGCGCACTCGCCGCCGCGGGGATCCCGCTGGACCCGGCGCTGCTCGTCGAGGTCGAGGCGTACAACCGCGCGGAGGGGTCCGCGGCGGTCGAGCAGCTGCTGGCCGATGGCGTCGACTTCGACGGGGTGTTCTGCTTCAACGACTCGCTGGCGTTCGGGGCGCTCTACACGCTCGGCGTGCACCGCATCCCGGTGCCCGAGCGGGTCGCGGTCGTCGGGTACGACAACATCGAGGAGGGCGGGTTCCTGATCCCGCCGCTGACCACGATCGACCCGGGCCTCGCGACGTCGACGGGCCTGATCCTGGACCTGCTCGTCGGCGAGCGCCGCGGCGAGGGCGGGCACATCGGCACGCCGTTCAGCCTCGTCGAGCGCTGAGTCCCCGCTCACCCACCCCTCGCCGAGCGGGCAGTCGATGTCCCCTCCCGGGACCTGGAAGGGACATCGACTGCCCGCTCGGCGTGCGTGGTGCGCGGGGGACGGGGCGTCAGCCCGCGGTCAGCCGCAGCGTCAGCTCGGCCGGGGCCGGCCGGAGCACCGCGTTCGGCAGCACCCCCGGCCCGCACGCGGCCGAGCCGAGCCCGTGCTGCGCCGCGTCCAGGTGCACGTAGAGCCGCCCGTCCGGGGTGAGCTCGTGCGGGTGCGCCGCCACGTCCAGCGCCCGGTCCGACCACGGCCGCAGCGACAGCTCGACGCCCGCCCGCGGCACGCCGCCGTAGACCGTCGGCCCGGCGTCCAG
>NZ_DASQCJ010000074.1:0-13839 GCF_035634735.1 Cellulomonas sp.
GCGGCGTGAGCTGACGACCCGCGCGCCCCGCTACAGTGCGGGGCGTGCGGGTCTACGCCGACGGCTCGGCGCTCCTGCGCTACCTGCCGTTCCCGGACCACTCGGTGGACTGGCAGCGGTGGGCGGAGCAGCACGAGCCGGAACTCCTCGTCACGCCGCTGTCCCTGAGCGAGCTGCGCCACGCGGCCGCCACGGCGCCGGCGCACGTCCGCGCGCGCGCCCACGCCGCCGCGGAGCGGCTGGAGGTCGTCCGGTTCTCGGACCAGGCCGTCGGCGCGGCGGCGATGACGACCGCCGTGCTCTCCCCGTTCGCGTCCCTGCACCTCGGCGTCGCGCTCGCGCACCCCGACGTCACGGCGTTCGCGTCCTACGACGTGCGGCTCGCCTCGGTGGCCGCGATCCACGGCCTGACGGTCGTCTCCCCGGGCCTGCCCGACCGCTGGTGGGACGCCGCGGCCTGAGCGCCGTCGGCCCGGGCCGCCCCGGGTCGCGGCCGCACCTGTCGCGGGGGCGGGCCCGGCCGTCCTACGGTCGGGGCATGACGCAGCTCGACCTCACCGGGCGCACCGCGCTCGTCACCGGGTCCACCCAGGGCATCGGCGCCGCCATCGCCGCCGGCCTCGCGCGCGCCGGCGCGCGGGTGGCGGTCAACGGCCGCACGGCGGGGTCGGTCGACTCCGCCGTGGCCCGGCTCTCCGAGGAGCACGCCGACGGCCCGGGCTCGTTCCTGGCCGCCCCCGGGGACGTCAGCACCGACGAGGGCGCCGAGGCGGTCCGCGCGGTCGTCCCCGACGTCGACGTGCTGGTCAACAACCTCGGCATCTTCGAGTCCCGCCCGGCGCTGGAGATCACCGACGACGAGTGGCGCCGGTACTTCGAGGTCAACGTGCTCGCCGCCGTCCGGCTCACGCGCGCGTACCTGCCGGGCATGACCGCCCGCGGCTGGGGCCGGGTGCTGAACATCGCCTCCGACTCCGCGGTCGTCGTCCCCGCCGAGATGATCCACTACGGGATGTCGAAGACCGCGCTCCTCGCGGTGTCCCGGGGCTTCGCCAAGGAGGCCGCCGGCACCGGCGTGACCGTGAACTCGGTCATCGCCGGCCCGACGCACACCGGCGGCGTCGAGGACTTCGTCTACTCGCTCGTCGACCGGGACCTGCCGTGGGACGAGGCGCAGCGGGAGTTCATGCGCCGGCACCGGCCGCAGTCGCTGCTCCAGCGGCTCATCGAGCCGGAGGAGATCGCGAACCTCGTGGTGTACCTGGCGTCCCCGCTCGCGTCGGCGACGACCGGCGGGGCCCTGCGCGTGGACGGCGGGTACGTGGACGCGATCCTGCCGTGATGGGGGTCGCGCTGGGTGGGTGCTGTTGAGTGGTCACCCGGCCCCGCGCGATCGGCAGGATGCCTCCTGACGGCGGCTCCGGGTCCGGCCCGCTGCGGCGCGACGGACGGGGCGGGTGTGCAGCGACGGGTCGATCGCAGGACGCCCTCCGGGCTGCTGCTCGCGTATGTGGACGAGTCGTACTCACCGCACTGGTTCTCCCTCGGTGCGGTGCTCGGCGACGGCGCGGCGGTCAGGAGGATCGAGACGGGGTTCGACGCCCTGATGGCGCTGTACCACGGTCGGTTCGACCTCGACGCCGGTACCGAGCTGCACGGGTACCCGATGTTCCAGGGCGTGGGGCCCTGGCGCCGCGTGCCTGCTCGGGTGCGGATCAACGTGTACGCGGGGGCGATGCGGGTGGTCGGCGAGTCCGGCGCCCGGGTGATCCTCCGAGGGATCGACGTCGCGCGCCAGAAGGCCCGGTACGCGCACCCCCATCCCCCGCATGAGGTGGCGCTCGGGCACCTGCTCGAGCGGATCGACTCCGCCTCGGACGCGCGGGGCGCCCACACCTTGGTCCTGGCGGACGAGGTCCACAACAGCGAGCGGCACCGGACGAACTTCCGCGACTTCCGGACCGGGGGCACGCCGGGCTACCGGAGCAGTACGTTGTCCCGCCTCCTCGACACCATCCACTTCGCGCCCTCGCACCACTCACGTCTGCTCCAGGCGGCCGACCTGGTGACGTTCCTGTACCGGCGCAGGTGCACGCACGTCGAGAGCGACGAGCGCGCCCGGGCCGCCAACGACCTGATCTGGTCGCACATCGAACCCGTCATCGAGCACGAGCACTGCTGGGAGCCGTGAACGCACGAGAGCCCCGTCCGTCGACGGGGCTCAAGGCAAGGCGGGAGGCCTGTCGGCGTCCTGCCCTCCCACCGTAGCGAGTGCGGAGGTTCGCCGGCCACCCCCATCTCGCCCGGGCCGCCGCTGGTAGGGTCGCCGCGTTCGTGGGAGGGCTGGCTGAGCGGCCGAAAGCGACGGTCTTGAAAACCGTTGGGGCGTCGAAAGGCGTCCTCGTGGGTTCGAATCCCACGCCCTCCGCTCCCGCGCCCAGCCGCCCCGCCGGCGTCAGCCGCCCGGCGGCGTCGTCCGGTCGGGAGCGGCGTCGGCGCGTCGCCGGCGGAAGAGCCGCGACGGGCTCACCAGCCGGCCTCGTACGCCACCCGGAACGGCCCGCCCGCGACGGTGCGCAGCGCGACCGACCCGTCCGCCGCGGTCGCCGGCACCCGGTCCAGGACGTACAGGTCGTACTCCCCGGACGCCGGCTGCGGGTACGGCGGCTCGGGGCAGCCCGTCCACCACTGGAACACCTCGGACGTGAACGACCCGCCGGGGCCGACGTCGAACGGCGTGCCCGTCAGCGCCCCGCCCGCGTACCCGATCAGGTCCGGACCCGTCACGACGGTGCCCGAGTCGTCCACCAGCACGGCGGCGAGCCCCTGCGGCACCAGGCCCGACAGCGCCTCGTCCGACGCCGTCAGCGTCACCGGCAGGTGCAGGCCCCAGCCCCCCGCCTCGGCGGGCGGACCCGCCGCCCCGAACGTCACCGCGAGGTCCGGGTCGGCGGCGGCACGCTGCCACTCCTCGGGCAGCGGCTCGCCGCACACGGGCAGACCCTGGTACCGCTCGGTGGCCTGCTCCGTGGCGCGCGCGGCCGTCTCCGCGTCGGCGTCGGCACCGAGCGCGACCGGCGCGAGCTCGACCGTCTCGTCGGCGTCCGAGGCGATCACGCGAAAGGTCCCGGACAGCGGCTGCCCGGTCCGGCAGTCCTGGGCGGGGTAGAGCCCGTAGGTCGAGAACGAGCCGGGGTTCGTCGTGGACTCGATCTGCGGTAGCTCGCGGGCGGGGTCGTCCCAGAACACGACGGTGCCCGCGTCGTCCAGGAGCAGGACCCGCAGGTCGGACGTGCCGTCGCCCGCGGGCTCGCCGGGGTGCTCGCTCGTCGTCTGGACGGCGCGGAACAGCGTGGAGCCGCCCTCGCCCCCGCGGAACAGGGCGGTGGCCACGTCGAAGGTGCCGGGCACGACCGAGCCCTGGATCTCGACCACGTCGCTGTCGTGCAGCTCGACCACCGGCGCCGTCCCGCACGGCTCGGCGCCGGGCACCCAGCCGGCGACCGGCGCGTCCGGGGCCTCCGTGGGCGTCGCCGACGCGCTGGGGCTCGGAGACGCGGACGCCGTGGGCTGGGCGGGCGCCACCGGCCCGGGCCCGGGCACCGCGCCGAGCGCCACCGCGGCCGCCCCGACGGACGTGGCGGCGAGCAGGGCCGCCGCCACCCCCGCGGTCCGGCGCACGGCGCGCCGCCGGCGGACGCGCCGACGCAGCCCGGCCAGCGGGACGGGGCGCAGCTCGCGGGCCGCGCCGACGGCGATCTCCGCCAGGGTCGCGCGCAGGTCCTCGGTCATCGACGGCCTCCCTCGTGGACGAGCACGGTCTCGGACGGCAGCAGCGCGGCCTGCGGCCCGAGCACCTCGGCCAGCCGGGCGACCGCGTCGCTGAGGTAGCGCTTCACGGTGCCCTCGGCGACGCCGAGCGCGCCGGCGATGTCCCGGACCTGCAGGTCGTCCCAGTAGCGCAGCACGACGCACGCCCGCTGCTGGCGGGACAGCCCGTCGAGCGCCGCCTGCACGTCGCGCCGCTCGGCGACGCGCTCCGCGGGCCCGTCGTAGCTGTCGGCGCGGCCGAGCAGGTGCCGGACCCGGTCCCACTGCCGGCGACGGCGGTACCGGTCGACCCAGGTGGTCGCCATGACGCGGCGCAGGTACCCCTCGGCGGACTCGAGCTCCCGCACCCGCGACCGCGCGAAGGTGGTGACGAGGGCGTCCTGCAGGAGGTCCTCGGCCTCCCGCAGGTCACCCGTCAGCAGGTACGCGTACGCCCCGAGCGCGTCCCCGCGCCGGCGGACCAGCTCCGCCATCAGGTCGTCCGACCTCCCGGCCCGATCCATCCCCACCCCCTGGTGCTGCGACAGCCTCACACACAAGGACGGATGCGGGGGGCGGAACGTTGTGGGCCACGGGGCGCGGATCCGGCCAGGGCCGCGCGCGCCGGACCGCGGGGTGTCACCAGGCGGCGCGGGACGCCAGCCCGAGGGTGTACTCCTCCCAGTACGCGCCGGCGACCGGCCCGCCGTTGCAGGTGCCGTCCGAGCGGCCCACCGTCTTGATCCACAGGTCCGCCACGTGCGGCCCGCCGCTCCCCGTCGCGCCGGGGGCCGCGCCGAGCGCCCGGCCCTCCGGGTTGCACCAGACCGTGCCGCTCGGCCCGGCGAGCGGCCCGGCCCCGTTGCGCGAGGTGTCGACGACGAAGGCCGTGCCGCCGAGGAGCGCCGAGAGGTACGTGCCGTACGCGACCTCGTGCTCGCTGCGCTGGAAGTTCGACACGTTGACGGAGAAGCCGGCCGCACGGTCGACGCCCGCCGCGCGCAGCCGCAGCGCCATGTCCCGCAGCTGCTCGGCGCTCCAGCCGAAGCTGTTGCTGCTGGCCGCGTCGAGGTACACCTCGGCGCCCGCGGCGCGGTACGCCTCGACGGACGCGCGGAGGAGCCCGAGCCGCTGGTCCCGGTCGCCGCACCGGTCGAGGTGCAGCAGGGCGTCCGGCTCGACGACGACGACGGCGCGCGAGCCGCGAAGGCCGGCGGCGACCGCGTCGACCCACGCGCGGTACTCGGCACCCGTCGCGAAGCCGCCGGTCGAGTACGAGCCGCAGTCGCGGTCCGGGATGGCGTAGGTGACGAACACGGGGGTGCGGCCGGCCACGGTCGCGGCGGCGGCGTGGGCGCGCACGGCCGTCGTGCCGTCGGCGGGGCCGAGCCAGCGCGCGGCGCCCCCGCTCGCGGCCTTGTCGAGCAGCGCCGCGTCGGTCGTCCGGCCCGCGGCGCGGGCGGCGGCCGCGGCGCGGGCGACGTCGGACGCGGGGTCCGCGTACGGCGGGGCGGCGGACAGCACGGTGCGGTAGACCCGCTCCGTGCCGCCCGGTCCGCCGTCCGTCGACACGCCACCGCCGGAGCCGGCCCCCGGCCGGGACACCACCGGCAGCGCCGCGGGCAGCGGGAGGGTCACCACGGCGGGCACCCTCTCCGCGACCGGCGTCGGCGACGACCAGACGCTCGCCCCCGCGGTGGAGATCAGGTAGGTCCGCGCGTGCTCCTTGACCACCAGCCGCGCGCCCGGGGAGGCCGCGCCCGCGGACCACAGCACCGCGCCGGCGGGGGAGACCACCTGGAGGTCGCCGCCCGCCGTCACGCGGGCGGACGCGCCGCGGACGGCCGTGCCGGTGCGCCAGGCCACCGCGCCGGCGCGGGTCAGCACGAGGTCGCCGTCCGCGCCCATCGCCAGCCGGACGTCTCCGGTCGCGATCGACTCGCCGGCCAGCAGCAGGCCACCCGACGGGACCCGGTCCGCGGGGGTCGTGCGGAGGGCGGGGCCGTCGGTGGTCGACTTCCAGACCAGGCGGCCCGCGGTGTCCACGGTGTAGAGGACGCCGTCGGGCTTGATGATCGAGCGGGCGCCGGGCGACGCGGCCCCGGTGGACCAGAGCAGGGCGCCCGCCGCGGAGCGCACCTCCAGGGCGCCGGACGCCTGCTGCACGAGCCGCGCGCCCGGGTTGCCGGTGGTCCCGGTGTGCCAGAGCACGGGGCCGGCGCCGAGCCGGACGGTGACGTCCCCGTCGGCGCCCACGGCCAGGGTGTGCGCGCTGCCCACGGCGGCGAGCGACGCGCCAGCACCGATCGCCCGGCCGCTGGTGAGCCGGTCGCCGGCGGTGCTCGCGGTGGTCGCGACCGGGGCGGAGGTGCTCGCGGTGGCCGCGGACGGCGCCAGCACGACCACGACCAGCAGCGCGGCGGTGGCCGCGCGGACGGCGGCGACGAGCGGCCGGGACCAGCGCGCGCCCGTGCGGGGCGGGCGCGGCCGGCGGGGGCCGCGGGGGTCGAGCGGACGGGGCGCGGGCGGGCGTGCGGCGGCAGGCATGGTGGGTCCTCGTCGGGGAACGGCTTTCCCTCCCCATCGACGGGTGCGCGGCGCCGCGGCCCCGTAGGTGCGGGTGAACCGGCACCTAGGTGCCGGTCGTGCGTACGGTCGTGCCCGATCGCACCGGGGGGCCGGGCCGACACCACGGAGGATCCCCATGCCCTCGCTCGCTGCTCGACGCCTGCTCGGCGCGGCCTGCGCCGCCGCGCTGCTCCTGACGGGCTGCACCGCCGGCGGGTCGCCGGACGGGGGCGCGACCGCGGCCGCCGCGCGGGAGCTCGGTCCGCTGGAGGAGTACTTCGCGCGCGTGTACGGCTGGGCGGACGACGGCGAGGCGGGCCTGGACGAGCAGAACGCGGAGTACGAGCGCCAGCAGCGCGAGGTCGAGCAGCTGGTCGCGGAGTGCATGCGCGAGCAGGGCTTCGACTACCTGCCGCGCGAGGACGGCGGCATGGTCGCCGCCAGTGGCGGGACGGACCTGGAGTGGGGCAGCGCCGAGTTCGCCGAGCAGTTCGGCTACGGGATCAGCACCGACCCGAGGGGCTGGGACGACCAGGACGACGCCGTCGCGTCGGAGGACCCGAACCAGGAGTACGTCGACTCCATGTCCGACGCGGAACGCGAGGCGTACTACGCGGCGCTCTGGGGACCGCCCGTCGAGATGGACGAGGACGCGGATCCGGAGGAGTACGAGTACGACTGGACGCGGTCCGGGTGCTACGGCGCCGCCCAGCACGAGGTGTGGGACGACGACGCCGACGAGGAGTTCGCCGGTCTCCTGGACGAGGTGTCCCGGGTCTGGGAGCAGACCGCCGAGGACCCGCGGGTGCGCGCGCTCGACGCCGCGTGGTCGTCGTGCATGGCGGACGCCGGGTACGGCGGGTTCGACGCGCCGAACGAGGCGGCCCCGCGGCTCAGCGAGGAGTGGAACGTGATCCAGGGCTGGGACGACCCCGAGTACCAGGCGCTCCGCGACGGCTGGGACTGGGACGCCGAGCCGGACGGCCCCGGGGAGCCCGAGGTCGACGAGGCCGCCGTGCGCGCGTTCACCGAGCGGGAGATCGCGGTCGCCGTCGCCGACGCCGGGTGCAAGGCGGAGGTCGGGTACGACGACGGCGTCCGGGAGGTCAGCCACGAGATCCAGCAGGAGTTCGTGGACCAGCACCGGGCGGAGCTCGAGGCGTGGGCGGAGGCCGCGGGGCGGGACGACTGAGCCCCGCCCGGACGGTCCGCCCGGCCGCCGCGCCGCGGCTCAGGCCGGCGCGCCCGACCCCTGCGCCCGCGCGACCGCCGCGGCGATCCGCCGCTGCGTCGCCGCCTCGCGCCGCGTGCGCGCCTGCCGGACCGCCAGCACCCCGCCGACGAGCAGCAGCACGAGCGCGACCTGCACCCACGGCACCGCCCAGGCGGACCACGACGCCTCGGCGGCGGCCAGCGCGGCGGTCACCTCGTCGTCGCCGACGACCGTCGGGGTGACGGCGACCGCGCCGCCGAGCCGGACGAGGGGCCACGCCTCGACCTCGACGCTGCCGGCGGCCGCGCCCCCGGGCAGCACCTCGCGCAGCGTCGCCCCCTCGGCGGTCGAGCCCGCCAGCCCGGACGGACCGGCGGCGCTCGCGGACGTCGTCGCGCCCAGCCGGACGTTGCCGGCGTTCGCGACCGTGTACGACACCCGCAGCGTCCCCGGCGCGAACGGGTTCCACGACGGGGTGTAGGCGGCCCGCACGTCCTGGACGGCCAGCGCGGGGGCGAGGTCGCCGGTGACGCGCAGGTGCAGCCGCGCGCCGACCCGGCTGTCCATCGCGACGCCCGCGCCCGCGTCGGTGGCGAGCGCGGCGACGACGCCGGCGGGGTGGTCGCCCGGGGTCGCGTCGGCCGGGACCCGGACGACGAGCGGCAGCGTCACGGCCGACCCGGCGGGGACCTCGACGCGCTGGGTGGCGCCGGGCTCCGCGAGCGTCCCGGCGGCGTCGCCGAGCGCGATCCAGGAGCCGGCCGCCTCGGCGGCGGTGCCGGTCGGCGGCAGGTCAAACTGGCCGTCCGCGGTGACCAGGCCGTCGCCGGCGTAGACCTCGAAGGTCGCCGGGTGGTCGGAGAAGTTGGTGAGCGTGACGTGCTCGGCGACCTCGGCGCCCGGGTCGACGGCGTGCCGGAACGACACCCGGCCGTCGGGGCCCTCCGCGGTCGCGGGCTCGAGCGCCCAGGTGGTGCGGGCGGCGGCCTCGGGGGCGGGCGCGGGCTCGGCGGCGGGCACGGGCTCGGCGGCCCCCGGCGTCAGCGCGGCGGCGGGCGCGGCGGTCGGCAGCGCGAGGGCGGCGAGCAGGACGAGGGCGGCGGACGCCCGGCGGCGTCGCGGGGCGGCGGTGCGCGGCACGGCGGTCTCCAGCGGGTCTCGGGGGTGGGGGGAGGACGGGGCGAGGGCCCGGCGCGCCTGGTCGGGCGGCGCCGGGCCCTCGCGTCGCGGTCAGTCGACCGGGAACAGCGACACGGTGAGCGAGCCGGCGTACTCGCCCGCGCGGGTGTCGACCGGGACCTCGAGGCTCAGCTCGGCGGTCAGGTCGGTGGTGCCGAGGCGGCCGTCCGAGGTCGCCGTCGCGAGGGTCGCCGGCGTGCCGAGGCCCTCGCCACCGCCGAGCACCGTCGCCACCGGGGAGCCGGGCGTGACGCCGGGCTTCGTGGTGAGCAGGCCGGGGGTCCAGCCGAGGTGCTGCGCCCGCAGCACCTGCGAGCCGGTGGTGAGGTCCTGCGCCTGGCCGGAGACGGTCCAGCCGCCGGCGCCCGCCTGGGCGTTGGAGCGCGAGTCGGTCACCGACACGGTCGGCAGCGCGCCGCCGAACCGGAGCCGGTCGCCGACGTTCGCGCCGCCGCCGAGGGCCACGCCCGCGCCGAAGTCCGCCACCGACATCGTGAGGGAGCCCTCGACGTCGCCGGCCTGCGGCACGGTCGCGGTCAGCGGGATCTCGCCGGCCTCGGGGGCGTCCTCGCGGCCCCACGCGGCGAACAAAGCGTTCGCGAGCGCGGTGTTGTCCAGGTACGCGCCGCGCACCGGGTCGGTGCCCGTCGCCGCGGCGGCGAGCCGGTCGGCTCCGGCGCCCTTGGCGAACAGCGGGACGAGCTGGTTGGTGTGGTCGCCGGAGTACCAGCCCTCGTCGGGCAGCTGGCCCTTCGCGCCGGTGATCGGGGTCCAGGTCGGGTCGGACGCGGAGCCGTCGAGGTAGCCGGTCTCGTGGTCCGCGGTGACGACGACGATCGTCTCGTCCCAGGAGGACTCGGACTCGACCCAGTCGACGACCGTCTCGACGGCGCGGTTGAAGTCGACCGTCTCCTCGATGTTGCGGGTCGTCTGGTTGGCGTGGCCGGTCCAGTCGATCGCGCCGCCCTCGACCATGAGGAACAGGCCGTCCTCGTCCTGCTCCAGCACGTTCAGCGCGCCCTGGGTGAGCGTGGCGAGCGACGGGACGTCGTTCTGCTCGACCTCGAACGGCAGCGCGCCGGCGACGTCACCGGACCGGGCCTGCTGCAGCGTGGAGCCGACCTCGACCAGGCCGAACAGCTGCTCGGGGACGTCCTGGCCCGCGGCCAGCGCCTCGAAGTCGGCCGTCTTCTCGACGAGGGTGAACGGCGTCTGGCCGTCGCGCAGCCTGGACCAGGACGACTCGCTCAGGTAGTCGAACCGGCCCGACGACAGCGGCTCGTGGTCGTCGTCGAACATCGGGTGACCGGCACCGATGATGACGTCGAGCGGGCCCGCGAGCATCTCGTCCGAGATGCCGTGCAGGTCGTTGCGGCTCGCGTTGTGCGCGCCGAAGCTCGCGGGCGTCGCGTGCGAGAACTGCACCGAGGTGACGACGCCGGTCGCCTTGTCGAGCTCGGCGGCGCGCTCGGCGACGTTCTTCACGGAGGTGCCGGCGGGGTCGATCCCCAGCACGCCGTTGTTCGTCTTCACGCCCGTGGCGAGCGCGGTGCCGGCGGCGGCGGAGTCCGTGGCGCCGGTGGCGATCCACTCGAAGTCCGACCACGCCTTCGTGGGGTCGTACTCGGCGCGGCCGTTGGCCGAGTGGGTCGACATGCCGACCTGCACCGGGAACTGCTGGAAGACCTGCGAGGCGGTGCCCGGCAGGTGCGCGATCGTCCCCGCCTGCGGGTCGACCTCGACCTGGGCGTATGTGGTGCCGTGCTCGTAGAGCGAGGCGGCGTCGATGTGGTTGTAGCCCATGCCGTCGCCGATCAGGACGATGACGTTCTTGGGGCCGGGGGCGGGGTCGGCAGCGACCGCGGGTGCGGCCGAGGTCAGGGCGACGGCGGCGGCGAGCGTGCTCGTCCCGGTGAGCGCGAGCCACCGGCTGGGTCGTCGGGTCATGATCTCTTCTCCGTCGGATCGAGGCGGGCGGTCACCCGCGTCCCTCGACCCTCGGCGCCGCCTGTGACGTGTCAGTGAACTTCCGGAGAAACCGGACGGAACAGACAGATCGCCCAGGGGTGGGTGACGGCCTCCGCGCCCGGGGCCGCCGCACGATCGCCGACCACTGATCGGCGCGCTCGGCACCCAGCACCCCCGTCGACACGCCGGGTCCGCTACTCATCGGAGCCGCCTTTCCGTACTGCCCGGTACGGAAAGGCCTCGCGCGGCGGTGTCATGCCGACCGAACGACGGCACAGGAGCCGTCCGGCGGGAGGACACCGGCCATGTCACGAGTCATCCGGCGTCGAGCACGGCGGGCGCTGGTCGCGTCCGCCGCCGCGGTGGTGCTGGCGGGTGGTGCGGTCGGCGGCGCGGCCGGCCCCGCCGCGGCGGACGAGGGCGACCCCGGCGGGTCGCTGCTCATCACCGAGTCGTTCGCGGGGGCGGCGGTCGACGACCCGCGCGTGCACCCGCTCGGCGCGGCGTGCCTGACGGGGGCGGCACCCGGGTCGGCACCGCCGGCGGGCGCGTCCGGCCTCGGGCCGTGCGACGAGGCGGGGTCCGGCCCGCCGCTCGGCACCGAGCCCGGGTACCTGCGGCTGACCGGCGACGTCCTCACGAGCGCGGGTGCCGTCGCGCTCGACCGTGCCGTGCCCGCGTCCGCCGGGCTGGTGGTCGAGCTCGACACGTACCAGTACCAGCGGCGGTCGGGCGAGGGTGCGGACGGCATCGGGATCGTCCTGGTGGACGGCGCGTACGAGTTCACCGAGACGGGCGCGGTCGGCGGTGCGCTCGGGTACGCGCCGAGCGCCGAGACGCCCGGGGTCAGCGGCGGCTACCTGGGAGTCGGGCTCGACGTCTACGGCAACTTCGCGTTCGACGACAACGGCCGGGGAGTCGGGTGCGACACCGCCTCGCCGTACCGCTCGAAGCAGGCGAACTCGGTGACCGTCAGGGGCCCGGGCGAGGGGCACGAGGGCTACTGCTGGCTCGCCACCACCTCGCTGAGCCAGGCCACTCAGCGGCTCGACGTCGCGAACCCGTACGGGACCGAGGCGGCGGTGCGCGCGGATGCCCGGCGCAACGTCCGGGTCGCCATCAGCACGGACGAGTACCCGGTGGTCACGGTGGAGATCGACTTCACCGGCACGCGGACGGCGTACGAGACGGTGCTGACCGCGACCATGACCGAGCCCGCGCCCGCGACGTACAAGCTCGGCCTGGTCGGCTCGACCGGCGCGTTGCGCGACGTCCACCTGGTCGGCGAGGTCGAGGTCCGCACGATCGAGCCGCTCGGCAGGATCGACCTCGTGACCCAGGTCGCGCAGGACGGCGCCGCCGACGGCGGGTACCGGACCGGCGACACGGTGCCGCTGGAGTACGTCGTCACCAACACGGAGGCCGACGCGCTGACCGACGTGGTCGTGACCGACCCGCTCGCGGGCGAGGTGTGCACCGTCGACCGGCTCGGGCCGGCGGGGACGGGCACCGGGTCGGCCACCTGCTCCGCGGACGTCGTCGTCACCCCGGCGCACGCCCGGGCCGGTGAGCTGGTCTCCGACGCCGCGGTGACGGCCCGGACGTCGGACGGCGGGGAGGTGTCGGCGGCGGCCGGTGAGCTCCGGGTGCCGGTGGTGGGCGTCGCGGCGCTCGCGGTCGAGGTCGGCTGGCAGGTCGGCGCGGGCGCGGCGGACGAGGCGCGGCCGGGCGAGGAGGTGCACCTGACGTACGCCGTGACGAACACCGGCGAGGTCGACCTGGCCGACGTCGCCGTGCACGAGGCGCTGGGCGTGCCGGTCACCTGCCCGGCCGGGGCGCTCGCGCCGGGGGAGGACCTCGTCTGCGCCGCGGACCAGCCGTACGTGGTGACGGACGACGACGTCCTGGACCCCGGGGGCGTCGTCGCGACGGCGACCGCCACCGGTACGCCGCCCGCGCACGCCGGCCCCCGGAGCCCGCGGTCGGCCGGGCGGTGGTGCCGGTCCGGGACTGGGTCGCCGCCCTCGCGCTGGAGATGCGCGCCGAGGTGGTCGGCTCGGCTGACGGCGTCGCCGGCCTGGGCGACCGGATCCGGTACGCGTTCACGGTGACGAACCCCGGCGAGCTCGCGGAGTACGACCTCTGGGTCGAGCACCCGCTGTCGGACGACGAGGTGGCGTGCGAGGCGCGGACGCTGGCGCCCGGCGCGTCGACCGGGTGCGTCGCGGCGACCGAGTACGCGGTGACCGAGGCGGACCTGCTCGCCGGGTCCGTCCGGAGCGCGGCCCTCGCGCACGCGCACCCCGAGGGCCGGGGCGACGTGCCGGCCCCTGCGGAGGTGGTCACCGCGACACGCGCGCCGGCGGCGGCGCTGGACCTCGCGATGGTCGCGGTGGTCGACGACGCGGAGGGCGTCGCGACGCCCGGGACGGACGTCTGGTTCGCCTTCGAGGTGACCAGCACCGGGACCGTGACCGTCCAGGACGTCGCCGTCGCCGGCCCCGGGCTGCCGCCCGTCGGGTGCGACGCGACCACGCTGGCGCCCGGGGCGTCGACGACCTGCCGGACGACCGCGCCGTACGTCGCGACCGCGCAGGACGCGGCGGCGGGCGGGGTCGGGTTCGCGGCCACCGTGACCGGGACGCCGCCGGCCGGGGTCGCCCTGGAGCCGGTGACGCGCGAGGTGGTCGTGCCGGTGCGGGCGGTGGACCCGGACCCGGAGCCGGGGCCCGAGCCCGAGCCGGGGCCCGAGCCGGGGCCGGAGCCGGGGTCGTCCAGGCCGCTTCCGGAGTGGTACCGGAAGACGTCCTCCAGCGTCGGCGGCGGCAGGGCGGTCTCGCCGGACTCCCGGCGGTGCTCGATCAGTTCGGCCTTGAGCTCGGCGGGCGTGCCGAGCGCGCGGAGCCTGCCGAGGTGCATGAGGGCCAGCCGGTCGCAGCGCTGATCGGCCTCGTCCATGGAGTGGGTGGTGACCAGCACGGTCATCCCGGTGCCGGTCCGGATCTCGGTGATGCGGTCCCAGACGCTGTCGCGCGCGATCGGGTCCAGGCCGATGGTCGGTTCGTCCAGGATCATCAGGCGGGGTGCGCTGACCAGGGCCC
>NZ_DASQCJ010000075.1:0-13059 GCF_035634735.1 Cellulomonas sp.
GCGGGCGCGGGCGAAGCCCTTGGCCTGCAGCTCCTTGAACAGGTCGGCGTACTCGCCCTTGCGGCCGCGCACCACCGGCGCGAGCACCTGGTAGCGGGTGCCCTCGGGCAGCTCGAGCAGCCGGTCGACGATCTGCTGCGGGGTCTGCGCGGTCACGCGCTCGCCGCACACCGGGCAGTGCTGCGTGCCGGCGCGCGCGAACAGCAGGCGCAGGTAGTCGTAGACCTCGGTGATGGTGCCGACGGTCGACCGCGGGTTGCGGTTGGTCGACTTCTGGTCGATCGACACCGCGGGCGACAGGCCCTCGATGAAGTCGACGTCGGGCTTGTCCATCTGGCCGAGGAACTGGCGCGCGTACGCGGACAGCGACTCGACGTAGCGGCGCTGGCCCTCCGCGAAGATGGTGTCGAAGGCCAGCGACGACTTCCCGGACCCGGACAGGCCCGTGAACACGATGAGCCTGTCGCGCGGCAGATCCAGGTCGACGTTGCGCAGGTTGTGCTCGCGGGCCCCCTGGACCACCAGACGATCATTCACGCGCAGCATGCTACGGCGGACCACCGACATGCGCACATGTGTTCGAACCGTAAAGGTGGCCCGACCTGCGCCGACACCGCTGGTCGGCGCATGATGAGCAGCGTGACCGACCGCGCCGTCGTGACGGAACCCACGCCCGGGACGCCCCCCGCGCCCACCCCCATCGGCGAGTACGCCGTGCTGGGCGACGGCCGCACCGCCGCCCTGGTCTCCCGCGCCGGCTCCGTGGACTGGCTCTGCCCGCCGCGGTTCGACTCCCCCGCCTGCTTCGCCGCCCTGCTCGGCGGGCCGGAGCACGGGCACTGGCTGCTCACCGCGCCCGACGCGACCCGGGTCACCCGCCGGTACCTCGACGACTCCTTCGTGCTGGAGACGACGTTCGAGACGCCCACCGGCACCGCCGTGCTCCTCGACGCCATGCCGCTCGGCGACGGCCGGTGCGACCTGGTCCGCCGGGTGACCGCGGTGCGCGGGTCCGTCCGGCTGCGGCACGAGTGGGTCGTCCGGTTCGGCTACGGCGCCGTCGTGCCCTGGGTGCACCGGGTGGCCGACCCCGACGGCGTCGAGGTCATCCGCGCCGTCGCCGGGCCGGACAGCCTCGTCCTGCGCGGCGACCGGCTCCCCCGCCCCGGGCGCGGCCCGCACCGCGCGCACGCCGACGAGTTCACGCTCGACGAGGGCGGGTCCGTCGGCCTGTCCCTCACCTGGGTGCCGTCCTGGAAGCCGGTCCCGCACGCCCCGCGCCTGGCGCACCGCGTCGAGGCCACCGAGCACCAGTGGGCGCACTGGGCCCGGTCCGCCCGGTACCGCGGTACCTACCGCGACGCCGTCGTCCGGTCCCTCCTGGTGCTCCGGCTGCTCACCGACTCCGAGACCGGCGGCATCGTCGCCGCCGCCACCACCTCCCTCCCGGAGGACCCGGGTGGCGAGCGGAACTGGGACTACCGGTACTGCTGGCTCCGGGACGCCGCCATGACCCTCGAGGCCCTGCTCGAGCACGGCTACCGGCACGAGGCCCAGGCCTGGCGGCAGTGGCTGCTCCGGGCCGTCGCCGGCGACCCCGCCCAGGTGCAGATCATGTACGGCGTCGACGGCTCGCGGGAGCTGACCGAGCGCACCCTCGACCACCTCCCCGGCTATGCCGGGTCGCGGCCCGTGCGGGTGGGCAACGCCGCCGTCGGGCAGGTGCAGAACGACGTCCTCGGCGAGGTCATGGCGGCCCTGCACCTGGCCCGGGCCGCCGGCGTGGCCGAGGGCGACGACTCGTGGTCCCTGCAGACCCACCTCGTCGAGCACCTGTGCCGCACCTGGCGCCGGCCGGACAGCGGCATCTGGGAGGTGCGCGGCGACCCCCAGCACTTCACGCACTCGAAGGTCATGGCCTGGGTCGCCCTCGACCGGGCCGTCCGCGCCGTCGAGGAGCACGGCCTGCCCGGGCCCGTCGAGCGGTGGCGGCGCGAGCGGGACGCCGTGCACGCCGACGTCCTCGCGCACGCGTGGGACGCCGATCGGAACACCTTCGTGCAGCACTACGGGGCGACGCACACCGACGCGGCCCTGCTCCAGCTGGTGCTCGTCGGGTTCCTGCCTCCCGGCGACCCGCGGCTGGTCGGCACCGTCGCCGCCGTGCGGGCCGAGCTCGAGGTCGCGCCCGGCCTGCTGCTCCGGTACCGCACCGACCGCACCGACGACGGCCTGCGCGGGTCCGAGCACCCGTTCCTCGCCTGCTCCGGCTGGCTCGCGGACGCGCTCGCGCGGCAGGGCGACGTCGACGGGGCCGCCGCCGTCCTCGACGTGCTCGACGGCCTGCGCACCGACGTCGGCCTGCTCGCCGAGGAGTACGACCCGGCGACGGGGCGCATGATCGGCAACGTCCCGCAGGCGCTGTCGCACCTCGCCCTCGTGCGGGCGGTGCACAGCCACGACGAGGCGCTCGGACGCGGCGGCGCGGCGGAGCCGCGGGGCGAGGCGGTGGGGCGGCCGTGAGCGGGGACGGGGCGGGCGGGTTCGGCGTCGGCGGGGCGGCCGGCGTCGGCGGGGCGGCCGGCGTCGGCGGCGGTGCGGGCGGCGGCGGGTACACCGGGGACGTCGAGCCCGAGGGGCCGGCCGCCGTGCGCGTGCTCGACGAGGTCGTGCTGCGCAAGCTCTCCGTCGGGCCGATGGACAACGGCGCGTACGTGCTCGCCTGCCGGCGCACCGGCGCGCGGCTGCTGGTCGACGCCGCGGCCGAGCCCGACCGGCTGCTCGACCTCGTGCGGGCGGGGTCGCCCGGCGACGTCCCGCCCGGGCCCCTCGCGCTCGTCGTGACGACCCACCGGCACCGGGACCACCTCGGCGCCCTCGCTGCCGTGCTCGCCGCCACGGGGGCGCCGCACGCCGCCGGCGCCGACGACGCGGCCGCCGTGGCCGAGGCGGCCGGCACCACCGCGCCCCGGGCGCTGGCGCACGGCGACGTCGTCGAGGTCGGGGCCCTGCGGCTCGAGGTCGTCGCCCTGCGGGGGCACACCCCCGGCGCCGTCGCGCTGGCCTACCGGGAGCCCGGCGACGCCCGCGCGCCCGGCGCGGTCCCCGGGCGGGTGCACCTGCTCACCGGCGACTCGCTGTTCCCGGGCGGGCCGGGGCGCACCGCGGACCCGGCGGCGTTCGGGTCGCTCATGGCCGACCTCGAGGACCGGGTGTTCGGGCGGTTCCCCGACGACACCTGGGTCTACCCAGGGCACGGGCGGGACACCACCCTCGGGGCCGAGCGGCCGCACCTGACCCGGTGGCGCGCGCGGGGCTGGTGAGGGCGCCGCGGGGGCGCCGCCTCCTGCCGCCGGGTGAACGGGACATGTCGGGCGTGGACGCGCTCGTCCTGGTCGGAACGCCTCTGCCATAGTGACGCACAGCCCCGTCACAAGAAGCGAGAGGACGTCCATGTCGAACGACGGCAGCGCCACGCCGGAACCCGGGCAGCAGCCCGAGCAGCCCGGGCAGCAGCCCGAGCCGCAGCCCGGCAGCAGCGCCTGGCCCACGCCGGGCAGCGGCACCGGCCGCCCCGCCGCGCCCGCGCCCTCCGGCTACGAGGCCACCCCCGCCTCCGGGCCCGCGCCCTCGGGCTACGAGGCCGCCCCGTCCTGGCCGACCCCGCCGACGTCCGGCTCCGAGGCGCCCACCGCGGCGTACCCGACCACGCCCACCGCGGTCTACCCGACCGCGTCGCCGTACGGCGCACCGGGCTCGGACGCGCCGACGGCCGCGTACCCGACGTCGGCCGCGCCCGGCTCCGACGCCCCCACCGCCGCGTACCCGGCGTCCTCGCCGTACGCCGCGCCGGGCGAGCAGCAGGGCGCCGGCTCCCCGGCCCCCGGCCAGGGCGGCGCGTACGGCCAGCCCGCGGGCGACCCGGCGCAGCAGCAGGGCGCGGGCTACCCGGCCCCCGGCGGCGGCTACCCGGGCTCGGGCGGCGGCTACCCGCCTCCCGGTGGCGGCTACCCCCAGCCGGGCGCCGGCTACCCGGGCGGCGGCTACCCGCAGGCCCCGTACTCGCCGAACCAGTACCAGCAGGCGCCGCGCACCGACGGCGTGTCGATCGCCGCGCTCGTCACCGGCATCCTGGGGACCGGCGTCGTCGCCATCGTCCTGGGCATCCTCGGCCTGCGCCGCACGAAGAAGAACGGCACGCAGGGCCGCGGCCTCGCGATCGCAGGCCTCGTGCTCGGCGGCCTGGGCGTGCTCAGCTGGGTCGTCCTCGGCGTGACCATCGGCGCCGCGGTCGTCTCGCACAACAACCAGATGGCCGAGCTCCGCTCGTCGTGCGCGTCCGGCGACATGGAGGCGTGCGACGACCTGTACTTCGACTCGCGGTCCGGGTCGGACGACGAGGAGTTCGGCAACACCTGCGGCGGGCGCACGGACGGCAGCACCCTGTGCACCTCCGTCGACCCCGAGCGGTGGGCCTACGGCGACGACGCCGAGCTCGACGCACTGTGGGACGCCTGCGGGTCCGGCGACCTCGCCGCCTGCGACTCCCTGTGGTCGAGCGCGCCGGCCGGCTCCGAGTACGAGGAGTTCGGCCGCACCTGCGGCGACACCACCGACGGCAGCACCTACTGCGACTCGGCCCTCCCCGAGGACACGGAGGGCACCGACGAGGGCACCGACCTCGGCAGCAGCACCGGCGCGCAGGCCTACGGCGACGACCCCGAGCTCGACGCCCTGTGGGACGCCTGCGCGGCCGGCAGCGGCACGGCGTGCGACGACCTCTACCTGGACTCCGACTTCGGGACCGAGTACGAGTCGTTCGGGTCCACCTGCGGCAACCGCGTCGAGTACGCGTGGAGCTGCGCCACCGAGATCGGCGGCTGACCGACCGCGGCGGCACGACGCGCGACGGCCCCGGGGCAGCACGCCCCGGGGCCGTCGCGCGTCCGGCGGGGGGTCAGCGGTCGACCGGGCCCAGCCAGGCGTTCGCCACCGTGCTGTGCGCCGACTCGTCGTCGGACGGGTGGAACAGCCCCGCGAGGACGTCGCGGTACAGCCGCCCGAGCTCGCTCCGCGAGAAGTACGACCCGCCGCCCGACACCCGGATCGCGCGGTCCACCACCTCGCGGGCCGTCTCCGTCGCGCGCACCTTGAGGCCGACCACCTTCGCGAACCACAGCGCGCCGTGGTCCACGGCCTCGTCGACGTCCCGCGCCAGCGCCCACACCTGCGGCTCGATCCCGTCCTGCGCGATCGCCGCGTCCGCCACGCGCCACCGGATGTCCGGGTCCTGCGCGTAGCTCCGGCCGTCGTGCTTCATCGACGTCCGCCGGTGCGCCGCCGCCACCGCGAGCTCCAGCGCCCGCCGGCCGATCCCGGTGTAGACGGCCGCCAGCAGGATCTCGAACACCTGGAACAGCGCCAGCACGTACGGGTCGGCGCTCGGGCCCGGCGGGAGCGCGCGGAACACCCGGTCCGGCGCCGCGTACGCCCCGGCCAGGACCGTCGTGCACGACTGCGTCGCCCGCATGCCGAGCGTGTCCCAGTCGTCCCTGGTCTCGATCCCGCCGTCCGCGCGCGCCACCACCCCGTGCACCAGGCGCGGACCGTCCGGGTGGTCCTCGTCGAGCCCGAACGTCGCCAGTCGCGTCCACACCGGCGACAGCGACGTGAAGATCTTCGTCCCGTGGTACCGGTACCCGCCGTCCGGCTGCCGCTCCGCGCGGGTGCGCGAGCCGAACATCACGAGGTCGTTGCCCGCCTCGGAGCTGCCGAACGCGAACACCTCCCCCGCCGCCGCGTCCCGGAGCACGAAGTCCAGCGAGTCGTCCCCGCGGGCGGCCAGCACCGCGGCCATCCCGGTCACCACGAGGTGCATGTTCACCGCCAGCGCCGTCGCCGGCGCCGCACCGGCCAGCCGCGCCTGCTCCCGCGCGACCTCCGCCAGCGACAGCCCCGCCCCGCCGAGCGCCTCCGGGACGAACGCGCGCAGGTAGCCGGCCTCGCGCAGGTCCGCCAGGTCGGCGTGCGGGAACGTGTTCTCCCGGTCGTGCACCGGGGCGCGCTTTGCCGCGCGGGCGAGCAGGTCGTCGGTGAGCAGCGTGCGCGGCGCGGTGGTGCGGGTCATGCCGCCCACTCTGGCACGTGCGGCAGGATGGCGGCATGGCCACCTTCGCCGTCCGGTACACCTACGACCAGCGCGCCGACCTGCAGGACGAGGTCCGCCCCGAGCACCGCGCCTACCTGCGCGGCCTCGCCGACCGCGGCCTGCTCCGCGGCTCCGGCCCGTTCACCGACGGGGCGCCCGGCGCCCTGCTCGTCTTCGAGGCCGCCGACGTCGCGGCGCTCGAGGTGCTGCTCGCCGACGACCCGTTCGCGCGGGCCGGCGTGATCGCCGACGTCGAGATCCGGGCGTGGAACCTGGTCCTCGGCCCCTGGGCGGCGGCGGGCGCCTGACGGACGGCGGCGCGGGCGGCCGGGCCGCCGGGGCCGTCGGGGCCGTCCGGGCGGTCAGGCCCGGCGGTCCTCCGCGCCCTCGACCCGCTCGGCGGGGGTCGCCGCGACCGCGCGGCGCTCGTCCCGGCGGGAGGCCGCGATGCTCGTCACCGCGGTCAGGCCCAGCGTCACCACGATCACCGCGAGCGACACCCACGACGGCAGCTCCGGCGCCCAGCCGACCGGCTCGCCGCCGTTGAGGAACGGCAGCGTGTTCTCGTGCAGCGCCTGCAGCACCAGCTTCACGCCGATGAACCCCAGCAGCACGCCCAGGCCGATGTTGAGGTAGCGCAGCCGGGTCAGCAGCCCGCCGAGCAGGAAGTACAGCTGGCGCAGGCCCATCAGCGCGAACACGTTCGCCATCAGGACCAGGTACGGCTCCTGGGTCAGCCCGAACACGGCGGGGATCGAGTCGAAGGCGAACAGCAGGTCCGTCGCGCCGATGGCCACCAGCACGAGCAGCATCGGCGTCACGTGCCGCCGGCCGTCGACCTTCGCCGTCAGGCGGACGCCGTCGTACCCGTCGGTCGTCGGCAGGAACCGCTGCACCACCCGCACCAGGGCCGGCGCCTTGTAGTCCTCGGCCGCCTCGTCCGCGTCCTCCCCCACGCCCTCGCGCGCCACCTTCACGGCCGTCCACACCAGGAACGCGCCGAACAGGTAGAACACCCAGGAGAACGACGCGATCGCCGCCGCGCCGATCCCGATGAAGATCCCGCGGAACACCAGCGCCAGGATGATCCCGATCAGCAGCGCCGTCTGCTGGTACTGCCGCGGCACCGCGAACCGGCTCATGATCAGCAGGAACACGAACAGGTTGTCCACCGACAGCGAGTACTCCGTCAGCCAGCCGGCGACGAACTCGCCCGCCGGGCCGCCGCCCCACACGAGGGCGACGACCACGGCGAACGCGAGCGCGAGCCCGATGTACACCCCGAGGTAGCGCAGGCACTCCGCCGTCGTCGGGATGTGCGGCCGCCGGCCCACCACCGCGACGTCCACGACGAGGACGGCGGCGGCGAGGCCCAACGACACGATCCAGACGAGAGGCGAGACGTCCATGCGGGGGTCAGTGCTCCTTGCTGGCGGCGGGCTCCTGCTCGTCGGTCAAGGCGGGAGCGGCGTCCCGGTCGCGCCGGGTCTTGGCCAGGCTCGCGACGGTCGCGACGGTGAGCGTACCCAGGATCACGAGCAGCGACAGCCACGTCGGGATCTCCGGGGCCCACTCGATGTGCTCGCCGCCGTTGATGAACGGCAGCTCGTTCACGTGCATCGCGTGGAACACCAGCTTCAGGCCGATGAACGCCAGGATGAACGCGAGGCCCTTGTTCAGGTACACCAGGCGCTCCAGCAGGCCGCCGATCAGGAAGTACAGCTGGCGCAGGCCGAGCAGCGCGAACGCGTTCGCGGTGAACACGATGTACGGCTCCTGGGTCAGGCCGTAGATCGCCGGGATCGAGTCGAGCGCGAACAGCACGTCCGTGGCGCCGATCGCGACCATCACGACGAGCATCGGGGTGATGAACCGCTTGCCGTCGATCTTCGTCGTCAGGCGGTCGCCGTGGTACTCGTCGACCGTCGGGAACACCCGCTTGAGCAGCCGGACCGCGACCCCGTCCTTCTCCTCGCCGGCGTGCGCCAGCTCGTCGTCGTCGTGCTTCTCCTTCGCCAGCTTCACGCCGGTGTACACGAGGAACGCGCCGAAGATGTAGAACACCCAGGACCACTGCTCGATCGCCGCGGCGCCCAGCAGGATGAACACCGTGCGCAGCACCAGCGCGATCACGACGCCGACCAGCAGCACCTTCTGCTGGAACTCCCGGGGCACCGCGAACTTCGTCATGATGATGAGGAAGACGAAGAGGTTGTCGACCGACAGGCTCTTCTCGGTCACGTACCCGGCGAAGTACTCCGTGCCGTGGTCCCAGCCCCACACGAAGCCGAGGCCGACGCCGAACACGATCGCCAGGCCGACGTAGATCGCCGACCACGTGGCGGCCTCGCGGAACGACGGCGCGTGCGGCGTGCGGACGTGCGCGAAGAAGTCGAACAGGATCATCCCGACGATCGCGACGGCGGTCGCGATCCAGACCCACAGGTCCACGGACATAGGGTTTTCCTCCGGTACAGACGAATGAAGAGACGGCTGAGTACCGGAGGTCTCTCCCACCCGTCGACCGGGCCGACGTCCCGGGTCGGCGTCGTCGACGACCGTGATGACGGGGGCGTCGTGTCGGGATACTCCCCTCCACTGCGTGCGCCAGCATAGGTCATCGGTCCTACGCGCACCGCGCGGCGTCCGCGGAGCGGCATGTGACGCACGTCATGGGTGGCTGCGGGCGGTTGCGGGTGCGGGTGGGTGCGCGGCCGGCGCGGGGGCTCGTCCCGTCGGCGCACCGGCCGGTCACGTCACGCAGAACTCGTTGCCCTCCGGGTCCGCCATGACCACCCACGCGCCCTCACGCGGGTCGTCCACCTCGCGGAGCACCGTCGCGCCGGCGTCGACCAGCGCCGCGGCGTGCTCGCGGGCGGCGGCGAGCTTGGCCGCGCGGTCCTCGCGGTCGACCCCCTGGGCCGCCGAGTAGCGCACGTCCAGGTGCACCCGGTTCTTCACCGTCTTGCCCTCGGGCACCCGCTGGAAGAACACGCGCGGGCCGGCACCGGCGGGGTCCACGACCGCGTACGCGAGGTCCCGGTCCTCGGGCGGGAAGCCCCAGGCGTCCAGCGCCGCGTCCCACGAGTCGAAGCCCGCCGGTGGCGGCTCCTCGACGTACCCGAGCGCGACCGCCCAGAACGCGCCGAGGGCGCGCGGCGACCGCGCGTCCATCACGACCTGCACCTCGAGCGCCATGCGTGCCTCCGAACGTCGGTGGTGCGCTGCCCCGCGCCGCGCGCGGGCACGGGGTGTCCTGCGCCGGGCGCGGTCAGGCCGTCGCGGCGTGCATCTGCCGGAGCTCCTTCTTCAGCCCGGAGATCTCGTCGCGCAGCCGGGCCGCTAGCTCGAACTGCAGCTCCCCCGCCGCGACGTGCATCTGGTCGGTCAGCTCCTGGATGAGGCCGGCGAGCTCGCCCGCCGCCGCACCCGCGAGCTTCGTGCGCTCCGTCGGGGGGCCCGCCTTCGAGCCGAGGCCCGGCACCGGCGCCTTGCCGCGGCTGGCCTGGCGGCCGGCGCCGCCCAGCAACTCCGCCGTGTCCGCGTCCTCGCGCGCCAGCAGGTCGGTGATGTCGCCGATCTTCTTGCGCAGCGGCTGCGGGTCGATCCCGTGCTCGGTGTTGTACGCGATCTGCTTCTCGCGGCGGCGGTCCGTCTCGTCCAGGGCGAGCTGCATCGCGGGCGTGATCTTGTCCGCGTACATGTGCACCTGGCCCGACACGTTGCGCGCCGCGCGGCCGATCGTCTGGATGAGCGACTTGCCCGAGCGGAGGAAGCCCTCCTTGTCCGCGTCCAGGATCGCGACCAGCGACACCTCGGGCAGGTCGAGGCCCTCGCGGAGCAGGTTGATGCCCACCAGCACGTCGTACTCGCCCATGCGCAGCTCGCGGAGCAGCTCGACGCGGCGGAGCGTGTCCACCTCGGAGTGCAGGTAGCGGACCCGGACGCCCTTCTCCAGGAAGTAGTCCGTGAGGTCCTCGGCCATCTTCTTGGTGAGCGTCGTGACGAGCACGCGCTCGTCCTTCTCCACGCGGAGCCGGATCTCCTCCAGCAGGTCGTCGATCTGGCCCTTCGTGGGCTTGACGACCACCTGCGGGTCGACCAGGCCGGTCGGGCGGATGATCTGCTCGACCACGCCGTCCGACATCGCCAGCTCGTAGTCGCCGGGCGTCGCCGACAGGTAGACCGTCTGGCCGATCCGCTCGACGAACTCCTCCCAGCGCAGCGGCCGGTTGTCCATGGCGCTGGGCAGGCGGAAGCCGAAGTCCACCAGGTTCCGCTTGCGGGACATGTCGCCCTCGAACATCGCGCCGATCTGCGGCACGGTCACGTGGGACTCGTCGATGACGAGCAGGAAGTCCTCGGGGAAGTAGTCGAGCAGCGTGTTCGGCGCCGTCCCGGGCGCGCGGCCGTCGATGTGCCGCGAGTAGTTCTCGATGCCCGAGCACGAGCCGATCTGGCGCATCATCTCGATGTCGTAGGTCGTCCGCATGCGCAGCCGCTGCGCCTCGAGCAGCTTGTTCGCCCGCTCCAGGTCCTTGAGCCGCTCCTCGAGCTCGTGCTCGATGCCGCCGATCGCCCGCTCCATGCGCTCCGGCCCGGCCACGTAGTGCGTCGCCGGGAAGACGTGCACCTGCTTCTCGTTCCGCACGACCTCGCCCGTGAGCGGGTGCAGCGTCTGGATCGCCTCGATCTCGTCGCCGAAGAACTCGATGCGGATCGCGAGCTCCTCGTACACCGGGATGATCTCCACGGTGTCGCCGCGGACCCGGAACGTGCCGCGGGTGAACGCCATGTCGTTGCGGGAGTACTGCATCGAGACGAACTGCCGGAGCAGCGCGTCGCGGTCCACCTGGTCGCCCACGTCGAGGGTCACCATCCGGTCGACGTACTCCTGCGGCGTGCCGAGGCCGTAGATGCAGGACACCGAGGCGACCACGACCACGTCCCGGCGGGTCAGCAGCGAGGACGTCGCCGAGTGCCGGAGCCGCTCGACCTCGTCGTTGATCGACGAGTCCTTCTCGATGTAGGTGTCCGTCTGCGCGATGTACGCCTCGGGCTGGTAGTAGTCGTAGTACGACACGAAGTACTCGACCGCGTTGTTCGGCAGCAGCTCGCGGAACTCGTTGGCGAGCTGCGCGGCCAGCGTCTTGTTCGGCGCCATCACGAGCGTGGGGCGCTGCAGCTTCTCGATCAGCCAGGCCGTCGTCGCCGACTTGCCGGTACCGGTGGCGCCGAGCAGCGTGACGTCCTTCTCCCCCGCCTGGATGCGCTGGGCGAGCTCGGCGATGGCCTGCGGCTGGTCGCCGGAGGGCTTGTACTCGGACACCACCTCGAACGGGGCGACGGTGCGCTGCAGGTCGGTCACGGGACGCATGCGTCAACCGTACGACGGAGGTCTGACACACGCCCCGGCCCGGGGCCCGGGTTCGCCGAGGGCGTGGCGGGGCGTGGTGGGGCGTGGTGGGGCGGCGCAGGGGGCTGACGTGGCGTCCCGGGCGGAGCTCGGCCGTCCGGGTGCGTGCGGCGCGGGGGTCGGTGGCGCTCGGTGGGCGGGCGCCGAGTCCTCCACAGGCTCGACGTGATGCGTCGTCCCCAGGCCGCGGTGCCCTGCGCCGGAGCGTGTCGGCGGCGGGTCCTAGCGTGTTCGTATGCCCGATGACGTGCAGGAACGCACCCCTCCCGACCTAGACCGCGACGCCCCTGCCGTCGCGGTCGCCGGGAACGCGGATGCGGGCGACGGCCTCGGGGAGAGGCTGGACGCGATGCCGGCCGGGGCGGCGCTGCTGGCGGAGCTCCAGGCCCTCGACCTGGCCGCGCTGCCGTCGTACGAGCTGCCCGAGGTCGCCGTCCAGGCCCGGAGGATCGCCGCGCACGCGCACGCCCTCGAGACCGCCGCGGCTGCCGCGCTGGCGCGCCACCCCGACCTGCGGCACCCGGACCTGGCCGCGGTATGCCGGTCGCTGCCCGAGGGCAGCGCGTTCGTGCACGCCGACATCGCCGCGGCCGACCTGTCCGCGCGGCTGCTCGTCCCTCCGGGCGAGGCGAAGATGCTCATCCGCGAGGGCCGCGCCTACGCCGACGCCCTGGCCGACACCGGCGCCGCCCTGGCCGACGGGCGCATCCACCCCGCCAAGGCGCGCGCGATCGTGCAAGGCGCCGGCGACGAGCCCGCGCACGTGGCCGCGGCCGTCGAGGCGGAGGTGCTGCCGCGGGTGGCGGGCCGGTCGGTGAAGCAGGTCCGCGCCGACGTCGCCCGGGCGCTGAACAGGGTGGACCCGGAGGGGGTCGCCGATCGGCACCGGGCCGCTCGCGACTGCCGGGTGGTCTCCCGGCCGCGGATCCTGCAGGACGGCATGGCCGGTCTCTGGGCCGTGCTCCCGGCGGCCGACGCCGTGCGGGTCGACGGCATGCTCGACGCCCTCGCCCGACGGTCCCGCGAGGCCGGGGACGCGCGGACGCTGGACCAGCTCCGGGCGGACGAGCTCGTCGACCGGCTGCTGGGCCGGTCCGAGCACGTCGTGGCACCCGACGGCACGGTGCTGCCGTCCCAACGCGGCTGGGCTCACGAGGACCTGGACGCCTTCGGTGTGCCGGCCGGCGCCGCGGGCGCGGACGCGCCGACACGGGCCGTGCCGCCCGACGGCGGGGAGAGCGAGGGTGAGGCGAGCGAGGCGGCCCCCGTGGAAGCCGCGCCGGCTCACCCCGGGCACGTGTGCCCGAGCGGCCCGCGGACCGTCGTGCACGTCACCCTTTCCCTGTCGACGCTCATGGGTGCCGACGACGAGCCCGGTGACCTCGCCGGGTACGGGCCGATCGACGCCCAGCAGGCCCGCGCGATGGCCCTGGACCTCGGGTCCAGCTGGCAACGCATCGTCACCGACCCGCTGTCCGGGACCGTCCTGGACGTC
>NZ_DASQCJ010000076.1:0-18366 GCF_035634735.1 Cellulomonas sp.
GACGAGCCGACCAGCGCCCTCGACGTCACCGTGCAGCGGCGGATCCTCGACCACCTGGAGACACTGGTCCGCGACCGCGGGACGGCGCTGCTGCTGATCACCCACGACCTCGGGGTCGCCGCGGACCGCGCCGACCGGATCGTGGTGCTGGAGAGCGGGGTCGTGGTCGAGGAGGGCACCGCGGACGAGGTGCTGGGGGCGCCGCGGCACCCGTACACGCGGCAGCTGATCGCGGCGGCGCCGAGCCTCGCGAGCGGGCGGCTGGGGGCGGCGGGGACGTCGGGCCGCGAGCAGCCGGGAGCGGCGCCGGCCACCGCCGTGTCCGCCACCGCCGCCGCGCCGGCCACCGCCGCGCCCGCCACCGCAGCGCCGGCCACCGCCGCGCCCGCCACCGCAGCGCCGGCCGCCGCGTCGCCGGCCGCCGAGGTGGCGCCGGTGCTGGAGCTGGTCGGCGTGCGCAAGGAGTTCACGCTCCCGCGCGGCGTCGCGGGCGCGGCCGGCCGCTCGCTGGTCGCCGTCGACGGCGTGAGCCTGCGCGTCGAGCGCGGGACCACGTACGCCCTGGTCGGCGAGTCGGGCTCCGGCAAGAGCACGACCGCCCGGCTCGCCCTGCACCTGGAGCGCCCCACCGCGGGGCGGGTGCGGTTCCGCGGCGAGGACGTCACCGGCGCGCGCGGCGAGGCCCTGCGCCGGCTGCGCCGCGGGTTCCAGGTCGTCTACCAGAGCCCGTACGCCTCGCTCGACCCGCGGTTCACGGTCGCCGAGGTGATCGCCGAGCCGCTGCGCGCGTACGGCGTCGGCACCCGGGCGGAGCGCGCCGAGCGGGTGCGCGAGCTGCTGGCCGACGTCGCGCTGCCCGCGGACGCGGCCCGGCGCAGCCCGCGCGAGCTCTCCGGCGGGCAGCGGCAGCGGGTGGCGATCGCCCGGGCGCTCGCCCTGCGGCCGGACCTGGTCGTCCTCGACGAGCCGGTGTCCGCGCTCGACGTGTCCGTGCAGGCGCAGATCCTCGACCTGCTGGTCCGGCTCCAGGCCGAGCACGGGCTGACCTACCTGTTCATCTCGCACGACCTCGCGGTGGTCCGGCAGGTCGCCGACCACGTGGGCGTGCTGCGCGACGGCCGGCTCGTGGAGCAGGGCACCGCCGAGGCGATCTTGCTCGATCCGCGGGAGGCCTACACGCGCGAGCTGATCGCGGCGATCCCGGGCCGCCGCGTGCGGACCGCTGCCCGCCCCACCCCCCAGGAGACCCGGTGACCACGACCCTGCCCGACGCCGCCCGCCTGGCCGGCGAGACCACCGAGCTGCTGCAGGCGCTCATCCGGAACGCGTGCGTCAACGAGGGCACCGTCGAGTCGGGCCAGGAGATCCGCAACGCCCGGACGATCGCCGACTACCTGGACGGCGCCGGCCTGGACCTCGAGATCGTCGAGCCGCAGCCCGGCCGCGCGTCCCTGGTCACCCGGGTCGAGGGCCGCGTCCCCGGCGCCCCGTCGCTCGGCCTGGTCGGCCACACCGATGTCGTCCCCGTCGAGCCGGAGGGCTGGACCCGGGACCCGTTCGGCGGCGAGCTGGTCGACGGCTGGGTGTGGGGGCGCGGCGCGATCGACATGCTCGGGCTGACGGCCGCCTACGCGGTGGTCACCCGCGCGGTCGCGGCCGCGGGCGTCCCGCTGTCGGGCGACCTGCTGCTCGCCGCCGTCGCCGACGAGGAGCACGGCAGCGTGTGGGGCGTCGACTGGCTGACCACGCACCGCTGGGACCTGGTGCACGCCGACCACGTGCTCACCGAGTCGGGCGGCGTCCCGGTCGGCGCGCACCGCACGCTGGCGGTGGGGGAGAAGGGCGGCGCGGCCCGGCGGCTGCGGGTCGTCGGCACCCCCGGCCACGGCTCGGGCCCGTGGGGCAGCCGGAACGCGATCGTGCTCGCCGCCGAGGCGGTGCGGCGGATCGCCGCGCTGCGCGGGCCGGTCGTGATCGGCGACCTGTGGCGCCGGTACGTCGAGGCGCTCGACCTGCCGGCCGACGTCCGCGCGGCGGCCCTCGACCCGGACCGGCTGGACGAGGTGCTGCCGCTGCTCGGCGCGATCGCCCCGGTGGCGCACGCGACCACGCACACCACGGTCGCGCCCACGGTGCTGCACGCCGGGAGCAAGCCGAACGTCATCCCCGGGCACGCCGAGATCACGCTCGACATCCGGGTGCTGCCGGGCGCGCGGCCCGCCGACGTGGACGCGCTGCTGGCGGAGGCGGTGGGCGACCTCGCACCGCACGTGGTCGTCGAGGGTGACCGGTGGGGCGAGCCGTCGCTGTCGCCGACGGACACCGAGCTGTACCGGGTGATCGAGAAGGCGGTCGGCGACCGCGCGGGCGGGGCCCCGGTGCTGCCGACGCTGGGCACCGGCGGCACCGACGGCCGGTTCTACCGGCGGCGCGGGATCCCGGCGTACGGGTTCGGCCTGCTCTCGCCGACGTGGGACGCGGGCACCTGGCGCGGCCTGTTCCACGGCAACGACGAGCGGGTGGACGTCGCGAGCCTGGAGCTCACGACGGCGGCGCTGCACGACGTGGTCACGGGCTTCCTGCGGTAGGTGCGGGGCGGGGGCGGGGCGCCGCCGCCGGGTGCCCGGGACCCGCTCGGATGACCGCGCGGACATTTCCGGACATCTGGTGCATCCGGGCGGGGCGCGCGGGGCGTAGAGGGGATGTCAGCACGTCCCCGCCCCGGTCGTGGGGCCAGGAACGAGGAGCACCCCATGCGTCATCGTCCGTCCGTCACCCTCGCCGCCGCCGGCATCGGCTCGGCGCTGCTGGTGGCCGCCGCCGCGCTGCCCGCCACCGCCGCCACCGGCGGGACGGCCTCGCTCGCCGTCCTGCACGGCGTCCCCGACCTCACCGTCGACGTGTACGTCGACGGCACCCGCACCCTCGACGACTTCACGCCCGGCACGCTCGCCGGTCCACTGGACGTGCCGGCCGGCGCGCACACGCTCGCGATCACCGCCGCCGACGCCGCCGACGACAGCCAGCCCGCGATCGGCCCGGTCGACGTGACGCTGGAGGCGGGCGGCAGCTACACCGCGGTCGCGCACCTCACCGCCACCGGCGACCCGACCGCGACGCTGTTCACCAACGACACCTCCGCGGTGCCGGCGGGGCAGGGTCGCCTCACCGTCCGGCACGTGGCGGCCGCGCCGGCGGTCGACGTGCTCGCCGGCGGCAGCCCGGTCGTGACCAACCTGGCCAACCCCGACGAGCAGTCGCTCACCGTGCCGGCCGGGACCGTGTCCGCGGCGGTCGCCGCCACCGGCACCACCACGCCGGTGCTCGGCCCGACCGACCTCACGATCGCCGAGGGCGCCGACACGATCGTGTACGCCTGGGGCTCGCTCGACGCGGGCAACCTGGCGCTCGCGGTGCAGACCATCGACGGGCTGCACTCCGCCCCGGGCGGCGTGCCGTCCGGCGAGCTCGGCACCGCGGCCGAGCAGGGGTCCGCGGCGCCGTGGGTCGCGGCGGCCACGCTGCTGGCGCTCGTCGCGGTCGTCGGCGCGGTCCGGCCGGTGCGCCGGGCCCGCGCGACCGCGCGCGACCGCCGCTGAGACGACCGGGGCGCGGGTGCGTCGTCCCCGCCGCCCACGCCCCGGTCCACCACCGTCGCCCCGACCCGGAGGCACCGTGCCACCCACCGACCCCGACCCCCGGCCACGCCGCAGCCCCCGTGGCGTGGCCGGGGCCCTCCTCGTCGTCGTCGTGCTGGGGCTGGCGGCGGCGGGGGTGGCGGGGGCGTTCGCGGGGTCGGAGCGGCAGCCCGCGGTGGAGGTGGTGACGTCCCCGGCGACGCCGTCGGCCACCGCCGCGCCGTCGCCGGCCACCCCGCCGTCGCCCACCGGCCCGCCCGCGACCGCCCCCGCCGTGCCGCTCGCCCCCGCCACGCCGCCGCCCGTCGCGGCCCCGTCCCCGACCGCCCCGGTGCGCGTCGTGATCCCGGGCCGGGACGTGGACGTCCCCGTCGACCCGGTCGGCGTCGCGTCCGACGGGCAGATGGAGATCCCGCCGCTCGCCGAGCGCGGCGGCTGGTACCGGTTCGGCGCCGACCCGGGCGACCCCGCCGGCACCACCGTCGTCGCCGCGCACGTCGACTCGGTCGCGTCCGGCGGGACCGGCCCGTTCGTGCACCTGGTCGACGTCCGGCCCGGCGACGCGGTCGAGGTCGCCCTCGCGGACGGCAGCGCCCGGACCTACGTCGTGGCCGAGGTCACCCGGTTCCCCAAGGACGAGGCGCGCTGGCCGGACGTGTTCACCCGGGACGGTCCGCCGCGGCTCGCGCTGGTCACGTGCGGCGGCGAGTTCGACCGGGACACGCGGCACTACGTCGACAACGTCCTGGTCACGGCCACCCCGGTCGGCGCATGATGGCCTCCGCGACCCCCGCACCCCGCGGCGGGACCCGGCCCGCGAGGAGGCGCGCCCTGTCCAGCCCCGTCGCGCACCTGCGCCCGCCGCCCGAGTGGGACGACGACGCCCTGGCGCGCGCGTTCGAGGCGGGGGACGAGCAGGCGCTCGCGGAGGCGTACCGGCGCTGGTCGGCCTTCGTGCACACGGTGGCTTTGCGGGCGCTGGGCTCGGGGGCCGACGCCGAGGACGTCACCCAGCAGGTGTTCGTCGCGGCGTGGCGCGGGCGCTCCGGCTACCGCTCCGACCGCGGCCCGCTGCGCGCCTGGCTCACCGGCATCACCCGGAACGCCGTCGCCGACGCGCTCGCCCGGCGAAGCCGCGACGCCCGGGACCTGCGGGCCGTGGCGGCCCGGGCCGGGCGGGACCCCGAGCCGGAGGCCGCCCGGGTGGCGGACCACGTGGTCGTCGTCGACGAGCTGCACCGGCTCGGCGAGCCCCAGCGCACGATCCTCGCGCTCGCGTTCTACGACGACCTCACGCACGACCAGATCGCCCGACGGCTCGGCCTGCCGCTCGGCACGGTGAAGAGCCACATCCGTCGTAGCCTGCAACGGCTGCGCGACCGGTTGGAGGTGGACGGTGCCGCACCTCGACCCTGACGCCGTCGCGCTGGCCGCGCTCGGCGAGCCGCTCGACGCGGCGCCGCGGGCGCACCTCGTGGCGTGCGCCGACTGCGCCCGCGAGGTGGCGTCGCTCGCCGCCGCGGCGGCGGTGGCGCGCGCCGGCGACGGCGCCGGGCTGGTCCCGCCGCCGGACGCGGTGTGGGCGCGCGTGCACGACGAGCTCGGCCTGGCGGACGGGGTGGCGCCGGGCGGGGTGGGGCCGGGCGGTGTGGGGCTGGGCGACGCGGCGCGGGACGATGCGCGCTCGGACGGCGCGGGCCCGAGCGGCGCGGGCCTCGGCAGCGCCGCGCCGGACGGTGCGGGCTCGGACGGTGCGGCGCCGGACGGTGCGGCCGGGCTCGGCGCGTCCGCTCCCGGCCCCGGCCCCGCGTCCACCGCCGCGCGCCGCCGTCGCCGCGGGCCCTGGCTCGCCGCCGCGGCCGCCGGGCTGGTGGTCGGCAGCGTCGCGGGCGGCCTGGCGGTGTCCGCCGCGCTGCGCCCCGACGCCGAGACGGTCGTCGCCGAGGTCCGCCTCGAGGCGCTCCCGGGGTGGTCCGCCTCGGGCGACGCGCAGGTCGAGGAGGACGCCGCCGGCCGCCGGACCCTGGTGGTCCGCGTGACCGACGCCGACGCGGACGGCTTCCGCGAGGTGTGGCTGCTGGACGCCGGCGCGACCCGCCTCGTCTCGCTCGGCCTGCTCGACGGCGACGAGGGCCGGTTCGCGCTCCCGGCGGACCTCGACCTCGCCGAGTTCCCGGTCGTCGACGTGTCCGCCGAGCCGTTCGACGGCGACCCGGCCCACTCGGGTGACAGCATCGTGCGGGGCGAGCTCGCCCTCCCCGCCTGACCGGCCGGGGCACCGAGGACGAGGAGCGACGCGATGGCCCCCTGGGCACCCGAGCGGTACTGGTCGGCGATCCGGGAGGAGCGGGCGCGGTTCGCCGCGGAGCTGGCGGCGCTGCCCCCGGAGGCGTGGTCGGCGCCGACGCTGTGCGGCGACTGGTCGGTCGAGGACGTCGTCGCCCACCTCACCGCCGGGGCGAGCACCGGGCGCTGGGCGTGGCTGCGCAGCATCGCGGCCGCGCGGTTCGACGCCGACCGGCACAACGCGCGGCGGCTGGCGGAGCACCGCGGCCCGGCGCCGGCGGACACGCTCGCCGGTTTCCGGGCGGTCGTCGACGCGCGGGCGGCGCCGACCGGCGACCTGTGGGCGTGGCTCGGCGAGGTCGTCGTGCACGGCACCGACGTCCGCGAGCCGCTGGGGCTGCCCGGCTCGCCTGCCCCGGACGCCGTCGAGGCCGTCGCGGCGGGCTACGCGCGGCGGGACTTCGCCGTGGCGTCCCGCACCGTCGCCAAGGGCGTCCGGCTCGTCGCCGACGACGGCGGGTTCCGCAGCGGCGACGGCCCCGAGGTCACCGGCACGACGCTCGACCTGGTCATGGCGATGGCCGGCCGCCCGTCGGCGGTCGCGCGGCTCGCCGGCGAGGGCGCGCCGGTACTGGCGGCCGCGGTGGCCCGCCGGCAGCCGGGCTGACGGCCCCGGGACTGCCCGGGCCGGGTCATCCGCGGCGGGTGAGGCCGCGCGGCGGCGCGCGCGGACACGGTGGGGCGCGGGCGCGGGCACGCGGCGGGCGTCAGGCCCGGGGACGGCGAGGGCGACCGGACGGGGGAGCGCGATGGCCGGCGGCAGGGGCGGGTCGTCGACGGTGCTCGTCGTCGGCGCGGGCCCGGTCGGTCTGACCGCCGCCTGCGAGCTCGCCCGCCAGGGCGCCCGGGTCCGGGTGGTCGACGCGCTGCCGGAGCCCACGGCGCAGTCGCGCGCCGTCATCGTGCACGCCCGCACCCAGGAGCACCTCGCGGCGATGGGCGTCCTGGACGAGCTCGCCGGCCGGGCGGTCGAGATCACCGCCGTCGAGGTGCGCTCCGGCGCGGCGGGCACCCTGCGCCTGCGCGCGTCCACCCGCGGCATCGACTCCCGGTACCCGCGTGCGCTCGACACCCCGCAGCCGGTGACCGAGGCGGTGCTCGCGGACCTGGCCGCGCGGCTGGGCGTCGTCGTCGAGCGCGGGGTGCGCCTCACCGACCTGGCCCAGGACGACGGCGGCGTCGACGTCACGCTCGAGTCCGCCGCCGGGCCCGAGCGGGCGCGCGTCGGCTGGGTCGTCGGCGCCGACGGCGGGCACAGCCGGGTCCGCGCGGCGGTCGGCGAGCGGATCGAGGGCGTCTTCCACGGCGAGCACTTCCTGTTCGCCGACGTCGCCGCCGCGACCACCCTCGCCTCGGACACGATCCGGCTGTTCGCGAGCGCCGACGGCGTCTCCGGGGCGTTCCCGATGCCGGACGGGCGGACCCGGTTCCTGGTGCAGGTCGCCGCACCCGGTCCGCCGGGGTCGCCGACGCTCGCGGAGGTGCAGCGGCTCGTCGACGAGCGGATGGGGGAGCACTGGCGGCTCAGCGACCCGCGGTGGCTCGTGGGGTTCGAGGTGCACCACGGGCAGGTGCAGCAGTACCGCCGCGGGCGGGTGCTGCTGGCCGGCGACGCGGCGCACGTGCACAGCCCCGCCGGCGGCCAGGGCATGAACACCGGCATGCAGGACGCGGTCAACCTCGCGTGGAAGCTCGCGCTGGTCAGCACCGGGCGCGCCGGGGACGCGCTGCTCGACAGCTACCACGCGGAGCGGCACCCGGTCGGGGCCGCCGTCGTCCGGCAGACCACCCGGCTCACGCGGGCGATGGCCACACCGGGCCCCCGCGCGCACCTGCGCGACGTCGGCCTGCTGCTGCTCGGGCACCTGCCCGCGGTCGGCGAGGCGGTCGCGGCGAGCCTGGCCGAGGTGCGGCTGCGGTACCGGGGGAGCCCGGCGGTGGGCGGCGGGGACGGCGTGCGCGGCGCCTGCCCGGGCGACCACGCGCCCGACCCGGCCGGGCTCTCGGACGCCGCGGGAGCGCCCGCGCGGGTCGGCGACCTGCTGCGCCGCCCCGGGCACCTGCTGCTGACGACCTGCCTGTCCCGGACGTCGCACGAGCGGCTGCGCCGGGTGCTCGGCGGCCTCGGCACGGTGGTCCCGGTGCGGCCGGCGGTGGTGGCGGGGTCCGACGCGTCCGCCGACGGCCCGGTGCTGGTCGACCCCGGCGGCGTCGTCGCCGACCGGTTCGGGATCGGCCACGACGGCGCCGCGCTGATCCGCCCCGACGGCTACCTGGGCTACCTGTCGGCCCGCACCGACCCGGCCGAGGTCGCCCGGCACCTCGCGGAGCGCGAGCACCTCGTGGGGGTCGGCGGGGCCTAGGCGGCGTCTGGGTCGTCGGCCGGCTGGAACCCTCCCGCGGCTACCCGTCGACGTCGAGCATGTGCCAGTCGTCCTCGGGCTCGACCCTCCCGTCGAGGACCCCGGCCCAGAACGTGCTCTCCGTCGCCAGGTCCGCCGTGTCGAACACCGTCACCTGATGCCTGATCCGCATGTTCCGATGCCGGCACCGCCTACCCACACCTGCGAGGACGGAGTGCTGCCGGGGCTCGCCGCGGTGCTGCGGGGCGTCCTCCACGGTGCTGCCGCCCGGGGTCAGAACGGTGGTGGCGCGTCGTACGGGTCGGCGGTGGCGTCGTGGGACTGCCCGGTGCCCGGCCGGGTGAGGTAGCGGTGGCCGGTGGGGGTGATCCACTCGAACAGGCCGGGCTCGAGCTGCCGCAGCCGGAACCCGCCGTCGGTCTTCAGCCGGTGGTGCCGGTGGCAGACCGGACCCAGGTTGTCCGCGTCCGTGCGGCCCGGGGGCTCGTCGGGGTCGGCGCCGGGCTGGGGACGGTACTCGACGGTGTGGTCGAGGTCGCACCGGCAGGCGGGCACGGTGCAGCCGGGGAACGCGCAGGTCCCGTCGCGGGTGCGGACGAGCTCGTCCAGCGCGACCGGAGGCCGGTACCGCACGCGGCCGACGTCCAGGACCCGATCGGTCATCGGGTCGGTGACGACCCGCCGCCAGACCCCGCCGGCGGCAAGGGCCCGGGCGCAGACCGCGTCGATCGGGCCGTGCCCGTCGAGGTCGGCCGGGGCGTCGTCCAGGCCCAGGAGGGTGGAGGCGCTGATGGTGATGCGGACCTCTGCCCCGGGGCGGCCGGTGCAGCGATCGCGAACACGCTGGTCGGCGGACGCGGCCACCGCTCCGGGGGCGGGCGGCGCCGCACCGGCCACCGCGACGGGGGCGGAGCCCGGGAGGGGCACCCGCGACAGCCCGCTGCCGGGGTCCGCAGCGGCGTGCTCCGCGGCGCCGTCCACCGGGACGAGCGTGGCGGTGGGGATCGGCTCCGCCGGTCGCGGGAGCACGGGCCCGTCCCGGTCGGACACCCAGGGGCCGTCCGTCGGCGGACGCGGCTGAGGTAGCGCCGGGTCGGGCTCGGTCAACCGGACCTCGAACGCCGGCCCGTCCGACTCCGGGACGTCGCCCACGACGAGGTCCCGCAGCCCGTCGGCGCGCAGCTGGT
The DNA here is from genome assembly GCF_035634735.1 of Cellulomonas sp. Classification (GTDB taxonomy): domain Bacteria; phylum Actinomycetota; class Actinomycetes; order Actinomycetales; family Cellulomonadaceae; genus Cellulomonas. Next base: position 9,535 of record NZ_DASQCJ010000076.1, read on the forward strand.
CCAGGGTCCGGTCGTCGCCCAGCGCCTTGGCGGCGCGAGCGGCGTGGTGCAGCACCCCGTCCACGCGGGCGGCGTCCTCGGCGGCCAGCACCAGCCACATCGAGGCCATGCCGTGCGCCCGGGCCCGCGGACGGGACACGCGCCGGGTGCGTCGCTCGCGCTGGTGCCGTCGCGCCTCGCCGTCGGGATCGGCGAGGCGGACCTCCCGCTCGACCCGCTGCCGGAACTGGCTGACCGAGCACTGCGCCGCCTCGGGCAGCACCGCGTCCTCCACGGCGTGCGCCGCCTGGTACGGCAGGTCCCGCAGCAGCGTGGCCAGCACATCGGCCTTCGCCGCGTCGACGTGCCCGGTCTCCAGCGCCTCGCAGGTGGCGGCGAGCATCCCGTCCAGGAACAGCGCCCGGTGCACGGTCTTGGTGGCGGTCATCTGCGACCACCCGAGCCGCGCGCGCAGCTCGTCGGCGGCCACGCACCGTTGCGTCGGCGGTGCACCGGCCAGCGGGGACCAGTCGGGGCGCATCTCCTCGCGGCCGGCGAGCTCGGCGACCAGGGCGAGCTTGCGCGCGTGGTGGTGGCTCTCGAGCCGGTCCTGCGCGGCGATCGCCTCGAGCGCGATCATCGGCGACAGCACCGAGGTGTCCAGGTCCCGCAGCCAGGCGTCCAGGACGGGCCCCGGCGGGCAGGACGCGATCGCCTCCACCTGCCGTTGCTCCGACGTACGAGGCGCCCGACCTGCCGCCACCACCGGGTCCGGGCCGTAGTCGGTCAGGCAGGTCCCGTCGGGCCCGTAGACCGGCAGCACCGGGGCGGCGACCACGTCGCCGTCCGGGTGTTCCTGCAGGTCAGGTGCCATGAAGCAACACTATCGACGGCCACCCACACGCCCCCGGCCCCCGACCGACCCCCTGGGGACGGAGCACGACCACCGCGCCTGTGGAGGGCTCGGCACCCGCACGACGGCGAGCACGAGCGCCCACCCGGCGAGCAGCACCCGCCGCCCCGCTGCGGGGCTGCGGGGCCGCGTCGCGCTCCGGGTCACGGGCACCGGGGCGGCCTCACGCGAGCAGCTTCGCCTTGGCCGCGGCGAACTCGTCGTCGTCCAGGACGTGGGCATCGTGCAGCCGGGCCAGGCGCTGGAGCTGCTCGACGAGCCCCCCGTCGTCGGCCGGCTCCGGGGGCGGTCCCGCCTGCCGGGCGGCGTCGCGGGCCGCGTCCTCGAGGCGCCGCTGGTGCTCCGCCTCGGCGAGCTGCTGCTGCTCGAACGACTGCTCGGCGCGGGTGTACTGGTGGCGGCGGACGGCGCCGGCGGTCGCGCTGGCGGTGCCGGCGATGACGGCGGTGCGGGCGGCGGTCCCGATCAGTCCGGGACGGCCGAAGCGGGGCATGAGCAGGGGCACGGCGGTTCCTCCAGGTCTCGGCGGGGGTCGACGGGTCGGCGGGTCGGCGGGCCAGCGGGTCAGGTCGCCGCGAGGGCGTTGACCACCTCGGCGGGCACGAGCTCGGTGAGCGCGACGACGGCGCCGGCCTCCCGGGCTGCCCCGGCCAGCGCGGCGGCCCAGAGGTGCTCGACGACGAGCACCAGCGCGCTCGCGCCCGGGGGCAGGGACTCGGCGACGAGGCCGAGGTCGTGCTCGCCGGCGAGCCCGCGGCCGACGAGGTCCGCGAGGTCGGCGAGCCCGTCGGCCGCGGGGCCGTCCAGGTCGGCGACCTCGACGATCTCGAGCCCGTCCTCGTCGGGCCGGACCAGCACCACGTCGACCACCCGCACCCTGTCGGATCCGGCGAGGGCCACGACCTCCGCCAGCACCGGCGCCGGGACGTCGGCCCCGGGGAACGCCAGCGCGATCAGCTCGACCGGGCCGAAGCCCGGTCCCGTCCCGCTCGGACCACCCATCACTGCCTCCCACCGTCGGGCCCGGCCGGCCGCCGCCTCAGAGGGCGGCGATCCCGTCGCCGAGCATCTTGGCGCCGATCACGAGCAGCAGGACCGCCATGATCGCCGCGTTGTGCTGCACCATCCAGGTCTTCAACTCGTCCAGCACGGCGCCGGCCCGCGGGCCGCCGGCCAGGTACACGACGAGCGGGGCTGCCACGCCCAGGGACGCGACGACGACGAACACCGCGAGCGCGCCGAGCCGCGCGCCGGTCGAGGTGGTGGCCGCGGCGATCGCCGCCGCACCCGAGACGACCAGCAGCAGGTTCTTGGGGTTCACCACGCCGAGGAGCATCGCCAGCCCGAACGCCCGGGCCGGCGTGAACCCGTCGACCGCGCGCATCCACCCCGGCGTCGGCGGCTCCGCCCCGCCGCGGGGCCGGGTCCGCCAGCTCCGGACGGCGAGGAGCACCAGCAGCAGGCCCAGCACGATCTTGAGCACGCTCGCCCACGTCGGGGGCGTGCCGTCGCCCGCCGCACCCGCCGCGCCGGCCACGAGCACCAGCACGGCGCCGACCGCCGCGATGCCGACCACCCAGCCGAGCAGGAACGCCCGAGGCGTTCGACCGGGCCCGCGGCGTCAGCAGCATCAGCACGACGGCCACGATCGGCATCGGGCTGATCAGCACGCCGACGGCGACGGGCAGCGACTGGCCGACGGCCTCGCCCACGGGGACCTCCTCGGTGCGGCGGTGGGGTCGGCGGTCCGGGGCCGACGCGCTCCAGCCTGCGGGACGGCCCCGACCGCGATCGTCACCCCGCGGGGATGACCCGCCGACGACCCGGCCCGCGCCGCCCGGCGTTCACCCGTCCCGGACGACGACGGCGGCGACCCGCGCCGGTGACGCTCGGACCGACCCCGACGACCCGCGCGCCGCGCCCAACCCGGAGGACCCGCCATGACGTACCAGCCGGAGGACGCCACCCCGGCGACGCGGGAGGTGCTCCGCGCCGCGCGCGACCGGTACGCCCTGGACGACCGCGGGGACTTCGAGGACGCGGTCCGCGGCAAGATCGCGGACATCCCCGACGGCCGGGTGCTGAACGACGCCGGGCAGCCGACGCTCGACCTGGCGGAGTTCGCCTTCCTCGACGGCACCGGCGACGGCGCCGGCGACCTCCGCGAGCCCGACACCGTCGACGCGAGCCTCTGGCGGCAGTCCCGGCTCATCACCCGCGCCGGCCTGTTCCGGGTGGTCGACGGGATCTACCAGGTGCGGAACACCGACATCGCGGGGGTCACGTTCGTCGTCGGGGACGACGGCGTGATCGTGATCGACTGCGCGGCGGCGGTGGAGGCGTCCCGGCAGGCGCTCGCGCTGCTCCGCGAGCACGTCACCGACAAGCCGGTGGTCGCGATCATCTACACCCACACGCACGTCGACCACTACGGCGGGGTGAAGGGCTTGGTCGACCCGGCGGACGTCGCGTCCGGGAAGGTCCCGATCATCGCGCCGGGGACGATCGCCTCGTTCGACAAGTACGCGATCGGGGAGAACGTGATCGCCGGCAACGCGATGTCCCGCCGCGGGCTGTACGCGTTCAACAGCCTGCTGGACCACGGGCCGCGCGAGGCGGTGAGCGCGGGCATCGGCATCGCGACGTCGGCCGGCGCGACGGTGTCCTACCTGTCGCCGACCGACCCGATCACCGAGACGGGCCAGAGCCGCCGGATCGCCGGGCTGACCTTCGAGTTCCTGTACGCGCCGGACACCGAGGCGCCGGAGGAGATGCACATCTGGATCCCGGAGCTGAAGGCGCTGACCTGCGCGGAGAACGCGAACCACTCGCTGCACAACATCCAGACCCTGCGCGGGGCGCGCACCCGGGACGCCCGGAACTTCGCGCGCTACCTGGACGAGACGCTGGTGCGTTGGGGCGACGAGGTCGAGGTGCACTTCGGGCCGCACACCTGGCCCGTGTGGGGCAACGCGGCCGTGGTCGACTTCCTCGAGTCGCAGCGGGACACCTACAAGTACCTGCACGACCAGGCGCTGCGGCTCGCGAACAAGGGGTACACCCCGCTGGAGGCGGCCGAGGTGATCGCGCTGCCGGACGCGCTCGGGCGGCGCTGGTCCAACCGCGGGTACCACGGCACGGTGCACCACGACGTGCGCGCGGTGTTCACCAAGGAGCTGGGCATGTGGGACGGCGACCCGGTGTCGCTGCACCCGCACCCGCCGGTCGAGTCGGCGCGCCGCTGGGTCGCGGCGTTCGGCGCGGACGCGCTCGTCGCGGAGGGCCGGCGCGCGTTCGAGGCGGGCGACTACCGCTGGGCGGTCGAGGTGCTCCACCCGGTGGTGTTCGGCGAGCCCGACCACCGCGGGGCGCGCGAGCTGCAGGCGGACGCGTACGAGCAGCTGGGCTACCAGGCCGAGGGCCCGCAGTGGCGGGGCATCTTCCTCACCGCGGCCCGCGAGCTGCGCGAGGGCGTCATCCCGGCGCGGTTCGCGACGGCGAGCCCGGACAGCATCGCGGCGATGCCGGTCGACATCCTGTTCGACTTCGCCGCGGTGCACGTCATCGGGGAGAAGGCGGCCGAGGTCGACCTGCGGTTCGACGTCGCGTTCACCGACCTGGACCAGACGTGGTCCGTGCGGGTCGCGAACGGCGTGCTGAACGCGCGGCCGGGGGCTTCCGACGGCCCGCTCACCCTGCGCGGGCCCAAGCCCGTGATCGCGGGCGCCCTGGTCGCGCCGGGGAGCGTCGAGGCGCTGGAGCGGGCCGGGCACCTGGCCCTCGACGGCGACCGCGGCGTCCTGGAGACCTACGGCTCGCTGATCGACTCCTTCGACCCGAACTTCGCCGTCGTCACGCCGTGACGCACCACCCGCCCGACCACCGGCCGGACCACCGGCCGGACCACCCGCCGGACCACCCGCCCGACCGGCCCCGCCGCCGCCCGCGGCTCGGCCGGCCGACCCGGCAGGACGCCGTGTCGGGCTTCGTCACGGGGCTGTTCTCGATCCCCGAGGGCATGGCCTACGCGTCGATCGGCGGGTTCAACCCGCTGGTCGGCCTGTACTCCGGCATGGTGCCGACGTCGGTGGGCTCGCTGCTGTCCCGCACCGTCCTCATGACGACGACGCTCACCAGCGCCATCGCCCTGACCTCGCACAGCGTGCTGGCAGACGCGGGCCTCGACGCGGACGACCCGGCGAACCTCGCCACGCTGACGGTGCTGGTGGGCGTGGTCATGCTGCTGCTCGGCGTGCTGCGCCTGGGCTCGGTGATGAGCTTCGTGTCGAACGCGGTGATGACCGGGTTCACGACCGGCATCGCGCTGCAGATCGTCGCCGGGGTGATCGGGGACGCCACCGGGTACGAGACCGACCGGCACAACACGATCGCGAAGGTCGTCGACGGGCTGGTGCACCTGCCGCAGTGGGACCTCGCCTCGACCGCCGTCGCCGCCGCGACGGTGCTGTGCTGGTGGGGCGCGCACGCGGTGCGGCGGCTGCGGGCGTTCGCGGTGCTCATCGCGCTGCTCGTGGTCAGCGTGGGTGTCGCGGTCCTGCGGGTCGACGTGCGCGAGGCAGGCGACATCGGCGCGATCCCGCGGGCGCTCCCGCTCCCGGTGCTGCCCGACGTGTCCGCGGTCCCGGCGCTGGCCACAGGGGCCGTCGCCATCGCGCTGGTGGCCCTGGCGCAGGCCGCCGGCATCGGGGCGGCCGTGCCGAACCCGGACGGCAGCCGGTCGAACCTGTCGGGCGACTTCACCGCGCAGGGCGTCGCCAACATCGCGGGCGGGTTCTTCCGCGCGCTGCCGACCGGCGGCTCGCTGTCCCGCACGGGCGTCGCCACCAGCGCGGGCGCGCGCACCCGGTGGGCCGGCATCTTCGCCGGGGTGTTCCTCGCGGTCCTCGTGCTCGTGGCCGGCCCGCTGGCGGAGCGGATCCCGATGCCGGTGATCGGCGGTCTCGTCGTGGTCATCGCCGGCGAGCTGATCGTCGGCCGGGTGCCGGACATCCGGCTCGTCCTGCGCACCGGCGCGCTGCCGGCCGCGGGGATGGTGCTGACGTTCCTCGGCACCACCCAGCTCGCCCTGCAGTACGCGATCTTCCTCGGGGCGATCATCTCGCTGGTGCTGTTCTGCGTGAACGCCCAGCGGCAGGCCCGGCTGGTCCGGCTGGAGCGGGACGACGCCACCGGGCGGTGGCGGACCGCCGACGTCCCCGCCGACGTCGCCCCGGGCTCGGTGGTGGTGCTGCACTACGAGGGCGTCAGCCTGTTCGCCGAGATGGCCCGGCTCGACGAGACCTGGCCGGACCTGTCCGGGGCGCGGCGCTCGGTCGTCCTGCTCGACGTGCGGACCATGCCCGACGTGCCGTCGTCGACGATCGTCAAGGCGCTCCTGCGCCGGGCCGGGCAGCTGCGGGCGAGGGGGTCGCGGCTCGTAGTGGTCGGGGCCGACGACGTCCTCGCGGGGGTGTTCGAGCGGACCGGGCTCACCGCCGCGCTCGGCCCCGGGGACGTGCGGCCCGGGACGCCGGTGCTGCTCGAGGCGCTGGACGCGGCGTACGACGAGGCGGTGGCGTGGGTGCGGCGGGCCGAGGACGGCTCCGGACCGGGCTGACGCGCGGCTCCCCGGTGGCCCGGCTCAGGGCGCGGCCTCGCCCGGCCCGCCCGCGTCCGGCAGCTCCGCCCCGTCCGGCCCGAGCGCGCCGACCAGCTCGATCTCCTCCGTCGCGGGGTCCAGCACGATCTGCCGGCCGGGCCCGGTGGCGGCGGTCTCGAACCGGACCGCCACCCGGCCGTCGTCGCGGGCCTTCACGACCCAGCCCCGCCCGTGCGCGGGGTGCCGGACGTCGAGGCCGGGGGCGGCGTCCTCGAGGCGGAGCCGGCCGCGGCGGCGCCGGGCGACCGGGCGGAGCGCGTCGGGGTCGTCGGCGCCGGTGCCGTCCGGGGCCGTCGACGACCCCGCGCCGGCGAGGTCGATCGCGCCGGCGAGGGCGACCGGCCCCGCCAGGTCCAGCATCAGCTGCGCGTGCTCCGACAGCCCGCTGTACGCGACCCCGAGCAGCCGCACCGGCTCGGTGAGCTCCACCAGGTCGAGCGCCCGCGCCGCGGCCTCGTGCAGCGCGGCCCGGTCGGCGGTCGGCGACGGCAGCGACACCGCCCGCGTCACCGTGCTGAACCCGGCGAACCGCACCTTGACCGTCACGGTCCGCGCCGCGCCGCCGTGCCGCTCCAGCCGCGCGTACGCCTGGTCGGCGACCGCGGGCAGCTGCGCCGCGACCTCGGCCCGGCCGTGCAGGTCCCGCTCGAACGTGTGCTCGGCGCCGGCGGACTTCCGCTCGCGGGTCTCGGCCACCGGCCGGTCGTCCCAGCCGCGCGCGACCCGGAACAGGTTCGTGCCGGCGGCCTCGCCGAGCACCATCGTCAGGGTGTCGAGCGGCTGTCCGCGCAGGTCCTCGACGGTGCGCACGCCGATCTTCTCCAGCCGCTCCGCCGACACCGGGCCGACGCCCCACAGCGACCGCACGGGCATCGGCAGCAGGAAGCCGTCCTCGTCCTCGGGCGCGACCACGACGACGCCCGCGGGCTTGGCCGCCGCGGAGGCGAGCTTGGCGACGAGCTTGGACCGGCCCATCCCGACGGACACCGGCACGCCGGCCAGCTCGACCGCGCGCTCCCGCAGGTCCCGGGCGACGCCGGGCCAGCCGTCGGCGCCGGGGCGGGCGGCGCCGAGGTCGGCGAACGCCTCGTCGATGCTCAGCGGCTCGACCGCGTCGGTCCGCTCCCGCAGGGCCGCCATGATCCGCTCCGAGTACGCGGAGTACGCGTCGAACCGGGGGACCACGACCGTCGCCTGCGGGCAGGCGCGCCGGGCGCTCGCCATCGACATCGCCGACCGCACGCCCATCGCCCGGGCCTCGTAGGACGCGGCGGCGACCACCCCGCGCGGCCCGGTCCCGCCCACCAGCACCGGGCGCCCGCGCAGCGACGGGCGCTGCGCCTGCTCGACCGACGCGAAGAACGCGTCCGCGTCCAGGTGCGCGATGCTCGGCTCGGTGCGCAGGCGCGGGGCCGTCACCTCGCTGCTCACCGGGCCATGCTGCCGCACGGCACCGACACGCGCCGCGTGGGCCCGGGACGTCAGCATCGAGCTACATCTTGTTGCAGATGCGGCTCGACGACGCGACGGGGGAGTGGGCCACGTTCGCGTCCGGCTCGGACGGTTCGTGTCGTAGAGGTAGGCCGTCGAGACACTGTGGCGACCAGAGAGCGTCAGTTGCCCGTCGCCGTCCTGGCCGCGTCTTCGCGGTCATGGTTTGAGGAGTCGTCTGAACTCCTGGAGGAGTTGCTCCGCCTCACCCTTCTCGACTCCGGTGCGAATGTGGTACTCCCATTCCTTGACTGCGGCGATCGACTCCCGCAGCGCGCCGGCGATTGCGAGTGCCTCGGCGTACTCGAGCTCGACGACGACGCTCCCGCGCTCGTGCGCGATGGAACTCGTGATCACCATCATCGATAGACCCCCGATCCAGGACGTGCTGACGAGACATCGTGCAGGCCGCCGCCGGCTCCGCCTCGGCCGTGGCAACGGGATCTCGCCGACCAGCAACGTACTGACGCCCCCAGGCTGCCCGCGGGCGAACCAGCGCGGTTCACCCGGACAGTCTCGCGGGCGACAGCGCGGCCGGACTCGGCCCGTCCGGGCGCCCGCCTCCAGGCGGGGGGCGCGCTGGGCGCGCGGCTCGTGTCCTGGCCATGCTGCCGCACGCTCCCGAGACGCGCCGCTCCGCCCGCCGCGTCGCGCCAAGCGCGAGAACCTACGTGGTCCGCTCCCCGTGTCCGCCCTGCTGGGCGCTCGGCGAGCGAGCGATGCGAGCGATCAGCGCGTCCTCGTCGTCGTGGAGCACCGTCGCGATCGCGATCACCGACCCCGCGATCGC
>NZ_DASQCJ010000077.1:0-12655 GCF_035634735.1 Cellulomonas sp.
CGCTGTGGAAGGCGCGGGAGAAGGAGATCACCGAGCAGGCCGAGGAGCTGCTGGTCCGGTTCAAGCTCGACGCCAAGCGCGACGACTACGCCGGGTCCCTGTCCGGCGGCCAGCGCAAGCTGCTCGAGATGGCGCGCGCGCTGATGTCGAAGCCCACGATGGTCATGCTCGACGAGCCGATGGCCGGCGTGAACCCGGCCCTCACCCAGTCGCTGCTCGGGCACATCCAGGCGCTGCGCGAGGACGGCACCACGGTCCTGTTCGTCGAGCACGACATGCACATGGTCCGGCACATCTCCGACTGGGTGGTCGTGATGGCCGAGGGCAGGATCGTGGCCGAGGGGCCGCCCGAGGACGTGATGGCCGACCAGGCCGTCATCGACGCCTACCTCGGCGCGCACCACGACACCGACCTCGGCGACGACGCGCTGCTGGACGACGGCAGCATCGAGCAGCTCGAGGCCGAGGAGCAGGCGAACCAGGCGGCGGCCGCGGCGGCCGCCTCCCCGACGACCGAGGAGGGCTCGCGATGAGCACCGCCGTGCAGGGGTCCGACCCCTCGACCGTCCACCGCGGCGCGCCCGCCGGGGAGCCGCTGCTCGCGGCGACCGACCTGGTCGCCGGCTACGTGCCGGGCGTGAACATCCTCAACGACTGCAACCTGGTCGTGCACCCCGGCGAGCTCGTCGGCATCATCGGCCCGAACGGCGCCGGCAAGTCGACGCTGCTCAAGGCGCTGTTCGGGCTCGTGACCATCCGGTCGGGCTCCGTCGTGCTGAAGGGCGAGGAGATCACCAACCACCGCGCCGACTCCCTGGTGCGGCGCGGCGTCGGCTTCGTCCCGCAGACGAACAACGTGTTCCCGTCGCTGTCGATCCAGGAGAACCTGGAGATGGGTCTCTTCCAGGCCCCGAAGCGGTTCGCCGAGCGGTTCGACTTCATCGTCGACCTGTTCCCGGTGCTCGGCGAGCGGCGCAAGCAGCGCGCCGGGTCGCTGTCCGGCGGCGAGCGGCAGATGGTCGCCATGGCGCGGGCCCTCATGATGGACCCGTCGGTGCTGCTGCTCGACGAGCCGTCCGCCGGCCTGTCGCCGGTGCGGCAGGACGAGACGTTCCTGCGGACCCGGAAGATCAACAAGGCCGGGGTGTCGATCGTCATCGTCGAGCAGAACGCGCGGCGCTGCCTGCAGATCTGCGACCGGGCGTACGTGCTGGACCAGGGGTCGAACGCCTACTCCGGGCCCGGGCGGGAGCTGATGCACGACCCGAAGGTGATCGAGCTGTACCTCGGCACGCTGGCGACGGACGTGGAGGCCGCCGCGGCGGACCGCCCGGCGTCGCCGCCCGCCGCTGCGCCCCCGGCGCCGCCCGCCGGCTGAGCCGGGCACGGCCGACCTCCGGCGGACAGGCCGACCCCTCGGGCCGGCTGACCGCGAATGCCCATCGAACGTGTCGAGTGCCTACCCGCCGGATAGGCACTCGACACGTTCGATAGGCACTCGGCGTGGCAGGGCCGCGCTGACGGGGCGCGGTCGGCGCGCTCAGCGCGGAGCGTCCAGGTGCGCGCGGAGGTCGCGCATCGTGCGCGTGAACGCCGCCTCCAGGTCGACGTCGTAGGCGTCCGCCAGGGTGAGCACGGACCAGAGGCAGTCGGCCAGCTCGTGGGCGAGGGCGGCGTCGAGGTCGTCCCGCGGGCGCACGCCGGCCTTGCCCTGCACCAGCTTCGCCAGGTCGCCGACGTCGCCCACGAACCCGAACGCGATCTCCTCCCGGGTCCACGGCCGGCCGTAGCGCTCGGTCTCCCACGCCGCGTAGCGCGCACGTACGGCCAGGGCCTCGGCCTGCATCTCCTTGAGCTCCATCGCCCCATGCTGGTCCACCGAGCCACCTGGTGGGCCCGTTCCGGCTCCCACCGTCGGACCCGGCGAGTTCGCCGGCTGCGCGCGAGTTCGCCGGTTGCGCAGCGCCGCTGGGCGCGGAACCGGCGAACTGGCGGTCGGCGTCAGGCGTGCACGTGCTCGTGCGGTTGCTCGTGGGCCACTCCCCCGGCGCCGCCGGGGGCTCTGCCCGCCGGCTGAGCCGCGCGGCCGGGGCGTCCACCGGCGGACAGCGGACCGCGAGTGTGCAGGAAACGGGCCGAGTGAGTAGCCGCCGGTTACTCACTCGGCTCGCTTTCTACCCTCTCGGCGCGGGGCGACGGCGGTCGGGGTCAGGCGTGCACGTGGTCGTGCGGGTGCTCGTGGTCGTGCTCGTGCGCGTGCTCGTGCTCGTGCGCGTGCTCGCCGTCCTCGTCGAACGGGGGCATGCCCAGGCGCGCCCGGACCTCCGGGCGGCGCAGCGGCGGCACCGTCGCCGGTGGCCGCCGCCGCTCGGGCAGCTCGTCGAGCAGCCGCGTCACGATGGCGGCGATCTCGTCGACCGCGCGGTCGAGCGGCTCGGCCGTCGCGGCGCTCACCGACTGCACGCCGGTGACCTTCCGGACGAACTGACGGGCCGCGGCCACGATCTCCTCGTCGGTCGCGGCGGGCTCGAGGCCCCGCAGCGTGGTGATGTTCCGGCACATGCCGCCCACGGTAGGTCGGCCCCCGCCTCCCGGGAAGACCCCCGGCGGCGCGGGTCGACCCCCGGGCGCGACTCAGCCGCCCGACGGGTACACGATCTGCTGCACGGCCCACCGGTTGCCGTCGGGGTCGGCGAAGAACAGGAACCGCCCCCACGGGAAGTCCTGCACCTCGCCCACCTCGAGCCCGCGGGCGGTGAGCTCCTCGCGCGCGGCGTCGATGTCCGCGACGACGAGCTGCAGCCCCTCGACGGACCCGGGCGGCATCGTGGTCAGCCCGGTCCCGATCGCGATGGACGCCCCCGAGCCGGGCGGCGTCAGCTGCACGAACCGGATGCCGCCGCCGACCTCGTGGTCGTGGTCGAGCACGAACCCGGCGCGCTGCGTGTAGAAGTCCTTGGCCCGGTCCACGTCGGAGACGGGCACCTGCACGAGCTCCAGTCGGTAGTCCATGCCCGGACGCTACGCCCGACCGCCGACACCGCCCTCGCCCGCCGGGGACGACCGAGGGCCCGGGACGCCGCACGCGTCCCGGGCCCTCGCCCGCCCTTCAGGCCGGTCCCCTGCTCCGGCCGGAGGCTCGGGCCGCCGTCGTCACTCGCCGACGGAGCCCTCGACCGCCTTCACCCAGACGTTCTTGTTGTCGGCGCCGTACTTGTACACGCCGATGAACGCGGAGGACGGGTCGTTGTCCTCGTTGAACGGGCCCACGCCGGCCTGGCCGACGTACTGGATGTCCTCGCCCGCGTCGAGCAGCTCGACGCAGTCCGCGAACGTGGTGCACTCCTCGCCGCCGTCGGCACCCGACACCGCGGCCATGTTGGCCTGGATGGTGGCGCCGTCGGTGCCGCCGCCCTTGGTGGCCGCGAGGGCCGCCAGGATGGTCGCGTCGTACGACTCGGGGCCGTAGGCGTAGTCCGTCAGCGCGGGGTCGACCTCCTTGAGGCGCGCCTGGAAGTCGTCGCTGGGGAACGCGCCCGGGATGGTGCCCTGCGCGCCCTCGAGCGTGCCCGGGTCGAAGTCCGCGGAGTAGTCGGCCGTGTTGCCGTCGACCATGTAGATCGTGGCCGGGTCGACACCCGCGGCGACGAGCTCGGGGATGATCTGCTTGGTCTGCTCGAAGGCGAGCACCACGACGGCGTCGGGGCTGGTCGCCATGAGGGCGGTGACGTCGGTCGCGAAGCTGCTCGCGGCCGGGTCGAACTCCTCGCCCTCGTTGCCGTAGACGACCGTGGCGCCCGCGTCCTCGACGGTGGTCTTGACGACGTTGCGCAGCGAGGTGCCGTAGTCGTCGTTGAACACCAGGATGCCGACGTTGGCGTGGCCGTCGCCGGTGATGAGGTTGCCGAGCGCGGCGCCCTGGACGGTGTCCGGCGGCGCGGTGCGGAAGTAGAAGTCGGAGTAGCCCGACAGCGACGTCGCGGTGTTCGCCGGCGAGATCTGCACGATCTCGGCTCCGGTGATGTCGTCGACGACGTTGAGCGTCACGGAGGAGGACGCCGCGCCGACGATGACCTGGACGTCCTGCGAGATGAGGTCCGTCACCGACTGGGTCGCGACCTCGGCGTGGTCGGCGTCCGAGGAGTCCGCGTGGATGACCTCGACGTCCGAGCCGAGGACGCCGCCCGCCTCGTTGATCTCCTGGACCGCCAGGTCGACGCCCGCGATCTCCGGCGGGCCGAGGTACGCCAGCGTGCCGGTCTGGGGCAGCAGGGTGCCGATGATCAGCGGGCCGGCGTCGCCGTCCGCCGTCTCGTCGCCGCCCGACCCGCCGTCGTCGCCGCTGCTGCACGCGGTCAGCACGAGCGCGACGGCACCCGCGAGGGCTGCCGCCTGGACGGCATGTGTCGTACGAATCATGCGTGGTACTCCTGTCGGTGAGTACTGCCTGCCGGGAGCCCCGGCCGGATGCCGGGGGTCGTGCCACCGGCGGTGTGTGGCCGTGAAGGTATGCGCCCCGTGTGTCCGCCGCGTGTCGTGCATGTCACACCGGATGACCGGTGCCGATTCGTGACCTTCCCTCGGGAAGACGCGGATCGTGGCACGACACGCCGACGAAGTGTGGCGTGGATCACATCCTGGACAGGACAAGCCCCCCCGACAGCACGAGGCCCGGCCCACCGTGCGGTGGGCCGGGCCTCGGGGAGACTCAGGACGCGGGCGTCAGGAGGCGCCGCCGCCCACCTGGTCGATGACGGCGTCCGCGACCTCGCGCATGGTGAGGCGGCGGTCCATGGACGTCTTCTGGATCCAGCGGAACGACTCCGGCTCCGTCAGGCCCATCTTGGTCATGAGCAGGCCCTTGGCGCGGTCGACGCGCTTGCGGGTCTCGAACCGCTCGGCGAGGTCGGCGACCTCGGACTCGAGCGCGGTGATCTGCGCGTAGCGGGAGATCGCGATCTCCACCGCCGGCAGCAGGTCGGCCGGGCTGAACGGCTTGACGACGTAGGCCATCGCGCCGGCGTCGCGGGCGCGCTCGACCAGCTCCGTCTGCGAGAACGCGGTGAGCAGCACGACGGGCGCGAGGTGCGCCTTCGCGATGCGCTCGGCCGCGGAGATGCCGTCGAGCACGGGCATCTTGACGTCCATGACGACGACGTCCGGCTTGAGCTCGGTGGCCAGCGCCACGGCCTGCTCGCCGTCGCCCGCCTCGCCGACGACGTCGAAGCCCGCCTCGCGGAGCGTCTCGACGACGTCCATCCGGATCAGGGCCTCGTCCTCCGCCACGACCGCGCGGCGGGCCGGCCTGGCGGCCGCCTCGGGCGCCTGCTCGGCCGCACGGGCCTGCGGGATGTCGAGGTCGAGGGTGGGTTCGGCGGCCTGGGGGTCGCCGCTCGGCGTCGCGTCCTGGGTGCTCACGAGGAGAGATTCTAGGACCTCGACGGCTCCGGGCGCGCTCCCCCGCCTGTGAACCTGCGCACGCCGACCGGTCGGTAGCGAATGCGGTGCGGGTCCGCATCGCGCCCGGCGCCCGTCACGCCGCGCCGTCGACCGCCCCGCGCGGGCCCGGGACCGCCGCGGGTCGTGCCGGGGTCACGGGAGCCCCCGGCCCCGCCGGGCGCGCCCGCAGCCACCGCCCGAACGCGTCCGCCGGCATCGGGCGCGCGTGGAGGTACCCCTGGACGCGGTCGCAGCCGAGCTCGCGCAGCAGCTGCTCCGTCTCCGCGTCCTCGACGCCCTCCGCGACCAGCCGCAGGCCGAGGTGGTGCGCGAGCTCGACGGTGCCGGCCACGATGGCCCGCGTCCGGGGGTCGGCGAGGGCGCGGGCGGTGAACGAGCGGTCCAGCTTCAGCTCCTCCGCCGGGAGGTCGTTCAGGTACGCCAGCGACGAGTACCCGGTGCCGTAGTCGTCGATGCTCAGGCCGATGCCGCGGTCCGCCAGCCGGTGCGTGACCTCGATCGCGCGGTCCGGGTCGTCCATCAGCGTGGTCTCGGTGATCTCGAGCACGAGACCGCCCGGGGCGAGCCCCGACCGGGCGAGCGCGTCGTCGACCATCCCGACGAGCCCGGGCTCGCCCAGGCAGGAGGTGGAGAGGTTCACCGCGACGCGCACCGGGCGCCCCTCGGCCGCCCAGCCCGCCGCCGCGCGGGTGGCCTGGTCGAGGACGTGCCAGGTGAGCCGCCCGACGAGGCCGTGCTCCTCGGCCAGCCCGAGGAACGCGGACGGCGGCAGCACCCCGCGCTCGGGGTGCTCCCAGCGCACCAGCGCCTCGGCCCCCACGACGCGGCCGTCCGCGGCGTCCACCTGCGGCTGGAAGTGCGTGGTGATCCGCCCGTCGCGCGGGTGGCCGTCGGCCTCGAGCGCCCGGCGCAGCGCGTCCACCCGCTCGCGCTCGTCGCGCGCCCGCGCGTCGGACTCCCGGTCGTACAGCCGCACGCCGCCGCCGGCCGCCTTGGCGTCGTACATCGCCGCGTCCGCGCACCGCAGCAGGCCCGACGCGGCGCGCGCGCCGACGGCGGTCGTCGCGACCCCGATGCTCGCCTCGAGCCGGACCACGCGGCCCTCGACCCCGATCGGCCGGGTCAGCTCGCGCCGCAGCTCGTGCCCGAGCGCCACCGCGTCGTCCGCGTCGGCGTCCCCGAGGGCGACGGCGAACTCGTCGCCGCCGAGCCGCGCCACGAGCCCCCGGCCGCCGACCGTCCCCGCCAGCCGGGCGGCGGCCGCGCGGATCACGCCGTCCCCCACCGCGTGCCCGAACCGGTCGTTGACCTCCTTGAACCGGTCGAGGTCGATCACCAGGAGCGCGCCGCGCGGGCCCGCCGCGACCGCGCGGACGTGCTCCACCAGCGCGCGCCGGTTGGCCACTCCCGTCAGCGGGTCGGTGCGGGCCTCCTGCCGCACGGCGGCCAGCTGCGCGAGGTCGCGCACGAGCCGCAGCACCCGGGCGCCCCCGCCCACCGCCGCGACCGCGGCGAGGGCGGACGACACCGGCTGGTCCCCGGGCACCAGCGCGTCCACGACCAGGATGACCACGCCCCCAGCCATCACGACCAGGGCGCCCAGCGTCGTGTCCTGCGACGCCGCCTCCTGCGGCGGGAGCGCGCGCGCCCGGCCGACCCGGAGCACTGCCGTGAGCAGCACCAGGCCCGCCCAGGCGACGACGACGACCGCGCCGGGCGCCGCCCCGGGCCCGCGGAGCAGCGCCGCCAGCTCGACGCCCGCGACCACCGCGAGGCCGGCGGCCAGCGCCCACGCCCGCAGGTCGCGCCGCAGGCCGGCGATCGCCAGCACGGTGCCCGCGGTGCCCAGGGCGACCAGCAGCGCCGCGAGCCGGACCAGGCCGAGCTGGGCCGCCCACCACGCGGCGCTGCCGGGCGCGGCGCCGACGAGCAGGTTCCCGATCGACAGCAGGGCCGCGCCCGCGCTGACGCCGTTCAGCCAGTCGCCGGGGTCGGACAGCGCCGTGCGGATCCGGTTCCAGTGCACGAGCCCGTGGTAGAGCGCGGCGGCGGTCAGCACGGCGCCGGCGGTGAACGCGGCGCCGCGCGGCCCGCCGGCGGACGCCAGCACCGCCTCGGCCGCCAGGCCCCCGGCGAGCGCCCAGGCGGCCACGGCCGCCCACCGCCACGTGACGTGGTCGCCGTCCCGGTGCCGGGCGGAGCCCCCGAGCAACCCGCCCGCGAGCGCCGCGGCGGCCGACGCGGTCGCGGTCAGCGCCACGGTCGCGGGTCCCCGCAGCGCCAGCGCGACGGCGGCGAGCGCGACCGCCGTGGCGAGCAGCGCGGCGGAGCGGGTCCGGCGGCGCGCGGCGCGGCCGGGAGGGGTGGGGGTCATCGGGGCTTCCTGGTGGCGGACGGTCGCGAGGAGCGCGCCCGGCGGCGCCACCGGCGCCCCGGGCCACCGTCGTCGACCGCCCGGGGACGCACCGTCCGCTCGATGCACGACGAGCATGCGCCCGACCGCGCGTCGGGGGCGACCCGGGAGCGGGTGAATCGGCTGGTGGCGCGGGTGATCGGCGGAGCGCGCGCCGCGGCCGGGTGCGGCGCCGGGCACCGCGGACGGGCGCCGCCGTCAGGCGCCGCGGACGCGCTCGACCCAGTCGGCCAGCAGCCCGGCGAGCACCGCGGGCCGCTCGTGCGGCAGCGCGTGCCCCGCCTCGTCGACGACCGCGAGCGTCGCGCGCGGGTACCGCCCCAGCAGCCCGACCGCCCCCGCGTAGCCCACGAACGAGTCCCGGCGGCCGGCGACCACGAGCACCGGGCCGGCGTACGGCGCCGCGTCGGGGTCGTCCGGCCCGGTGATCTCCCACCGCTCGCCGATCCGCGCGTTGGCCGCCGCGTCCGCGAGCGCCGCCCCCGGCTCGACGAACCGCCGGTACCGGTCGAGCATCGCGGGCGTCTGCACGACGAAGTAGCCGCGGAACTCCGCGTCCCCGAGGTCGTCGTCCCGGACGACCGGGGCGTGCGCCGGGACGTCGTGGCCGCCGGCGACCAGCGGGCAGACCAGCGCCAGCCCGGAGACCAGGTCGGGGCGCCGGGACGCGATCCCCCGGGCGTCGTGCGCGCCCGCCGAGTGCCCGACGAGCAGCACCGGCCCGCCGCCCGCCTCCCGGGCCACCACCTCGACGAACCCGGTCAGCACGTCGACGACGTCGTCCTCGGACCGCAGCGCCGGCGGCGCCGGGGTGCGGCCGTGGCCCGGCACGTCCGCGTACACCCGGCGCAGCCCGCCGGCCGCCGCGAGCGCGGGCTCGAAGCACGCCTCGGCCTCCCGGTGGTCGACCCCCGCGCCGTGCAGCACCACCACCGGCCGGCCGGACCCGTGCGCGACGTGGTGCACCGCGATCCCGTGCGTCGTGACCTCCATGCCCCGCACCCCCGTCCCCGGCCGAGCCCGCGCCCCCTCAGCGGAGCACGACCACGCCGTCCTCGCCCTGCCCGTACAGGTACCCGGCCTGCGTCCACACGCCGTCGACCCCCGGCGGCAGCGGCGTGGTCCACGCCGCGCGACCGCTCCCGAGGTCGTACGCCGCGAGCACCGGTCCGCCGTCGTCCGGCGACCGCTCGACGCGCAGCAGGTGCACGCCGTCGGTGATCAGCCGGTAGTCGTCGAGCATCCCGCCCTCCGCGGTCCACCGCTCCTCGCCGGTCGCGGCGTCCACCGCCCACAGCGTCGTGCCGCCGCCGCCGTACAGCACGCCGTCGAGCAGCACGCGGTTGGTCGGCGCCATCCCGTCCGAGGGGCGCTCCCACAGCACCTCCCCCGTCGTCGCGTCGACGCCGCGGAGCAGGCGCTGCAGCGAGCCGTCGGCGACCTCGACCACCAGCACGCCGGGTGCGGAGCCGTCGTCGGGCGCCATCAGCTGCACCTGCCCGTCCGCCTCCCCCGTCCCTGTGCCGTCGGTGCCGAGCAGCAGCGTGCGGCTCGAGCCCAGCTGCTCGACGAGCCGGTCGCCGCGCACGACGCCGACGCCCGACCCGCCCGCCTGCACGCTCCCGGTCTCCGCGTCGACGGCCCACGTGGCGCCGGCCGCCGACACCAGCACGTGGCTGCCGGCGCGGGTGAGCCAGGCGCTGACCGGACCCGGGGCGAGCGGGGCCGGCACGTCGGCGGCCCAGCGCGGCTCCTCGGTGCCGGCGTCGGTCGCGACCAGCCGGACGGCGTCCTCGCCCGGGGTGCCGACCACGAGGGTGCCCCCGACGACGGTGGCCGCGGCGCCCGGGTCGAGGTCGCGCTCGGTGCGGACCGCGTGGTCGCCGAGGTGCACCTCGACCAGCCGGGTCGACGTCGGCTCGCCGGACTCCGCCCCGTAGTCGGTGAGCACGCACCACAGCGTGCGCGCCGGCCCGTCGGTGCCGCTCTCGCAGCCGAGGTCCCGGGTGGTCAGGTCCGCCGGCGGGTCGGCCACGTCGACGCGCCAGACCTCCGCGCCGGTCGCGGGGTCGACGCCGTGCACCCGGACGGGCTCGGACGGGTCCCCGGGCACCAGCCCCGCCACGAGACCGGACGGCGTCCGCACCCCGCCGTACAGCGCCGACGCCAGCTCCGGCGACGCCACCCAGGTCGCGTCGAGCGGGGCCGTGACGGTCGAGGAGATGACCCCGGGCGTCGCGCGCAGGGCCTCGGCGGCCGACTCGGCCCGCGCGTCGGCGGCGACCTGCCACGCGACGACGGCCACCGCACCGGCGACCGGCAGCGGCCACCAGCGGCGGAGCAGGGCGCGGGCCCGGCGGGCGCGGGCCGGCTCGGGGGCCGGGGCGTCGGGCGGGGCGGGGCCGTCGGCGTCCTCCAGCTGCACGTCGGCCATGCGTCCCGCCCCCATGCGCCCACCCTAGGCGGGGCGGGTCCGGGCGGGGGCGGGTTCACCCGCGTCGTGGCCGGCCCGGGGACGACGCAGCGCCCGGGCACCAGGTGCCCGGGCGCTGCGCTCGCGGAGCGGACGACGGGATTCGAACCCGCGACCCTCACCTTGGCAAGGTGATGCTCTACCACTGAGCCACGTCCGCACGGCCTCGTCCTCGGCCCGTTCCCGGGCCGCGAGGCGAGATAGGACAGTACAGGGCGCGCGGGGCTTTCGCGAAACCGCGCCGCGCCCTCGCCGGCGGCTCAGGGTGTCGCGCGGGGGCCGCCGATCGCCGCCAGCCGCTCGACGAGGTGGTCCGCGGACGGCGCCTCGACCGCCACCTCCACCGTGCCGCCGGGCGCGTCGACCGCCAGGATCTCCAGGCCCGGCGCCACCCGCAGCACGTCCCCCCGCCCGGTGCGCCGGCCCGTGCGCCGCACCCCGTCCACCGCCAGCCGGACCGGCTGCCGGCGCAGCGGCCGCATCCCGGCCACCAGCCGCACGACGGTGACCCCCGTGTCGTCGACGTCCAGCCGGGCGCCCACCCAGCGCGGGCCGAGGCCGGTGCCCCCGCCCGCGGACGCGGACCGCACCGACCCCTCGAACCGTCCCGTCCGCGCGCCGGTGGCCGCCCGGCGCCGCTGGAGGGGCCCCGACAGGGCGTCGCCGATCCCCGCCGCGAGCGCCGCGGTCCCGGCGATCACCCACGCGGAGGTCGCGTCCTCGTGGAACACCCAGCGGGCCACCGCGGCCCCCACGGCGCCGCCGAGCACGCAGGCGACCAGGACGGCGAGGACGGACGAGCGGCGGGACCCCATCGGGCCAGCATGGCGGTGCGGGACCCGCGCTGTCCGGGGAAACGACGTCCCGGTCCCGCCCGGGCGACGACCGCGCGGGCGTAGCCTGGGCCGCACCACCACGGCCGGGACGGAGGACGCACGTGCTCGACGCGCTGCTGACGCTCCTCCGCGACGTCCCCGCCTCGCTCGCGGTGCTGCTCGGCACCGGCACGCTGACGTCGGCGCTGCTGCTCGTCGGCGCCACGGCCTTCGCGGCCGCCGCGCTGTCCCTGCTGTCCCGTGGGGCGCGCGCCGTCGTGCTCGCGACGGCCCCGGCGCGCGCCGCCCGACGCGTGGCGGAGGCGCTGGACCTGCGCCCGGTGGTGACGCAGAACGACCCGGACGCACCGGGGCGCGCGCGTCCGCGGGCACCCGGCCTGCTCCTCGGCTGATCGCCCCCGCCGCGACCCGCGGCCCGTCGACGGCCCGACCGCCCCGCGCGCCCTGACGCGCGCCCGCGCGGTCCTGGGTCCCCGGCCGGGTCCGTGCGCCGGCGCGGGGAGGTCGGCGAACGCCTCCCCCGCCGTTCGACCGAGGACTCCCACCATGGACCTGCTCGCCCTGCCCCCCGTCGCCGCCGTGCTCGACGCCGCCTACCGCGCCCTCATGGGCCTGACCCACCTGCTCGAACCGCTCGCGGGCGCCGGCGCGGCGGCCGCCGCCGTCGTGCTGGTCACCCTCGCGGTGCGCGCCGCGCTGATCCCCGTCGGCGTCGCCCAGGCGAAGGGCGAGCGCACCCGCGCCCGGCTCGCGCCCCGGCTCGCCGCGCTGCAGCGGCGGCACCGGGACGACCACGCGGCGCTGCAGCGCGCCACCCTGGCGCTGTACGCCGAGGAGGGCACCTCGCCGTTCGCGGGCTGCCCGCCGGTGCTGGCGCAGGCCCCGGTCGTCGGGATCGTGTACGCGGTGTTCGTGCACCCGGTGATCGCCGGGCACGGCAACGACCTGCTCGGGCACACGCTGCTCGGGGTGCCGCTGGGCACCGGGCTGGTCGGGTCCGTGGCGGGCGGCACGGCGTCCGTGGCCGTGCTGGCGGTGTTCGCGGTGCTGGTCGCCGGTATCGCGGCCGTCGGGGAGCTGACCCGGCGGGCGGTGGCGCCGGGCGGGGCGCTGGCGGTGCCGGCGGCCGGGGCGGGCGCGGCGAACCCGCTCGCCGGCCCCGGGGCCCGGCGGGCGCTCGGCGCCCTGCAGTTCCTCACCGCGGGCGTCGCGTGCGTGGTGCCGCTGGCGGCGGGGCTGTACCTGCTGGTCACCGTGTGGTGGACCTACGCCCAGCGGCGCGTGCTGCGCCGGCGGTTCCCGCTGGACGGGTGACGTGTGCGTCGCCGTGCGGACGCGCGCGCTGGCTGCGGTGTGCCCCGAGTGGGATTCGAACCCACACTGGATCGGGTTTGAGCCGATTGCCTCTGCCGTTGGGCTATCGGGGCGCCGCACCAGGCTACCGGCGCGCGGCCGGGCCTCCGGCCGCCCCGG
>NZ_DASQCJ010000078.1:0-20180 GCF_035634735.1 Cellulomonas sp.
CACCGCGGCGGCGCACGGCGCGGCGCTCCGGGTGGTCGAGGTCGTGTGCCCGGACCCGGCCGAGCACCGGCGCCGGGTGGAGACCCGCCCGGCCGACCTCCCGGGCTTCGCCCTGCCGACCTGGGACGACGTGCGGCGGGCTGCGCGGGAGTACGAGCCGCGGCGCGACGAGCGGCTGGTCGTCGACAGCACGCGACCGGTCGCGGACGTGCTGCCGGAGGTGCTGGCATACCTCGGGCTCGCGCCCGGGGCCGCGCGCGGAGCTGCCCCCTCGGCTGACGGTGGAAGGTTGTGACCGACACGCCGACGGCGTGTCGGTCACAACCTTCCACTGTCAGAGGGGAGCGGCGGGGGCCCGGCGTGCCGGGGGCGCCGCGCCCGCCCGGAAATGCGTCGCGCGGCGCGGCGCGGCGGGACTAGCGTCCGCGGATCGTGACGACTCCCGCACCGGCGCCCGCGCCGTTCCCCCTCCCCGCCGACGGCGGCGCCGTCGCGCCGCGCCCCGACGCCCGCGCGCTGGTGCTCGGCGGGGGCGGCTCGACCGGCAACGCCTGGTTGCTCGGCGTGGTGGCCGGGCTGCTCGAGGGCGGGCTCGACGTGGCGGGCGCCGACCTGGTGGTCGGGACCTCCGCCGGGGCGACGGCCGCGGCGCAGCTCGCCGGGGCGGGCGCGGCGGAGCTGTACGCGGCGGCGCTCGTGCCGCCGCCCGCGCGGGGCCCGGTCGGCCCGCGGGGCCCGGTCGGCCCGGACGACGCCGCCGGCCCCCCGCCCCCCGCGCGCGGCGGCGTCGCCGAGCACCTCGCGCGCCGCCGGGCCCTGGTCGCCGCCGCGGCCGACCCCGCGGACCTGCGCCGCCGGACCGGTGCCGACGCCCTGGAGCGGGCCGCCGCGGCCGGGCCGGACGCCGCCGGGCGCTGGCGGGCGACCGTCGCCGCGCGGCTGCCGCGCGCCGGCTGGCCCGCGGGCCGGCTGCTGCTGACGGCCGTCGACGCCCGCACGGGCGAGCCGGTCGTGTTCGACCGCGGGAGCGGGGTCGAGCTGGCCGACGCCGTCGCGGCGAGCTGCGCGGGCGGCCCCGCCCACCCGGTCGGCGACCGGTGGTTCGTCGACGGCGCGCACCGGCGCGGCGAGAACGCCGACCTCGCCGCCGGCTGCGGGCGGGTGCTGGTGCTCGCGCCGCTGGGCGGGGCGTCGCTGACCCCGCCCGCGTGGCGGCTGGACCTCGCGGCGCAGGTCGCGGACCTGCGCGCGGGCGGCAGCCGGGTCGAGGTCGTCGTGCCCGAGGACCCGGGCCTGTTCGGCGAGCGGGCGATGGACCCGGCGCTGCGCCCGGTGGCCGCGCGGGCCGGCCACGACCAGGGCCGCGCGCTGGCGGGGTCGCTGGCCGCCCTCTGGCGCTGACGGCCGCGGGACCGCGGGGTCAGGCGCCCGCGACCAGCTGGTCCAGCACGTGCCGGGCCAGCCGGCGCTGCTCCGGCGGCTCGTTCGTCACGAGGATCAGCGCCTTCCACACCGCCCAGCCGCGCCCGCGCGCCCAGGTCGCGTCGTCGACGTCGAGTCCCGACCGGAACGCCTCCCGGGCGGCGCCCTGCAGCCAGGTCCACACCGGGGTCGTGTCGCAGGCGGTGTCCCCGACCGCGGAGCAGCCGAAGTCGAGCACCGCCGCGAGCGCGCCGTCGCGGACCAGCAGGTTGTTGACCGCGACGTCGCCGTGCAGCCAGGTCGGCTCGCCGGTGAAGGGGGCCGCCAGCGCGTCCCGCCACAGGCCCGCCGCCACGTCCCGGTCCCGTCCGTGCACGCGGTGCAGGATGTCGCCGACCTCGTCGTCCCAGTGTTCCAGGGAGCCGCCGCGGAACGCGCTGTGCGGGCCGGGCCCGGGCGCGCTGGCGGTGTCGCAGGCGCGCAGGGCCACGAGGAAGGCGGCCAGGTCGGCGGCGAGCCGGACCGGGTCGTCGACGTCGGCGCGCGCGAGCGGCGTGCCCGGCAGCCAGCCGTAGACCGACCACGGCGCGGGGAACCGCTCGGACGGCTCGCCGACGGCGCGCACCTCGGG
Organism: Cellulomonas sp.; assembly: GCF_035634735.1. GTDB lineage: Bacteria > Actinomycetota > Actinomycetes > Actinomycetales > Cellulomonadaceae > Cellulomonas. Next base: position 2,054 of record NZ_DASQCJ010000078.1, read on the forward strand.
CACCGGCAGCGGCAGGTGCGGCGCGAGCCGGGGGAGCCAGGCCTGCTCCTTGGCGACCTGCGGGACGTAGCCGGGCGCGCTCGGCAGCCGGACCGCGAGGTCGTCGCCGAGCCGGAACATCCGGTGGTCGTTGCCCCCGTTCTGCACCGGGCGCAGCGGGAGGCCGGCCCACGCGGGGTGCTGCTCGGCGAGCAGGGCGCGGACCAGGCCCGCGTCGATGCGGTCGGGGCGGATCAGGGTGTCGGCGCCGGTGGTCACCGGTCGACGCTACCCCGGGCGGCGGCCCGCGGGTCGTCCGCCGCGCGCCCGGCTGACGTGCGCTGTAGCATCGCGCCCGCGCCCGCCCCCCGGCGAGCCAGCCGCACCCGAACGGAGACCAGTGCAGATGCCCGGAGCCGACGCCGCCCGCCTCGCCGAGATCCTGGAGAGCAGGCGCGCCGCCATCTCCGCCGCCTGGCTCGACGCGGTCATCGCGGAGCTCCGCGGCCGCACCACCCGCTCCGAGGCCGAGCGCGAGCAGGGCGAGATCCTCGACTCGCTCGTCGGCGGCCTGCGCCAGGGCGGCCTGCGGCTCACCGACCCGGCCTTCGACGCGCTGCGCGGCCTGCTCGCCGACCTGTCGGCCACCCGGGCGCGGCTCGGCTTCACCCCGCGCGAGACCGCGGTCGGCGTGCTCGCGCTGAAGGAGGGCCTCTACGCCCTGGCGGCCGACGAGGAGGGCGCCGCCCTCGCCGAGGTCATGGCCCTGGTCCGCCTGGTCGACGACCTCGGCCTGTTCACCTTCGAGTCCTTCGCCGCCGCCCGGGAGGGCATCATCGCCGAGCAGGCCGAGCAGCTCCTCGAGCTGTCCACCCCCGTCGTCAAGCTGTGGGAGGGCGTCGTGGCCGTGCCGCTGGTCGGCACGCTCGACTCGGCCCGCACCCAGGTCGTGATGGAGAAGCTGCTCCAGACGCTCGTGGACACCGGGTCGGAGCACGCGATCATCGACATCACCGGCGTGCCGGCCGTCGACACCCAGGTCGCGCAGCACCTGCTCAAGACGGTCGTCGCCGCGCGGCTGATGGGCGCCGAGTGCACCATCTCCGGCATTCGCCCGCAGATCGCGCAGACGATCGTCGCGCTCGGCATCGAGTTCGGCGACATCAGCACGAAGGCGACGCTCGCCGACGCGCTCGTCGCGGCGCTGCGCGCGAACGGCGCCGCGAAGTCGGCGATCGGCTGATGGACGCCGTCCCGATCCTCAAGCTCGGGTCGACCCTGCTGGTCTCGATCCAGATCGACCTGCAGGACCAGACCGCGCTGCAGCTGCAGGAGGACCTCGCCGAGCGGATCACGCAGACCGGCGCGCGCGGGGTGCTCATCGACATCTCCGGGCTGGAGATCGTCGACTCGTTCATCGGGCGGATGCTGTCGCAGGTCGCCGGGATCTCGCGGGTGCTGGACGCGACCACGGTGGTCGTCGGCATGCGGCCGGCCGTGGCGATCACGATGGTCGAGCTCGGCCTGTCCCTGGACGGCGTGCGCACCGCGCTCGACGTCGAGAAGGGGCTGCGGATGCTGCGGCCCGCCGACGCGACCTCCCCGGAGGCCCTCCTGCTCGGGCTCGACGCGGACCGGGCGTGACCGCCGTGGAGCCGGACGCGGCGCAGCGGCTCGCCATCACCACGGACGGCGACGTCGTCCGGGTGCGGCAGGCGGTGCGCGCGCTGGCCCAGGGCGCGCGGCTCTCGCTGGTCGACCAGACCAAGCTGGTCACCGCGGCGAGCGAGCTCGCCCGCAACACCCTGATCTACGGCGGCGGCGGGGAGGCCCTGCTGTCCGAGCTGGCGGAGGGGCGGCGCACCGGCGTGCGGGTGGAGTTCCGCGACGACGGGCCGGGCATCCCGGACCTGGACCAGGCCATGACCGACGGCTGGACGAGCGGCAGCGGCCTCGGGCTGGGGCTGTCGGGCGCCCGCCGGCTGGTGGAGCAGTTCAGCATCGACACGGCGCCGGGCCAGGGCACGCGCGTCACCATCGCCTCGTGGTCGCGGTGACCGCCGACGCCACCGTCGAGGACGTCGCCTGGCTCGTCGCCGACCACGTGAGCGCGGCCGGCGCCGCGCGGCGGGCCGCGTGCGCCCTCGCGGAGCGGGTGGGCATGCGGGCGGACCGGGTCGGCGAGATCGGCCTCGCGGTGACCGAGCTGACCGCCAACCTCGTCAAGCACGCGGGCTCGGGCGCGGTGCTGCTGCGGCTGCGGCACGCCGCGGCGGGCCCGGTGGTCGAGGTCGTCACGGTGGACCACGGCCCGGGCATCGAGGACGTCGAGGCCGCGGTGGTGGACGGCACGTCCTCCGCGGGCACGCTCGGCATCGGCCTGGGCGCCGTGGTGCGGATCGCGTCCACCTGGGACTGGTGGAGCCGCCCGGGCGCGGGCACGGTGCTGGCGGCGGGGTTCGCGGCGGAGCCCGGCACGCCGGCGCCGGCGTCGTCGGCGGTCGGGATCACCCGGCCGATGACGGGGCAGGACGTGTGCGGCGACGCGTACGCGATCCGCGAGGACGGCGGCGTGCTGACGCTGCTGCTCGCCGACGGCCTCGGCCACGGGCCGCTGGCCGCGGTCGCGAGCGCGGAGGCGGTCCGGGCGTTCCGCGCGGCCCCGGCGGGCGGGCCGGCGGACCTGCTCCGCGCGGTGCACCGCGCGCTGTCCGGGACCCGCGGCGCGGCGGCGGCGGTGGCGCGGCTGGACGGCGCCGAGGTGCGGTACGCCGGCGTCGGGAACATCGCGGGCGTGGTGGACGACGGCGTGACCCGGCGGGCGATGATCAGCCACCCGGGGATCGTCGGCGCCCAGGCGCGCACGATCCGCGAGACCTCCTACCCGCTGCCGCGCGGCGCGGTCGTCGTGCTGCACAGCGACGGCCTCACCGAGCGGCAGTCGCTGGCGCCGTACCCCGGGCTGCTCGCGCGGACGCCGCTGGTCACGGCGGCGGTGCTGCTGCGGGACTTCGGCGTCCGGCGCGACGACGCGAGCGTGCTCGTCGCCCGGGCGGGCGACGGCACGTCGGGGGCGGCCGGGTGAGCCCGCGCCGCGGCGTGCCGGCCCCGGGCACGGCCGGGCCGCTCCGCGAGCTCGTGACGGTGGAGGTCGTGGGCGAGGGCGACGTCGTCGTGCTGCGCCAGGTCGGCCGCGAGGCGGGCGAGGCGCTCGGGCTCGACCGGCAGGACCAGGTGCGGCTCGCGACGGCGCTGTCGGAGGTCGGCCGCGAGGTGGTCGCCGGCGGCCGCGGCCGCGCGGTGCTGCACGTGGCCGAGCCCCCGCACGCCGGGCTGGTGGTGCACGTGCACGGTGCGCTGCGCGCGGGGGTGCCGCACGGCGACCTGACCGGGGTGGCCGCGGCGGAGCGGCTGCTCGACGGGGTCGAGGTCGCGGACGGCCCGGACGGCCCGGTCGTCGTGCTGCATAAGGCGCTGGCCGACGGCGCGCTGCTGGGCGCCCGGTTCGACCGGGTGCAGGCGGCGCTGTCCCGGCCCCGGTCGGCGGACGCCCTCGGCGAGCTGCGGGTGCAGAACGCCGAGCTGGTGCGGGCGCTCGACGCGCTGGCGGCGCGCGAGGCCGAGCTCGTGCGGGCCAACGAGGAGCTGGAGGAGACGAACCGCGGCGTGCTCGCGATGTACACCCAGCTGTCGGACGAGCTCGAGGAGACGAACAGCGGCGTCGTCGCCCTGTACGCGGAGCTGGACGAGCGGGGCCGGCAGCTCGCCGCCGCGAACGACGCCAAGACCCGGTTCCTGCGCAGCGTGAGCCACGAGCTGCGCGCGCCGGTGAACTCGATCCTCGGCCTCGCCTCGCTGCTCGCCGACGGCGACCTGGACGCCGACCAGCGGGTGCAGGTGGGCTACCTCGACGCCAGCGCCCGGGCGCTGCTCGGGATGGTGAACGAGCTGCTCGACCTCGCCCGCGCCGAGTCGGGGCGCCAGCACGTGCACCGGGTCCGGGTCGACCTGCCCGCCGTGCTCGCGGAGCTGGCCGGGACCGTGCGGCCGCTGCTCCGGCCGGGCGTCGAGCTGCGGGTCGAGGTCCCCGGGGACCTGGTGCTGCACACCGACCCGGAGCTGCTCGAGCGCGTGGTGCGCAACCTCCTCACCAACGCGGTCAAGTTCACCGAGTCGGGCGCCGTCACGGTGCGGGCGGGGCGGGCCGCCGACGGGCGCGCGGTGGTGCTCGCGGTCGAGGACACCGGCCTGGGCATCGCGGCGGAGCACCAGGACGAGGTGTTCGAGGAGTTCTTCCAGGTGCCGAACCGGCTGCAGCCGTCGGTCAAGGGCACCGGGCTCGGCCTGCCGTACGCGCGGCGCGTGGCCGAGGCGCTGGGCGGGACGCTCGAGGTCGCCAGCGAGGTGGGCCGCGGCAGCACGTTCACGCTCACGCTGGACCGGACCGAGGTGCCCACGCTGGGCCGGGTGCTCGTCGTCGACGACGAGGAGGCGAGCCGCGTCGTGCTGCGCGGCCTGCTCGCGGACGCGGCCGCCGAGGTGCTGGAGGCGCGGGACGGGGCGGAGGCGCTGGCGCTGCTCGCGTCGGCCGCCGCCCTGCCCGACGTCGTGCTGCTCGACGTGCGGATGCCGGGCACCGACGGCCCGGCGACGCTGGCGGCGCTCCGGTCCGACGCGCGCACCGCGGCGCTGCCGGTGGTGCTGATGTCGAGCGTCGAGCCGCCGGACGTCGACGCGCCGTTCCTGGACAAGGCGGAGCTGGACGCGCCCGGCCTGGCCGCGGCGCTGCGGTCCGCGCGCGGGGCGGACGCACCCGGGGCGGGCGCACCCCGGGCGGGGGAGGTCGCGCCGTGACCGCCGCGCCCGAGGCGCCGCTCCGCGTGCTCGTCGTCGACGACACCGAGGCGCACCGGTACGTCATGGCGAGCTGGCTGCGCCGCGCCGGGTACGCCGTCACCGAGGCGGGGACGGGGCGCGCCGCGCTGGAGCTGGCCCCCGGCCACGACGCCGTCGTGCTCGACGTGAACCTCCCGGACATGTCGGGCTTCGACGTCTGCGGGGCGATCAAGGCCGACGAGGCGACGGCGGTCCCGGTGATGCACGTCTCCGCCACCTCGATCGACGCGCGGTCGCGGACGTCGGGCCTGCAGCGGGGCGCGGACGCCTACCTGGTGGAGCCGCTCGACCGCGACGAGTTCCTGGTCACCGTGGCGGCGCTGTGCCGGTCGCACGCGGCGCGCCGGGGCATCACGGAGCACGCGCGCCGGCTCGCGGACCTCGCGGCGGCGGTGGTGCCGCTCGCCTCGGCGGGGTCGCTCGACGACCTGGTGGCGCGCGCCGCCCAGGGCGGGGCGACGGTGTTCGACGCGCCGGTCGTGGTGATCGCGACGGCCCCGGACGGCATGGCGACCCGGGTGGTGTGCGCCGGGCCCGGCCGGCCGGTGGTGCGCGGGCGGCTGCTGGCCCCGGCCTCGGAGCCGCCCACGGGAGAGCCGCACGACCTGCCCGCCGCGGACACCCCTGGCGTGTGGCGGGAGATGCTCGACCGCGCCGGGGTCGAGGTGACGTCGTGGCACGTCTCGCCGCTCACCGACGCCGCCGGGCGGCTGATCGGCGGGTTCGCGGTGTCGACCCCGGAGCCGTTCGACGCGGAGGACCGCGAGCTCGCGCTGCAGCTGCGGGCCGCGCTGACCGGCGCGCTCGCCACCCTGCGGTCCTACGCGCAGGAGCACCTGGTCGCCCTCACCCTGCAGCGCTCGATGCTGCCGCACACCCTGCCGGACCCCGCCGGGGTGCGGATGGCCGCGCGGTACAGCGCGTCGGACGCGCAGCTCAGCGTCGGCGGCGACTTCTACGACGCGCTGGACCTGCCCGACGGCCGGGTCGCCGTGGTGATCGGCGACGTGCAGGGCCACTCGCTGCGCGCGGCGACCGTGATGGCCCAGCTGCGGTTCTCGCTGGCCGCCTACCTGCTGGAGGGCCACCCGCCCGCCCGGGCGCTCGACCTGCTGAACGACCTGCTGCGGCGCACCCACCCCGAGCTGGTGACGGTCTGCGTCGCGGTGCTGGACCTGCGGGACGGCACGATCGAGGTGGCGAACGCGGGGCACCTGCCGCCGCTGCTGGTCACGGCCGGCGGCGCGGAGTACCTGCGCGCGACGTCGCCGCTGCTCGGGGTGCCGGCGGCGGGCGAGCGCGCCGTCGCGCGGGTCGCGACCGACGGGCCGTGCACGCTCGTGCTCGTCACCGACGGGCTGCTGGAGCGCCGGTCGGGGCACCTGCGGGACGCCCTGGGCCGGATGGCGGCGGTAGCGGCGGAGGCCGGGACGCTCGAGCCGGGCGACCTGTGCGACGTGCTGCTGCGCCGGTTCGACAACGCGGACCAGGACGACGACGTCGCGGTCCTGGCGGTGCACCTCACGGGCGAGCGCGCGGCGGTCTGACCCGGGATGGGCCCCGGGCCCGTGCGCCGAGATAGGGCCCGCGCGCCGAGGTAGGACCGTCCGCGGTCCTACCTCGGCGGGGAGGTCCTATCTCGGCGTGGGGGGCGGGGGCGGCGAGGCGGGGGAGCCGTCCGGGGCCGCCGGGCTGCTCAGCGGTGGCGGTCCGGGGCGCCGTCGCGGGCCAGCGCCAGCCAGTCCGCCAGCGCCTCGTCGGTGGCGACCGCCGCGGCGTCGATCGTCAGCCAGCCGCGGCCCATCGTCCGGCCGCCCATGCGGGACGGCGCGGCGCCGGGGCGGGCCGCGAGCTCGTCGTGCCGGTCGGACGCGACCCGGACCAGCAGGTCGCCGCTGCCGCGCGCGCTGGCGATCATCGCGTCGCCGAGGAAGAACGACACCCCGCCGAACATGGGCCGGTCCGACACGGGGGCGGGGCCCGCGGCGTCGGTCGCGTCCCGGCCGGCCGGGAGGGGGCGGGCGAGCAGGGCGCGGACGCGGGCCGCGAGGTCGTCGGGCACGGCGGCGGCTCCTCGGTCGCGCTCGGGCGGGTGGGGCCGCGCGCGGCGCGGCACGGCGGTGTGCGTGGGGCCGCCGTCGTCCGTCGGGGCCGTGCCCCGCAGGCCGTTCGGGGACTCGACGAACGCGTCGCCCGTCACCGGGCAGTGCCACCGGCCGGGCCCGTCCGGCACCAGCCGCTCGCCGGTCCGCCCGACCCAGCCGACGCGGCGCGCCGGCACCCCCGCGACGAGCGCGTGGTCGGGGACGTCCCGGGTGACGACGGCGCCCGCCGCGACGAGGGCCCACCGCCCGACGACGACCGGCGCCACGCACACGGCGCGCGCCCCGACCGAGGCGCCCTCGCGCACGGTGACGCCGACGGCGTGCCAGTCGGCGGCGGACTTGAGGGTCCCGTCGGGGTTCACCGCGCGCGGGTGCAGGTCGTTGGTGAGCACGGCGGCCGGGCCGACGAACGCGCCGTCCTCCAGCACCGCCGGCTCGTACACCAGCGCGTGGTTCTGGACCTTGCACCGGTCGCCCACGCGCACGCCCGGGCCCAGGTAGGCGCCGCGGCCCACCACGCAGTCGGCGCCGACGACCGCCCGCTCGCGGACCTGCGCGAGGTGCCACACCCGGGTGCCGGGGCCCACCGACGCGCGGGGGTCGACGTCGGCGCCGGGGGCGATCGCGGGCGCCGGCCCCGGGTGGCCGGTGGGCGCGCGCGTGCTGGCGTCGGGGACCTGGCGGGCGTCCACGGTGCCTCCCGGTGCCGCCCGCCCGGGGCCGGACGCGGCGACCCTCCGGACGATACGCACGGCCGGCGCGCCGCGGGGAGGGGGCACCGGGTGAGAAATGTCCGTTATGCGTGACATGTCCGAATCGGGCTGGCCAGACTACGGCTACGTCAGGAGGAGGCGAGCCGCATGGCAGATCCGCTTCGGATCGCGGTGGTCGGCGCGGGGTACTGGGGCCCCAACCTGGTCCGGAACTTCCGCGCGTCGGACGACTGGGACCTGGTCGCGGTGTGCGACCGGGACCCCGAACGCGCCCGCCGGGTGGTCGGCGGGCGGAGCACCGTCGAGGTGCTGACGGAGCCGGCCGCGGTGCTGGCCCGGGAGGACCTGGACGCGGTGGCCGTGGCCACGCCCGCGGCCACCCACGCCGGGCTGGTGCTGGCGGCGCTCGACGCCGGGAAGCACGTGCTGGTGGAGAAGCCGATCGCGGCGAACGGGGCCGACGCCCGGCGCATGGTCGCCCGCGCCGCGGAGGCCGGGCGGGTGCTGATGGTGGACCACACGTTCTGCTACACGCCCGTCGTCCGGGCGATCCGGGACCTGGTCGCCGACGGGTCGCTCGGCGACCTGCACTTCGTCGACTCGGTGCGGATCAACCTCGGGCTGGTGCAGCCGGACGTGGACGTGTTCTGGGACCTCGCGCCGCACGACCTGTCGATCCTCGACTTCGTCGTCCCGGGCGGCCTGCTGCCGACGGGCGTCGCGGCGCAGGGCGGCGACCCGCTCGGCGTCGGCCGGTCCTGCGTCGGGTACCTGACGCTGCCGCTCGCCGGCGGGGCGCTGGCGCACCTGCACGTCAACTGGCTCAGCCCGACCAAGATCCGGCAGATGGTGGTCGGCGGCAGCCGGCGCACGCTGGTCTGGGACGACCTGGCCCCGCAGCAGCGGCTCACCGTCTACGACCGGGGCGTCGACCCCGGGGAGGGCCTGCCCGACCGGGCGAGCGCGCGGGTGTCGTACCGGCTCGGCGACGCGTGGTCGCCCGCGCTGCCCGAGCGCGAGGCGCTGGCCGCGGTGGTGGCCGAGTTCGCCGCCGCCGTGCGGGAGCGTCGGGCGCCGCTGACCGACGGCCACGCGGGCCTGCGGGTGCTCGACGTGCTGGAGTCCGCGTCGCTCAGCCTGTCCGACGGCGGCCGGCTCGTGCCGGTGGCCCGGGGCGAGCTGGCGGGCGCCGGGCCGAAGGGGCGCCGACGGTGACCGCGCTGGCGGGGGCCCGCGTCCTGGTGACCGGCGGCGCGGGCACGGTCGGCTCGACGCTGGTCGACCAGCTGCTCGCGGCCGGGGCCGGACGGGTCGTGGTGCTGGACGACCTGTCGCGGGGTCGGCGGGCGAACCTCGCGGGGGCGCTGGCGTCGGGCCGGGTCGACCTGGTCGTCGGCGACCTGCGGGACCGCGACACGGTGCACGACGTGGTGCGCGCCTCGGACGTGGTGTTCCACCAGGCGGCCATCCGGATCACGCAGTGCGCCGAGGAGCCGCGGCTCGCGCTCGAGGTGCTGGTCGACGGCACGTTCACGGTGCTGGAGGCCGCCGCCGAGCACGGCGTCGCCAAGGTGGTCGCGGCGTCGAGCGCGTCGGTCTACGGGGCCGCGGAGGAGTTCCCGACCGGCGAGCGGCACCACCACCACAACAACGACACGTTCTACGGCGCGGCCAAGTCGTTCACCGAGGGGATGGCCCGCGCGTTCCGGGCGACCCACGGCCTGGACGCCGTGCTGCTCCGGTACTTCAACGTCTACGGCCCCCGGATGGACGTGCACGGCCGGTACACCGAGGTCCTGGTGCGTTGGATGGAGCGGATCGCGGACGGGCTGCCGCCGCTCGTGTTCGGCGACGGGCGGCAGACGATGGACTTCGTGCACGTCCGCGACGTGGCGCGGGCGAACGTGCTCGCGGCCACGTCGGGCGTGGTCGAGGGCGCGTACAACGTCGCGAGCGGGACCGAGACGTCGCTGCTCCGGCTGGCCGAGGCGCTGCTGCGGGTGATGGGCAGCGACCTGGCGGTCGAGCACGGGCCCGAGCGGGCGGTGAACGGGGTTCCGCGCCGGCTGGCCGACACCGCCGCAGCGCGGCGGGACCTCGGTTTCGTCGCGGAGGTGGGGCTGGACGAGGGCCTGCGGGAGCTCGTCGACTGGTGGCGGCCGCGGCGGGCGGCCGTCGCGGCGGGGCGTGCGGCGGCGGGCGCGACAGCGGGCGCTGCGGCCGCGGGCGCTGCGGCGCGGGCGGTCGTGCCGTGACCACGCTGCACGTGATGCGCCCGTGGCTCGGCGCCGAGGAGGTCGCGGCCGTCACCGAGGTGCTGGCCTCGGGCTGGGTCGCGCAGGGCCCGCGGGTCGCCGCGTTCGAGGCCGCGTTCGCGACGGCCCAGCGGGCCGGGCACGCGGTCGCCGTGTCGTCCTGCACGGCGGGCCTGCACCTGGCGCTGCTGGTCGCGGGCGTCCGGCCGGGCGACGACGTGGTGGTCCCGTCGTTCTCGTTCGTCGCGACGGCCAACGCGGTCGTGCACGCGGGCGCCCGGCCGGTGTTCGCCGACGTCGACCCGGCGACCGGGAACCTCACCGCGGCGACAGTCGCCGAGGCGCTGACCGCGCGCACCGCGGCGGTGATCGCGGTCGACCAGGGCGGCGTGCCGGTCGACCTCGACGCCGTGCGCACGCTTACGGACCCGCGGGGGATCGTGGTCGTCGAGGACGCGGCGTGCGCCGCGGGGTCGACCTACCGGGGCCGGCCGGTCGGGGAACGGGCCGAGGTCGCGGCGTGGTCGTTCCACCCCCGCAAGATCCTCACCACCGGGGAGGGCGGGATGCTCACCACCGGCCGGGCGGACTGGGCCGGCCGGGCGCGCCGGCTGCGGGAGCACGCGATGAGCGTGTCCGCCGCCGACCGGCACGGCGCCGTCCTCGCGCCGCCCGAGGAGTACCTGGAGGTCGGTTTCAACTACCGGATGACGGACCTGCAGGCCGCGGTCGGCCTGGTGCAGCTCGGCCGGCTGCCGGAGGCCGTCGCCCGGCGCCGCGCGCTCGCCGCCGCCTACGCCGAGCGGCTGGCGGACCTGCCGGCGCTGCGCCCGGTGGCCGACCCGCCGTGGGGCACGGGCAACTTCCAGTCGTACTGGGTCGAGGTGCTGCCGGGCTCGCCGGTGGACCGGGACGGGCTGCTGGCCCGGCTGGCGGCGGCGGACGTGTCCGCGCGGCGCGGGATCATGGCCGCGCACCGGCAGCCGGCGTACGCGGGGCGGGGCCACGACCCGCTGCCGCTGCCGGCCACCGAGCGGCTGACCGACGGGACGCTGATCCTGCCGCTGTTCCACGAGATGTCCGCGGCCGAGCAGGACCGGGTCGTGGACGTCCTGCGGGCGGCGGTCCGGTGACCGCGGGCGGCCGGCCGCTGGTGCTGGTCGGGGCCGGGGGGCTGGCGCGCGAGGTGCTGGCGGTGGTCCGGCGGCACGGCCCGTACGAGGCGGTCGGGGTGCTGGACGACGACCCGGCGGCCCGCGGCCGCGAGGTCGGCGGCGTGCCGGTGCTCGGCGGGCTGCCGGCGCTGGCCGGGCTGCCCGACGCGGCGGTGCTGGCGTGCGTGGGCCACGGGAAGGCGCGCGCCGGCCTGGTGACCCGGCTCGCCGCCGCGGGGGTCGGACCGGACCGCTGGGCGACCGTCGTGCACCCCGCGGTCGAGGTGCCGGACGGCTGCACGGTGGGCGCGGGCTCGGTGCTGCTGGCCGGCGTGGTGCTGACGGCCGACGTGCGGGTCGGGCGGCACGTCGTGCTGATGCCGCACGTGACCCTCACGCACGACGACGAGGTGCGGGACGCCGCGACCCTCGCCGCGGGGGCGACCCTCGGCGGCGGGGTGCGGGTCGGGCCGCGGGCCTACCTCGGGATGCGCTCGGCCGTGCGGGAGCGGGTGCGGGTGGGGGCGGGCGCGACGCTCGGGATGGGCGCCGTGCTGCTGACGGACCTGCCCGACGACGAGACCTGGGCGGGCGTGCCGGCGCGGCCGCTGCACCGGGCCGCCGACGGGCGCGCGCACGAGGCCCGGCCGGCGGGGGACCGGGCCCACGACGACGAGGCGGCGGTGCGCGCATGAGGGTCCCCCTGGTCGACCTGGCGGCCCAGCACGCCGAGGTGCGCGACGAGGTGCGAGCGGGGCTGGACGAGGTGTTCGCCACGACGGCGTTCGTCGGCGGGCCCGCGGTCGGCCGGTTCGAGCAGGCGTACGCCGCGGCGGTCGGCGCGCGGCACTGCGTCGGCGTCGCGAACGGCACGGACGCCCTCGAGCTCGCCCTGCGCGCGGTCGGGGTCGGGCCGGGCGCCGAGGTCGTCCTGCCGGTGAACACGTTCGTCGCGACCGCGGAGGCGGTGTCCCGGATCGGGGCGGTGCCGGTGCTCGTCGACGTCGACCCGGCGCACCTGCTCGTCGACCCGGCCGCCGTGCGCGCCGCCGTCGGCCCGCGGACCGCGGCGGTGGTGCCGGTGCACCTGTTCGGGCAGGTGGCGCCGGTCGAGGAGCTCGCGAAGATCGCCGCCGACGCCGGGGTGCCGCTGGTCGAGGACGCGGCCCAGGCGCAGGGGGCGCGGCGGCACGGGCGGTCGGCGGGGTCGCTGGGGCTCGCGGCGGGCACGAGCTTCTACCCGGGCAAGAACCTCGGGGCCGCGGGCGACGCCGGGGCGGTCACGACCGACGACGCCGGGGTGGCGCACCGGGTCCGCGCGCTGGCGGGGCACGGCAGCACCCGCAAGTACCAGCACGACGTGGTCGGGATGAACTCCCGGCTCGACACGCTGCAGGCGGTGGTGCTGGAGGCCAAGCTGCGCCGGCTCGCCGGCTGGAACGCGCGCCGCCGGGCGGCCGCGGCCCGGTACTACGCGCTGCTCCGGGGCCTGCCCGCGGTCCGCCCGCCGCGGACCGACCCCGCGAACGAGGACGTCTGGCACCTGTACGTGGTCCAGGTGCCGGAGCGCGACCGGGTGCTGGCCGCCCTGCACGAGGCGGGCGTCGGGGCCGGGGTGCACTACCCGGTCCCGGTGCACCTGACCGGCGCCTACCGGCACCTCGGGCTCGGGCGCGGCGCGTTCCCGGTGGCCGAGGCCGCGGCGGACCGGATCCTGTCGCTCCCGATGCACCCGCACCTGACCGCGGCGCAGCAGGAGCACGTCGTCGAGGTGCTGGGGAGGGCGGTCGCGTGAGGATCCTGGTCTACCCCGGGGTGATGGAGGTCGGCGGCAGCCAGCTGAACGCCGTGCAGCTCGCGCACGAGACCGCGCGCGCCGGACACGACGTGCTGATGTTCGGGCCGGACGGCGACCTGGTGCCGCTCGTCGGCGCGCTCGGGCTGGAGTACGTGCGGGCCCCGCAGGAGGGCCGGTGGCCGTCCCCGCGGAACATGACGGCGCTGCGCCGGCTGGTGGCGGACCGCGGCGTGGACGTGGTGCACGGCTACGAGTGGGGCCCGTCGGTGGACCTCGCGTTCGGGCCGCACCGGCGGCTCGGCACGCCGCTGGTCACCACCGTGCTGTCCATGGACGTCCCCGACCACGTCCCCCGGCACGAGCCGCTGGTGGTCGGCACCCGGCGGCTGCACGAGCAGCAGCGCGCGCGGCGGGACCGGGTGCACCTCGTCGAGCCGCCGATCGACACCGAGCGGGACGCCCCCGGCGCCGCCGGCCCGGACGCGCGGGCGCTGCTGGGCCTGCGCCCCGAGGACCGGGTGCTGTCGGTCGTCGGGCGGCTGTCGGCGGACCTCGGCAAGGCGGACGGGGTGCTGGCGGCCATCGAGGTGGTGGGCCGGCTGGCGTCGTCGCCGGGCCGGGCGGGCGCGCGCGACGGGGCCGGCGCGGGCGCGCTGCGGCTCGTCGTCGTCGGGACCGGGCCCGAGCAGGGCCGGGTCGCCGCGCGCGCGGACGCCGTCAACGCCGCGGTCGGCGAGCAGGTCGTCGTCGTGACCGGGCAGCTGCTCGACCCGCGGCCGGCGTACGACGCGGCGGACGTCGTGCTCGGCATGGGCTCGTCGGTGCTGCGCGGCATGGCGTTCGGCAAGCCGGTCGTCGTCCAGGGCGACCGCGGGGCGTGGCGCGCGCTCACCCGGGACACCCTCGGCGGGTTCCTGCACGACGGCTGGCTGTGCGAGGGGCCGGGGGACGGCGCCGAGCTGGAGCGCGCGCTGGTGCCGCTGCTCGCCGACCCGGGGCTGCGCGCGCAGCGCGGCGCGCTCGGGCGGGGCGTGGTGCTCGACGCGTACAGCCTCGCCGCGGCCGGGCGCCGGCTGGAGGCGGTCTACGCCGACGCGCTCGCGACCCGGCCGAGCGAGGCGGTCCGCCGGGAGGCGCTGGTGCGGTGCGCGGTGGACGTGGCGAAGTTCAAGGCCTCCCTGGCGCGGCAGCGCGCGGCGGCGGCCGTGCGGGCGCGCGCCGGGTCGGCGGGGCCGGGGGACCCGGGCGCGGGCGGCGGGGGCGGCGCCGGCCGGGCGTCCGCGGGCGGTGCGGGCCGGGCCGCCCGCGAGCGCGCGGGCTCGGCCGGCACGGCCCCGGCCGGCGACGTCGCCGGCGGGGGTGCCGCGTCGTACGGGGGCGCGCCGCAGCGCGAGGGCGCGCGGTGACGCCCCCGCCGGGGCTCGGCCGGCAGGTCGGGCGCGGGCTCGCCTGGGGCAGCGCGGGGAGCGTCGTGCTGCGGTTCGGCAACGTGCTGGTCGGGATCGTCCTCGCGCGGCTGCTGGCGCCGGAGGACTTCGGCGTGTTCGCCATCGCCCTGGCGGTGCAGGGCGTGCTGGTCACGGTCGTCGACCTCGGCCTGAGCGCCGACCTGGTGCGGTCGCGCGAGCCCCGCCGCCTCGAGCCGACCGTCGCGACGATCAGCCTGGTGCTCGGCGCGCTGCTGGCGGGGGCGATGGCCGCGACCGCCGAGCCCGTGGCGCGCGCGCTGGGCAGCGACCGGGCCGCGCCGGTGATCGCGGTGCTGGCGGCCACCCTGGTGGTGTCCGCCGCCGGCGTCGTGCCGTACGCCCGGCTGCAACGCGGGTTCCACCAGCGGGAGATCTTCGCGACCGGGCTCGTGGACCTCGTCGTCGGCACCGTGGTCACCGTGCTGCTGGTGCGGGCGGGCTGGGGGCCGATGGCGCTGGCGGTGTCCCGGCTCGTCGCCCAGCCCGCGGCCACCGGGGCGCAGTTCCTGCTCAGCCGGACGGTGCCGCGGTTCGGGTACGACCCGGCGCTGGCCCGCGGGGCGATCGCGTACGGCGCGCCGCTCGCGGGGGCGAACCTGCTGTCGATCGCGCTGCTCGCCGTCGACAAGGTGGTGCTCGCGCGCGGGGCCGGGGAGGTCGCGCTCGGGTACTACGTGCTGGCGTTCAACGTCGCGAGCTGGCCGATGACGGTCATCGGGCAGACGGTGCGGCCCGTGGCGCTGGCGGCGTTCGCGCGGCTCGACGGGCGCGCGGGGGCGGGGGACGGCGACCGGGGTGCCGATGGCGGGGTCGAGGCGAGCGACGGCGGGCTCGCGCTCGCGACCCGGCTCACCTGGGCCGCGGCCGTCCCCGTGGCGTGCCTGCTCGGCGCGCTGAGCCTGCCCGTCGTCACGCTGCTCTACGGCGGCCGGTGGGCGCCGGCCGCCGGCGCGCTGGCCGCCCTGGCGGCGTTCGGCGCCCTGCGGGTGCTGTTCGACCTGTTCGCGACGTACCTGATCGCGCGCGGGGCGACCCGGCCGGTGCTCGGCGTGCAGGTCGCGTGGCTGGTCGCGCTGGTGCCGGCGGTGGTCGTCGGCGCCCGGGCCGGCGGCTCGGCCGGCGTCGGCTGGGCGCACGTGGTCGTGGCCGGGGTCGTGGTGCTGCCGCTGTACCTGGTCGCGGTGCGCCGCAGCGGCGCGGACCTGCGCGCGCTGGCGCGGGCGACCTGGCTGCCGCTGCTGGCGGCGGCGCCGACGGTGGCCGCGGCGGCGCTCGTGGCGCGGCAGGTGGGTGGCGCGTTCGGCGCGCTCGTCGCCGGCGGGGCCGCCGGGGCGCTGGTGTACGTGGCGGTCGCGGGGCGGCCGCTGCTGCGGGACCTGCGGGCCGCGCGGGCGCCCGTCCCGCCGGTCGACCCGTCCGGCGCGCCGAGCGTCGCGGGGCCCGTGGACCCGTCGGCCGCCCCGCCCGACGCCGGGCCCGTCGCAGCGTCGGGCGCCCTGCCCGTCGCCCCGCCCGTGGCCCCGCGGGTCGGTGCGTCGGCCGCCCGGCCCGCGCCGGCCGCAGCGCGCGCCGCCGACCCCGCCGTCCGGCCGGCACCCGCCGCGGCCCGCCCCGCCGACCCGGAGCGCGTCCCGTGACCGCCCCCGCCGGGGCGCTGGCCCGCACCGAGCGGGTCCGCCCCCGCCCGGTCCCGACCGCGGACGCCACCGTCACCGTGGTGGTGCCGTGCCACGACTACGCGCGCTACCTCCCGGCCGCGGTCGGCAGCGCCCTGGACCAGGCGGGCGTCCTGGTGGACGTGGTCGTGGTCGACGACGCGTCCGCCGACGACTCCCTGGCCGTCGCCGCCCGCCTCGCCGCCGCGGACCCGCGCGTGACCGTGGTGGCGCACGCGCGCAACCGGGGCCCGGTCGAGACGTTCAACGACGGGCTCGCCCGCGCGACGGGGGAGTTCCTCGTGCGGCTCGACGCGGACGACCTGCTCACGCCCGGCTCGCTCGCGCGCTCGGTGGCTCTGGCCCGGGCGTACCCGTCGGTGGGGCTGGTCTACGGGCACCCGGTGCACTTCGCGGGCGAGCCGCCCGGCGCCGCCCGCACCCGCGCCCGGCGGTGGACCGTGTGGCCGGGCCGCCGCTGGCTCGCCGACCGGTGCGCCGACGGCTACAACGTCATCACGTCGCCGGAGGTGCTCATGCGCGGGTCGGTGGTCGCGGCGGTCGGCGGGCAGCGGCCGCTGGCGCACGCGCACGACATGGAGATGTGGCTCCGGCTCGCGGCGCACGCGGACGTGGCCCACGTCGGGGGCGCGGACCAGGCGTGGCACCGCGAGCACGCCGCGAGCCTGTCCGCGCGCGAGGTCGACGACGCGACCGACTTCCGGGAGCGGGTGGCGGCGTTCGCCGAGCTGGCCGCGGCCGGGGCCGCGGGGCTGCCCGAGCGCGACGACCTCGCGGCCGCGGCCCGGCGCGCGCTGGTCCGGCAGGCGCTGCGGGCGTGCCGGTACGAGGTCGACCGCGGCCGCCGCGACCCCGGGCGGGTGCGGCGCCTGATGGCGGAGGCGCTCGTGGTGGCCCCCGAGCTGGCGGGGCCGTGGCAGCGGCTGGACGCGGCGCTCGACGCGGAGCCCGGGGCCCTCGGCCGGGCGGCGGGGCTGGCGCGGGCGGTCCGCGTCCGCGCCGACGACGTCCGCCGGGGGCGCCGCTGGGCCCGCACGGGGACCTACACCCGGGACGGCGCGCGCGGCGCCCCGCGGCTGCCCCCGGGCACGACGGACGCGACGGACCCGACCGACCCGGCGGATCGCGCGAGGTCGAGGGTCCCCGGCGGGGTCGCGGGGTCCTGGCGGGCGCCGGACGACGACCCCCCGACCTCACCGGGTGCCGCGGGTGCCGCGGGTGGACGCGAGGGCGCGGCATGAGGGCGCGGCAGGTGCCGGCCGCGGCGCGGCGCGTGCGGGCGATGGGGGCGCGGGAGACCGCCCAGCGGGTCGCCGCGCGCCTCTACCGGGCCACCGGGGCCGCCGCGCTCGACTTCCCGCTGCTGCCCGGGGACGTCGCCGACCCCGGCTCCGCCGCGCGGGCCCTCCCCGCGGCGCCGCCGCCCGCGGACCGGCCGCTCACGATCGGCTGGCTGTGCGTCCCACCCGGACCGCACTCGGGCGGGCACACCACGATGTTCCGCATGGTCCGGGCGCTCGAGGAGGCCGGCCACCGGTGCGTGCTCTACCTGTACGACCGGCACGGCGGCGACCTCGGGCAGCGCGCGGCCGTCGTGCGGGCGGGCTGGCCGGGTGTGCGGGCCGAGGTCCGCGACGTCGCCGACGGCATCCGCGGGGTCGACGCGTGCGTGGCGACCTCCTGGCAGACGGCGCACGTGCTCGCGCGGCGCGGCACCGACCCGATGCGGCGGCTGTACTTCGTCCAGGACGTCGAGCCGTACTTCTACCCGCACGGCGCCCAGCACGCCCTGGCCGAGGACTCGTACCGGCTCGGGCTGCGCGTGCTGGCGCTGGGGGAGATGGTCGCGGGCCACCTCCGCGATGACCTCGGGGTCGACGTCGACGTCGTCCCGTTCGGCTGCGACACCGACGTCTACCGCCCGCTCCCGCCGACGCCCCGCCGCGGGGTCGTGCTCTACGCGAAGCCCGATGTCGCGCGGCGCGGGTACGACCTGGCGCGGCTCGCGCTGCTGCGGTTCCACGCGCGGCACCCCGAGCAGGAGATCCACGTCTACGGCGACCCGGCGCGGGACCTCGGGGT
>NZ_DASQCJ010000079.1:0-8134 GCF_035634735.1 Cellulomonas sp.
CTCGCGCGCGACACGAAGGCGGGACGCGGCACGCCCCAGGACATCGCGGAGATCGTGCGCGAGGTGGGTGAACGAGGTGCGGTTGTGGTGTACGTCGGACTTCCCAGACACCTGTCCGGGACCGAAGGTGCCGCATCGGCCGCCGCGCGCGCGTACGCTGTCCAACTGGCGCAGGCCGTCGCACCCGTGAGGGTGCGTCTGGTCGATGAGCGGATGAGCACGGTGTCCGCCCATCAGGCGCTGCACGCGTCCGGCCGGTCCGGGCGTCGTCACCGGGCGGTCGTCGACCAGGCGGCCGCGGTGGTGATCCTGCAGACCGCGCTCGACGCGGAGCGCTCCACGGGCCGCCGGCCCGGCGAGCGGGTCACGGCGACCCGCCCGGAGCGTCCCGCGGAGGAGCGCCCGGGGGGTCCGCAGGAGGACGGACGAGCAGGACACACCGAAGGGACGACCGAGTGAGCGACCTGTTCCTCGGTGCTCCGCAGCAGGAGCACCACGAGGCGCCCCCGCCCTCGCGCCGCTCGCGCCGCGACTCGCAGGAGCAGCGCGCCAAGCAGAAGAAGCACCGCCGGCGCCGCAGCGTCGTGGTGCTGCTGCTCGCGCTGGTCCTCGTCGGCGGCGCCGCCTTCGTCGTGTGGAGCGTGTTCGGCGGCCTGTTCTCCGGCGGCGGCAGCGCCGACGACACCGTCCAGGACTACCCGGGCCCGGGCAGCGGCGAGGTCCAGGTGACCGTCGCGTCCGGCGACACCGGCGGCGCCATCGGCCAGACCCTGGTCGACAACGGCGTCGTCGCCACGGTGCAGGCCTTCACGAGCGCGTACGCGGCCAACCCGGCCGCGACCGGCATCCAGCCGGGCACCTACGGGCTCCAGCTCGAGATGAAGGCGAGCGACGCGGTCAACGCGCTGCTCGACCCCGCCAACCGCGTGTCGAACCGGGTGACGATCCCCGAGGGCTACACCGCGAGCCAGATCTACCAGCGCGTCTACGAGGTCACCGGCATCACGGTGGAGGACCTGCAGGCCGCCGCCGCCGACCCGGCCGCGATCGGGCTGCCGGCCGAGGCCGGCGGCAACGTCGAGGGCTGGCTGTTCCCGATGACCTACGAGGTCGAGCCCGGGTCGACCGCGGCCTCGGTGCTGTCGCAGATGGTGGCGCGCACCACCGCGCTGCTCACCGAGAAGGGCGTCGCGCAGGACCAGTGGGAGACGGTGCTCAACCAGGCGTCGATCGTCGAGCGCGAGGGTAAGCTCGACGAGGACCGGGCCAAGATCGCCCGCGCCATCGACAACCGCCTCGCGCAGGGCATGCCGCTGCAGATCGACGCGATCAACGCCTACGGCCTCGGCATCCCCGGCACGCAGCTCACCTACGCGGACACCAGCCAGGCGCAGCCGCCGTACAACCCGTACAACTCGTACAAGATCACCGGCCTGCCCCCGACGCCGATCGCCAACCCCGGCGAGGTGTCGATCGACGCGGTGCTCAACCCGGCCGACGGTCCCTGGCTGTTCTGGGTGACGGTCAACCTGGACACCGGCGAGACCAAGTTCGCCGAGACGTACGACGAGCACCAGACCTACGTCGACGAGCTGCGGGAGTGGCAGGCGGCGAACGAGTGACCGGTGTCCCGCGCCGCGCCGCGGTGCTCGGCCACCCGATCGCGCACTCGCTGTCCCCGGTCCTGCACCGGGCCGCCTACCGGGCCCTCGGGCTCGACGGCTGGTCCTACGACGCGGTCGACGTGACCGAGAAGGGGCTGCCGGCGTTCGTCGGCGACCTCGACGGCACCTGGGCCGGGCTGAGCCTCACCATGCCGCTCAAGCAGACGGTGCTGCCGCTGCTCGACCACGTCGAGCCGCTGGCGGGGGTCGTCGGCGCGGTCAACACGGTGCTCGTGCAGGCGGGCGGGTCCGGGCGGCCGGTGCTCACCGGGGCGAACACCGACGTGCACGGCATCGTCGCGGCGCTCTCGGAGGGCCTGGGCGCGCCGGGCGCCGCGTCGCCGGGCGACGGGTCAGCGGGCACGGGGGCGGCCGTCGAGCACGCCTCGGCCCGGACGGCCGTCGTCCTCGGCGCCGGCGCCACCGCGGCGTCGGCCCTCGCCGCCCTCGCCGAGCTCGGCTGCCCCACGCCGGTCGTGCTCGCGCGGTCGCTCGGCCGGACCGGGGCGCTCGCGCGCGCGGCGCACCGGATGGGCGTCGAGCCGGCGTTCCGGTCGCTGGACGGCGCGCTCGCCGCGCTGGCGGGCGCCGACCTCGTGGTCTCCACCCTGCCGCCGCACGCCGCGGACGACCTGGCCGCCGCGCTCGCCGCCGGGGGCCCCGGGCACGGGCCCAGGCCCGGTGCCGTGCTGCTCGACGTCGCCTACGACCCGCGGCCCACCGCCCTGCACGCGGCCTGGCGCGGCGCCGGCGGGGTCGCGGTGCCGGGGGAGCGGATGCTGCTGCACCAGGCGGTCGAGCAGGTGCGCCTCATGACGGGCCGGCCCGGCCCGCTCGCCGCGATGGACGCGGCCCTGGGCGCCGCGCTCGACGCACCCGCACCCGCCTGACCGGCTGATTCACCCGGCCCCGTCGCGGCCGCACGTCGTCCGGGGCCGCCCGGGCCCTCATCTCCCCGCACCTGCGTGCCGATGGGTCCTACGGGGCCGGTGCACCTGCCTGCCCCGGACGAAAGGGCAACGGGGTGAAGCAGCTCGGCGAGATCCTGCTGGACGAGGGCCTGGTCAGCGAGGCGCAGCTCATGGCGGCGCTGGACGAGCAGATGGCCCGGGGGCAGTCCCTCGGCCGCACGCTGGTCGAGATCGGGGTCCTCACCGAGGGGCAGCTCGTGGCCGCGCTGGCGCGGCAGGTCGGGATGGCCTTCGTCGACCTCGACGAGTACCAGGTGGACCGGGCCGCGGTGTCGATGGTGCCCGCGGCGCTGTGCCGGCGGTACACCGTGCTGCCGGTCGGGTTCCAGGACGGCGCGCTCGTGCTCGCCACCGCCGACCCGGGCAACGTGGTCGCCGTCGACGACGTGCGCACCGTGTCCGGCATGGCCGTGCTGCCGATCGTCGCGACCTTCGAGAACCTCAACCGCGCCATCGAGCGGTTCTGCCGCGCCGACGGCGAGATGGAGGACCTGTCCTCCGCGTTCGAGGAGGAGCAGCAGTCCCAGCAGCAGCAGGTCGACCTGTCGAACATCGGCAACGCCGTCGACGACGACGCCCCGATCGTCCGGTACGTGAACCTGCTGGTGACCCAGGCGATCTCCGACCGGGCCTCCGACATCCACATCGAGCCCACCGAGCACGACCTGCGCGTCCGGTACCGGATCGACGGCGTGCTGCACGAGATGCAGCGCTCGCCCAAGCAGATCCAGGGCGGTGTCATCTCCCGCGTCAAGATCATGTCGGACATCGACATCGCGGAGCGGCGCAAGCCCCAGGACGGCCGGATGTCCGTCACGCACAACGGCCGCAAGATCGACCTCCGCGTCGCCACGCTGCCGACCGTGTGGGGCGAGAAGATCGTCATGCGGATCCTGGACAACTCCACGGCGTCGCTCGACCTGAGGGACCTCGCGTTCCTCGAGCACAACTACGAGTCGTACAAGGACGCGTACACCAAGCCCTACGGGATGATCCTGGTCACGGGGCCGACGGGCTCCGGCAAGTCGACCACGCTCTACGCGACCCTGAACGCGGTCTCGAAGCCGGAGATCAACGTCATCACGGTCGAGGACCCGGTCGAGTACCGCCTCGCCGGGATCAACCAGGTGCAGGTGAACCCGAAGGCGGGCCTCACGTTCGCCGGCGCGCTGCGGTCCATCCTGCGGTCCGACCCCGACGTCGTCCTGCTCGGTGAGATCCGCGACCACGAGACCGCGCAGATCGCCATCGAGGCGGCGCTCACCGGCCACCTCGTGCTGTCGACGCTGCACACCAACGACGCCCCCTCCGCGATCACCCGGCTCACCGAGATGGGCATCGAGCCGTTCCTCGTCGGCTCCGCGCTCGACGCGGTCGTGGCCCAGCGGCTCGCCCGCCGGCTGTGCGGCAAGTGCTGCGAGCCGTACGTCCCGACCGAGACCGAGCTCATCGGCGCCCGGTTCCCGTGGGTGCCGGGGGAGCCGCTGCCCGAGCTGTTCCGACCGGTCGGCTGCGTGGCCTGCTCGCGCACCGGGTACCGCGGCCGCGTGGCGCTGCACGAGGTCATGCGGGTCACCGAGGACATCGAGCGCCTGGCCGTGGCGCGGGCGTCGGCCGCCGAGATCGGTGCCACCGCGCGGCAGCAGGGCATGATCACGCTCCGCGACGACGGCTGGCAGAAGGTCGCGCTGGGGCAGACGTCGGTCGAGGAGATCCTCCGGGTCGTCGCGTGACCGGGTGGTCCGCGGGTCGACCGCTCAAGAAACCGCTCGCCCCGGCCGATGGGACCGGGCAGGGCGGCGCCGACGTGCGCCGCGACACGATCGGAGAGGTGGCACGGTGACCGAGCCCTACCCCGGTGATGGACCGGCGCCCGTGGCGGGCCTGCCCCCGTACGTCCCGCCGCTCGCGACGCAGGCCGGCGCGGCCGTGCCGACGCAGGCGGCGGCCGGGGCCCCGGCCCCCGTCCTGGCGCCGCCGGCGCCCCCCGTGCCGGGCTACCCGGCGACGGCGCACGCCGGCGGGGCGCCGTCGTACGCCGCCGCGCCGCCGGCAGCCGCGCCGCCGCAGCCCGGCGCCGCGCCGCAGCCGCCCGCCGCGTCCCCGGCGGCGCCGGCCGCGCCGCCCGCCGGTCCCGCGCGCGCGGCGGCGCCCGCCGGCACCCGGGCGTCGATGCGCGCCGGCACCGCGCGCCCGGGCATGGGCCTGCAGCGCCAGGAGGGCGACCTCGACCTCGACGAGGCGCTGGCCGCGATGGTCCAGGTCGGCGCGTCCGACCTGCACCTGACGATCGGCGCGCCCCCGACGGTCCGCGTCTCGGGCGCGCTGCGCCCGCTCGACGGCTTCCCCGCGCTCGAGGGCGAGGGCCTGCGCCGCGCGCTCTACGCGGTGCTCACCCAGAAGCAGCGGGAGAAGTTCGAGGCGAACCTCGAGCTCGACCTGTCGTACTCGGTGCGGGGGCTCGCCCGGTTCCGCCTGAACCTCTACCAGCAGCGCGAGTCGATCGGCGCCGCGTTCCGCGTGATCCCGTACGAGATCAAGCCGCTGGAGCAGCTCGGCGTCCCGCCGGTCGTGGCGAACTTCGCGGGCCTGCCGCGCGGCCTGGTGCTGGTCACCGGACCCACCGGCTCCGGCAAGTCGACGACCCTCGCCTCGATCATCGACCTGGCCAACCGCACCCGGCCCGACCACATCATGACCGTCGAGGACCCGATCGAGTTCCTGCACCGGCACAAGAAGGCGCTGATCAACCAGCGCGAGGTGGGGGAGGACACCCACTCGTTCGCGAACGCGCTGAAGCACGTGCTGCGCCAGGACCCCGACATCATCCTCGTCGGCGAGATGCGCGACCTCGAGACGATCTCCGTCGCGCTGACCGCGGCCGAGACCGGCCACCTCGTCTTCGCCACCCTGCACACGCAGGACGCGGCGCAGACGATCGACCGCATCATCGACGTGTTCCCGTCGCACCAGCAGGCCCAGGTCCGCACCCAGCTCGCCGGCGCCATCCAGGGCGTGGTCTGCCAGTCGCTGTGCAAGCGCTCCGACGGCACGGGGCGGACCGTGGCCACCGAGGTGCTGGTCGCGACGCCCGCCGTCCGGAACCTCATCCGCGAGGGCAAGACGCACCAGATCTACTCGGCGATGCAGGCGGGCTCGCAGCAGGGCATGCACACGATGGACCAGCACCTCGCGGACCTGGTCAAGGCCGGCCGGATCTCCTACGAGACCGGCCTCGAGAAGTGCCACCACGCCGAGGACTTCAACCGCCTGACCGGGCGCTTCGGCGCCGCGGCCCCGATGGCGCAGGGCGGCGCCCCCGCGCAGAACGCGCTGTACGAGTCGTCGTCCTACCCGCCGGTCGCGCCGCCGGCCCCCTACGCGCAGCCCGGGAGCACCCACTGATGGCGGACGCCAAGGTCTTCGAGTACGCGGTCCGCGACCGCGAGGGCAAGGTCGTCAAGGGCCGGATCGAGGCGGCCAACCAGGCCGCGGTCGCGAACCGGCTGCGCACCATGGGGCTCGCGCCCACCTCGATCACCGAGGTGCAGACGACCGGCCTGCAGCGCGAGATCACGATCCCGGGCTTCGGCGAGAAGATCACGCTCAAGGACCTCGCCGTCATGTCGCGCCAGATGGCGACGATGATCTCGGCCGGCCTGTCGCTCATCCGGACGCTGTCGATCCTCGCCGACCAGACCGAGAGCAAGCCGCTCGCCAAGGTGCTGGCCACGGTGCGGTCGGACGTCGAGGTGGGCCAGTCGCTGTCCTCCGCGCTGTCCAAGCACAAGGACGCCTTCCCCCCGCTGATGATCAACATCATCCGCGCGGGCGAGGTCGGCGGCTTCCTGGAGAAGTCGCTCGTGTCGGTGGCCGAGAACTACGAGGCCGAGGTCAAGCTCCGGTCCAAGATCAAGTCGGCCATGACCTATCCCGTCATGGTGTTCATCATGGCGATCGTCGCGGTCGCCGCCATGCTGATCTTCATCGTCCCGGTATTCCGCGACATGTATGCCGACCTCGGCGGGACGCTGCCCGTCCCGACATTGATCCTGGTGTACATCTCGAATGTCATGAAGTGGGCGACGCTCCCGCTGGTCGTCGCGGTCGTGGTCGCGCTGGGCTGGTGGCGCAAGCACAAGAACGACCCCGCGATCCGGGAGAGGATCGACCCGATCAAGCTCAAGATGCCGGTGTTCGGCCAGCTGATGCGCAAGATCGCGGTCGCACGGTTCGCCCGGAACTTCGGGACGATGATGGGCGCCGGCGTGCCGCTGCTCCAGGCCCTCGAGATCGTCGGCCAGACCTCCGGCAACTGGGCGATCGAGCGCGCCGTCGCGGACGTCCAGGAGGCCGTCCGCCGAGGTGAGACGCTGTCCGGCCCGCTCGGGCAGCACCCCGTCTTCCCGCCGATGGTCGTGCAGATGCTCGCCGTCGGCGAGGACTCCGGCGCGATGGAGACGATGCTCGAGAAGGTCGCGGAGTTCTACGACCAGGAGGTCGAGTCGACCACCGAGCAGCTCACGAGCCTCATCGAGCCGCTCATGATCGCGTTCCTCGGCGTGGTCGTCGGCGGCATGATCGTCGCGCTCTACCTGCCGATCTTCAATGTCTTCAACTTGATCGAGTGATCGCCGGCGGGCGTCCGAACGGGTGAACAAGAAGTCACCCGTTCTGGCGACTCAAGTCGGGGCGGGTCCCGGACGATGCAATGGGTGCACGACTTCCCCGGCCTTGACGGGCCGGCGGATCTGGACATTTCACATCGAACTCGGGAGCACAGCGTGATCGCTCGTTACCGCAAGGCCATGGAGAACAAGGAGCAGGGCTTCACGCTCGTCGAGCTCCTCGTGGTCATCATCATCATCGGCATCCTCGCCGCCATCGCGGTGCCGGTGTACCTGAACCAGCAGGCGAAGGCCAAGGACTCGGCCGCGAAGTCGGACCTGGGCAACGCGAAGATCGCCGTCGCGTCGGCGCTGGTCGACGCCCCGAACGCCGTCACCATCACCTTCGGCACGGACGACTCGGTCGCCACCGACGGCAAGTCCGCCACCACCAAGTTCGCGTGGTCGGAGGGCGTGACCGGCTCGCCCTCGGTCGCCATCACGGGCGGCGAGTTCGACATCGAGGCGACGTCGGCCACCGGCAAGACCTTCATCGTCGACGAGACCGGCGGCATCAAGGAGAAGACCACGGGCGGCACCACCAACCCGTGACCTTCGGGCCACACCGCACCACCCGACGGGGCGGGGCACGCGAGCACGCGGCCCCGCCCCATCGGCGCGACACCACCCGGCTGCGGCCGGGCCGGCCGGACCCCAGCACCCGCGAGGAGGGCAGCACGTGGCGCAGCAGCACAGCGAGGCCGGCGGCGAGCGTCGGCGCGACGCCGACGCGGGCGTCGGCATCATCGAGATCCTCGTCGCGATGGCGATCTTCGGGATCGTGATGGCGGCCGCGCTGCCCCTGCTGTTCGCCTCCACCGTGCAGGCCGCC
>NZ_DASQCJ010000080.1:0-2275 GCF_035634735.1 Cellulomonas sp.
GGCGAGAGGAGCACCGCGATGGCGGAGAAGACCTACGAGGTCACCAAGGACGAGTCGCAGTGGCGGGTCGAGCTGAACCCCGCCGAGTTCCAGGTGCTGCGCCTGGCCGGGACCGAGCGCCCGTGGACCGGTGAGCTGCTCGACGAGCACCGCGAGGGCGTGTACCGCTGTCGCGCGTGCGGCAACGAGCTGTTCCGGTCGGAGACCAAGTTCGACTCCCACTGCGGGTGGCCGAGCTTCTTCTCCCCGCTGGCGGGCGACAAGGTCGAGCTGATCGAGGACCGCAGCCTGGGCATGGTGCGCACCGAGGTGCGCTGCGCGAAGTGCGGCTCGCAC
This sequence comes from Cellulomonas sp., assembly GCF_035634735.1. Lineage (GTDB taxonomy): Bacteria > Actinomycetota > Actinomycetes > Actinomycetales > Cellulomonadaceae > Cellulomonas. Next base: position 337 of record NZ_DASQCJ010000080.1, read on the forward strand.
CTCGGGCACGTGTTCGACGACGCGCCGCAGACCCCGACGGGTGACCGGTACTGCATGAACTCGGTGAGCCTGACCTTCGACGCGAAGTAGGCTGCCCCCCGTGTGGGGGAGGGGAGCGCCGATGCTTCAGGGAAACCGGTCTGCTGCCGATATCCCGGACGTGGAACAGGCCCTGATCGTCCGCCGGTGGCGCCGCTACGGCGCCGACCGGCTGTACGTCACGGCCGAGACCGGCGCGCCCCTCGGCAGCGTCGACCTCGCCACCGGCCAGGTGGCCGTGGAGGCCGACGCTGCCGCCCTCGAGGGCGAGGGTCTGGAGCAGGCCGTGCGCGGCGCCGCGCAGGCCTACCTCCGCGCGGACGTCCCGGAGCTGGTCGTCCCCGCCACCGACGTGCTGCCCGGCGACGAGCCGCAGCCCGACCCCGCGCCGCGCCCCCGCGGCCGGCGCGCCCGCCGGGACGCGGCCCCGGAGCCGCTGCCCGCGCCGGACGGCCCGGAGGCCCCCGCGCCCCGCGGGCGGCACCGCGCCGACGACCTGGTGAGCCCGCGCGCCGACGCCGAGCCCCGCGGGGTGCACGAGAGCCTGTGCGACCGCCTGGACCGGCTGATGCTCGACGGCTGGCACGTGCTGCACGACGTCCCCGTCGGCCGCCAGGGCTCCGTCGTCGCGCACCTGCTGGTCGGCCCGCCCGGCGCGTTCGCCGTGGCCGAGCGGCCCGCCGCCGCGTCCGGCCCGGAGCGCCTCGTGCTGGACTCCCGGCACTTGTCCGCGGACGGCCGCGGGGTCGCGGACCTGCGCGACGTGCGGCTCACCGCCGCCCGCGCCGGCTCGCTGCTGCGCGCCGCCGTCGGGTCGCCGGTCGCAGTGCGCGGGGTGCTGATCGTGCACGGCACGGTGGAGGTCCAGGCCCCGTCGCCCTACGACGCCCTGGTGCTGCCGGACGACGACGTCCCGGACGTGTTCGCCGCGATGCCCGCCCGCTGGTCGCCGAGCCGCGTGGACGCGGTCGCCGCGATCGCCCGGCGGCGCAGCACCTGGGCGCTGTCGCGCGCCGTCTGAGGCGCCCGGCCCGGACGGCCGGGCCGCTCAGGAGCCCGGCGTCACCCGCGGCGGCGCGGCCGACAGCGACTCGTTGAGCCGGTGCAGCTGGTCCGCCAGCAGGCCCCGGTCCTCCTCGGCCCACGTGCCGAGCGCCGCCGACAGGTAGCCCCGCCGCGCCACCCGCGCCGCGTCCACCCGGCGCGCGCCCTCGGGCGTGACGCGGATGAGCTGCCCGCGCGAGTCGTCGGGGTCGGGGCGGCGCTCGATCAGCCCGAGCTGCTCCAGCCGACCGAGCTGGCGCGACATCGTGCCGCGGCCGACGCCGATGTGCTCGGCGAGCTCGCTGGCCCGCACGTCGGGCTCGCGCTCGATGCGCACCAGCAGCGGGTACGCCGAGGGCTCCAGGTCCGGGTGCACCTCGCGGGCGAGGCGCTCGGCCGAGGCGCGCGCACGGCGGAGCAGCAGCCCGAGCTCGGACTCGATGCGCGCGACGGGGTCGGTCGGGGTGTCCACCGACCCATTGTGGACGACGCGAGGCGCCCGGCCGTCGGTGGGACGGCCGGGCGCCTCGCGTCGTGCCGCGGGCGGGCCCGCGGGGGTGGCTCCGGGTGTCAGGCCCGGTGGGCCGGGGCGGCCGGCTCCGCGTCCGCCTGCGCGGCGTCCGCCAGCTCCGCCTCGGCCTGCCGGCCGACCGCCTGCTGGGCGCCGGGGGTGCCGGCCTCGGCGACGGCCGCCTCGCCGGTCTGCTCCTGGTCGAGCAGCTGCTCGACGCCGGACCGGCGGCCGAGCGGCACCTCCTTGAGGAACAGCACGGCGATCAGCGCGATCACGCCGAGCGGGACGGCGTACAGGAACAGGTCCGCGATGCCGTGGCCGTAGGACGACTCGACGATCGTC
>NZ_DASQCJ010000081.1:0-28026 GCF_035634735.1 Cellulomonas sp.
CGCGACCTCCGGGTCGGAGTACGTGACGCGCGGGATGCCGGACTCGACGATCGGCTGCGGGTTCAGGCCCGCGATCTCCTCGGCCACGAAGATGCCCTGGGCGAAGCCGCGGTGCGCGAGCTGCAGGCCCGGGACGATGTCCCCGACGGCGTAGATGTTGCCGACGCCGGTGTGCAGGCGGTCGTTCGTGATGACGAAGCCGCGGTCGAGCGTGATGCCCTGCTGCTCGTAGCCCAGGTCGGCGGTGCGGGGGCCGCGGCCGACGGCGACCAGGAGCAGGTCCGCGTCGAAGGTCTTGCCGTCCTCGAGCGACACGTGCACGCCGTTGTCGTCCTGGGTGACGCCCGAGAACCGGACGCCCAGGTTGAAGTTGATGCCGCGCTTGCGGAACTGGCGCTCGAACGCCTTGGACAGCGCCTCGTCCTCGTTCGGGACCAGGTGGGGGAGCGCCTCGATGATCGTGACGTCCACGCCGAACGACTTCCACACGCTGGCGAACTCGGAGCCGATGACGCCGCCGCCGAGGATGATCGCGGACTTCGGCACGTAGTCGAGCTTGAGCGCCTGGTCCGAGGTGATGACGCGGCCGGCGATCTCCAGGCCGGGCAGCGACCGGGCGTAGGAGCCGGTGCCGAGGATGACGTTCCGGCCGGTGACGCGCTCGCCGTTGACCTCGACCGTGTCCTGGGCGACGAGCTTGCCGTAGCCCTCGAACACGGTGATCTTGCGGGACTTGATCAGGCCCTGCAGGCCCTTGTAGAGCCGGCCGATGACCGAGTCCTTGTAGGCGTTCACGCCGTTCATGTCGATGCCCGTGAGCTGCGTCTGCACGCCGAAGTGCGCGCCGTCGCGGGCGTTGTCGGCGAGCTCCGCCGCGTGCAGCAGGGCCTTGGTGGGGATGCAGCCGTTGTGCAGGCAGGTGCCGCCGACCTTGTCGCCCTCGATCAGGGCGACGCTGAGGCCGAGCTGGGCACCGCGGAGCGCAGCCGCGTAGCCGCCACTCCCTCCGCCCAGGACGACGATGTCGAAAGCGGATCCGGTCGTGTCGGACACGTGAAGACTCCTCCGGCGCAGACATAGGGGAACGCGGTTGTTCCTGGGTCATCTTGTCATCCCCGCGTAGGCCGGACGACCCAGATGACCGGGGCCCGCGTGTGATTCTCGGAACAGTCATCCCATGTCTCGGCGTCCGCGGCCGGTGCCGGGGCGGGCGCGGGCGGCCGCGCGGGCACGGCGGGCGCCTGCGTGGCGCCCGGGTGATTCCCAGCCCGGGTCCAGCGTGCGCCGTTACGCTCCCGCCATGGGTCTGTTCTCCCGCCGCCGCCCGGCCCCCGCCGCGCCGGACGCGCCACCGACCGGGCGCGCCGCCCGCGAGGAGATCGTGGAGCACCTCCGCGAGTTCGCGCGCACGCGCGTGGGCGTCGAGGCGTACCTCGAGCCGCAGACGAACGTCACGCAGACGACGCTCATGCTCATCGCGACCGACGGCGAGTGGACGCGCCGCCGCGTGCCCGACGGCCGGGCCGGGTGGGACATCGCGAAGGAGATCGGGATCCCGTTCTACGACGTGCAGAAGACCGGCTACCCCCAGCGGATGCGGGACTGGAACTCGCGGCAGCGCATCGAGCGGGAGCGGGCGGCCCGGGAGCGCGCCGCGCGCCGGGCGGCCGACCCGCGCTGACCCGCGGCCGGGCGGGCCGACCGCTCGCGCCGAGATAGGACCGTTCTGCCGAGATAGGGCCGTCCAGGGTCCTATCTCGGCGTGCGGGTCCTATCTCGGCGAGAGCGCAGCGTCGGCGCCGGACGCACGAGCGCCCGGCGGCCCCGGGGAGGGGGCGCCGGGCGCTCGGGGTCGTGCGGGCGGCCGCGGCCGCGGGGTCAGCGGATCGCGCGGGCCTCGATCAGCGCGAGCATCGTGCGGACGCCCACGCCGGTGCCGCCGGCCGGGGTGTACCCGAACGGCGCCTTCTCGTTGAACGCGGGGCCGGCGATGTCGAGGTGCGCCCACGGCGTCGACCCGACGAACTCCTGCAGGAAGATGCCGGCCGTCAGCATCCCGCCGAACCGGTCGCCGATGTTCGCGAGGTCCGCGACCTTCGACTTCAGGCCCGCGCGCAGGTCGGCGGGCAGCGGCATCGGCCAGAACGCCTCGCCCGCGGCGCCGGCCGCGTCCACGACCTCGGTGCGGGTGGAGTCGTCGCCCATGACGGCGGAGACGCGCGGGCCGAGCGCCACGAGCTGCGCGCCGGTGAGCGTCGCGATGTCGAGCACGACGTCGGGCTTCTCCTCGACCGCGGCGACCAGGCCGTCGGCCATGACGAGCCGGCCCTCGGCGTCGGTGTTGAGCACCTCGACGGTCTTGCCGCCGCGGATGGTCAGCACGTCGGACGGGCGCTGCGCGGTGCCGGACGGCATGTTCTCGGCGAGGCACAGCCAGCCGGTGACGGCGACGGGGAGCTCGAGCCGGGCGGCGGCGAGCACGGTGTGCAGCACGGCGGCGGCGCCGGCCATGTCGGACTTCATCGCGTCCATGCCCGCGGCGGGCTTGATCGAGATGCCGCCGGAGTCGAACGTGATGCCCTTGCCGACCAGCGCGACCTTGGCGGCCGGGCGGGACGGGGAGTAGGACACCTTGACCAGGCGCGGCGGGCGCGCGGAGCCCTGGCCGACGCCGAGCAGGCCGCCGTAGCCGCCGGCGGCGAGCGCCTTCTCGTCCAGGACGGTGACCTTGACGCCCTTGGCGCCGGTGTCCTTGACGGCGGCCTTGGCGGCGTCGGCGAACGCGGCGGGATAGAGGTCGTTCGGGGCGGCGTTCACCAGGTCGCGCACGCCGTGCACGGCGGCGGCCAGCACCTCCGCACGGGCGAGGGCCCTCGTCGCCGACTTGTCGCGGGCGCGGGGGGTGAGCACGGTGATCTCGGCGGCCGGGGCCTTCGCGTCGCCGCCCGAGCGGTACCGGGTGTAGGCGTAGGCGCCGAACAGCGCGCCCTCCGCGACCGCGGCGACCTGCTCCGCGTCCTCGGCCGGCAGCGCGACGGCGACCGACGCGACGCCGGTCAGCTCACGCAGTGCGGCGCCGGCGGCGCGGCGCAGCGTCTCGGCGTCCGGGGCGACCTCGTCGAGCGGGCCGACGCCGGTCAGCACGACCGTCCTCGCGGCGAGCGCGCCCGCGGCGGGGAGCCGCCGGACCTCGTCGACGGCGCCGGTGATGCCGAGCGCGCCGGCGAGGCCGGTCACCTGCTCGACGGTCTCGGCGGGCAGCCAGTCGGCGCCCACGACCCGGGGGCCGGCGGGGCTGCTGGCGACCGCGACGACGAGCGCGTCGGCGGTCTGGCGGGCGGGGTTCGCGGAGGTCAGCGTCACTCGGGGCACCCGCCGATGCTATCGCCGCCGCCGGGTACCGTGGGGCCCCGTGACCCCGCCCCTGCTCTACGCCGTCGCCGCGGCCGCCCTCGCGCTGGCCGCGTGGGCCCTGGTGTTCGCGGTCCGGGACCGCGCCGTGGTGCTCCGGCAGCTGTGGGGCGCGGCGGTCGTCGAGGGGCTGCTGGTGGTCCAGGCCGTCGTCGCGGGCGTGCGCCAGGCGACCGGCACCGTGCCTGACGAGCCGGTGGTGTTCTGGGGCTACGTCGTGACCCAGCTCATCCTGCTGCCCGCGGCCGCGCTGTGGGCGTTCGCCGAGCGCACCCGGTGGTCGTCGGTGGTGCTGCTGATCGCGGCCGTGGCGGTCGCGTTCCTGCAGCTGCGGCTCGACCAGACCTGGGCCGGCGCGTGACGGCAGCCCCCGCGCCCGGTGCCCCGGAGAGCACCGCCTCCGGCCCCGGCCGCGTCCTGGTGGCGATCTACGGCGTCTTCGCCCTCGCCGCGACGGCCCGCGCGGGCTACCAGCTCGTCGCGAAGTTCGACGAGGCGCCGCTGGCGTACCTGCTGTCCGCCCTCGCGGCCCTCGTCTACGTCGTCGCCACGATCGCCCTCGCGACCGACCGCCGCGGGCTCGCCTGGGCCGCCGTCGGGGTGGAGCTCGTCGGGGTGCTGGCGGTCGGCACCCTGTCGGTCGTCGACGCCGGCGACCTGCCCGACCAGACGGTGTGGTCGGTGTACGGCCAGGGGTACGGCTACGTCCCGCTGGTGCTGCCGTTCCTCGGCGTCGCGTGGCTCTGGCACACCCGGTCCCGGCCGTCCGCCTCCGCGGACCAGTAGGTTGGCCGTTGTGTACGGCCTCCTCTTCCGCCAGGTCTTCGCCCGCATCGACCCGGAGCAGGCGCACCACCTGGCGTTCCGCGCCATCCGCGTCGCCTCCCGCGTCCCCGTCCTGAACGGCGCGCTGCGCGCCGCCCTCACCCCGCCGCCGTCCGGCGCGGTCCGGGTGCTCGGGCGCACGTTCCCGTCGCCCTTCGGGCTCGCCGCGGGCTTCGACAAGAACGCCGTGGGCGTCCCGGGGCTGACGATGCTCGGCTTCGGGTTCGTCGAGATCGGCACGGTCACCGCGCACGCGCAGCCCGGCAACGAGGCCCCGCGGCTGTGGCGCGTGCTCGACCGGCGCGGCCTGCGCAACCGGATGGGCTTCAACAACGAGGGCGCGGCGGCGGTGGCCGAGCGGCTGCGCCGGCTGCGCTCGACCGCCTCGGGCCGCGCGCTCGTCGTCGGCGTGAACATCGGCAAGACCAAGGTCACCGCGCCCGAGGACGCCGCCGACGACTACGCCACCAGCGCGGGCCTGCTCGCGCCCTACGCCGACTACCTGGTGGCCAACGTGTCGTCGCCGAACACGCCCGGCCTGCGCGACCTGCAGTCGGTGGACGCGCTGCGCCCGATCCTGCAGGCGGCCCGCGCCGCCGCGGACGAGTCGGCCGCCGCGGCGGGCCGGCCCCGGGTGCCGCTGCTGGTCAAGATCGCCCCCGACCTGGCGGACGCCGACGTCGACGCCGTGGCGGACCTGGTCACCGAGCTCGGCCTCGACGGCGTGGTCGCCGTGAACACCACGATCGCGCACGACCTCGGGCCCGGCGGCCTGTCCGGGCCGCCCCTGCTCGACCGCGGGCTCGTCGTCGTCGCCCGGCTGCGGCACCGGCTCGGCGCGGACCGGGTGGTGATCGGCGTCGGCGGCATCACCACCCCGGCGGACGCGCGCGCCTACCTGGCCGCGGGCGCCGACCTGGTGCAGGGCTACACCGGCTTCATCTACGAGGGCCCGTTCTGGGCGTCCCGGATCGGCCGGGCGCTCGCACGCGACGCGGCGGCCCGCGCGGCCACCCCGGCGGGTGCCGCGTGACCGCCCTGCACCCGCAGTGGGCGTGGGAGCTCGCGGGCGCGTCCGGCGAGGTGCTCGACCGCCCGCTGTCGCCCGTGTTCGGCACCCGGTACGACGCCGAGGAGTGGCTCGGCGCGCACTGGCGCACGCTGCGGGACCAGGGCGCGCGCACGGCGGTGCTGCGGAACGACGGCGCGCTCGTGCCGCCGGCGTACGACCTCGGGGCCGTGCCGGAGCAGATGACGGCGCGGCCGCGGGACTGACGGCGCGACCCGGGTCGGGTGGGCGCGCCGGGTCCGGTGCGGTGATCCCGCGCGGGCTCAGCCGACGGGTCGGAACCCGAGCGAGTCGTAGAGCGCGCGGGCGCCGGGTGCCGCGTCGTCGACTCGGAGGCCCAGGCCGGTCCGGCACCCCGACAGCGCCGCCTGGACGAGCGACCGGCCGATGCCGCGCCGCCGCATCCCGGGCACGATGAACAGGTCCGTGACGAAGGGACCGCGCGGCACGTCCGGCCAGGGGGCGTCCGTCACCGTGATGACGGCACCGACGATCTGCCCCTCCGCGCGCGCGGCGACGCACCCGGCGGTGAGCCAGCGGCCGTACTCGCCGCGCCAGGCCGCGAGGACGTCGGCGGCCGCCCCGGCCGGGGGCATCTCGTCCGGCGTGCCCCGGTAGGCGCGCCAGTAGGCGTGCCCCACCTCCGCGAGGTCGGGCTCGCCGATCGGCCGGAGGTCGATCCCGGGTGGCGGGACGGGCGACGCGTGGCCGGCCGGCTCCGAGACCATCAGGGTGTTCGCCACGCCCGCACCGTACGGTCGCCCCCGCGGCGGGTCCACCCGTTATCCGGCCGCCGCGGTGCCCGCGCCGCGCGCTCAGACCAGTCCCGGCACCGCCGCGGCGGTGCCGGCGCCGACCGCCCCCGCGTCCGCGCGCCCCGGCGCGCCGAGCGCCGCCCACGCCAGTGCCAGCCCGTCGACCGCCCGGCGCAGCTCGTCGGGCTCGACGGTGAACGGCAGCCGCAGCCGGTCCTCGAGCCCGCCGTCCACCCCGAACGCCGGGCCGGGCGCCACCCGCACGCCGTGCGCCAGGGCGAGCGCGCTCAGCGCCGACGACACCGGCGCCCCGAGGTCGACCCACAGCGCCTGGCCGCCCCGCGGGACCGCGAACCGCCACCCGGGCAGCCGCTCCGCGAGCAGCGCGACCAGCAGGTCCCGGCCCGCGCGCAGCCGGTCCCGGCGCTCGGCCAGGGGCGCCTCGCCGAGCCGCAGCAGCTCCACGGCGACCAGCTGGTCCAGCACCGCCGTGCCGAGGTCCGCGCTCCGTCGCGCCAGGGCCAGCCGGGCCACGAGGTCCGCCGGCCCGCGCAGCCAGCCGACCCGCAGCCCGCCCCAGTGGCTCTTGGACATCGACCCGATGGCGACCACCCGCGGCGCGTGGCCGTCGCCGGCGAACGGCTCCGGCGCCGGGCCGTCGAGCGTGAGGTCGGTCAGCACCTCGTCGCCCGCCACGACGGTGCCGGTCCGCCGCGCGAGGGCCCGCACCCGCTCCCGCGCGGCGCCGTCCAGCGTCGCCCCGGTGGGGTTGTGGTGGTCCGGGATCAGGTAGACCAGCCGCGGGGCGACCTGCCGCACCGTCGACTCCAGGAGGTCCAGGTCGGTCCCGTCCCGCCCGGTCGGCACCGGCACCGGCCGCGCGCCGACCGACCGCGCCGCGTCGATGGCGTGCGGGTAGGTGGGCTGCTCGACGACGACCCGGTCGCCCGGGCCGGCGTGCGTCCGCATGAGCAGCGCGATGGCGTGCTGGGCGCCGGTCGTGACCAGCACCTGGTCCGGGGTCGTCGGCGTGCCGCGGGCGGTGTACCGGTCGGCGATCGCCGCGCGGAGCACGTCCAGGCCGAGCGGCGCGTAGCCGTGGCCGGCGTGCCGGGGCAGCGCGTCGACCGCGCGCCGGGCCGCGTCGTGCAGCTCGCGCGGCGCGGGGCACGCCGCGATCGTCAGGTCCACGACCCCGTCCGTCGCGAGCGGCCGGTGCAGGGGGAGCGCGGCGCCGCCGCGGGCGCGGTCGCCGGGCAGCGCGGTCACGGTGCCGGATCCCTGGCGGCTCACCAGGTACCCCTCGTCGCGCAGCAGCCCGTACGCTCCCGAGGTCGTCGTGCGGGACACCCCGAGCACGTCGGCCAGCTCCCGCTCCCCGGGTACGCGGGTGGCGAGCGGCAGGTCGCCGGCGAGGATCGCGCGGCGGACGGCGTCGGCGAGCGCGGCGTACGCGGGGCCGGGGCGCCGCCAGCTCCCGAGCACGGCGGACAGCCCGGTGCCGCCGATCCGACGGTCGGACACGAGGAGCGTGGACATGAGGCCACTCTTGCGGAAGTGGCTATCGAAGGGAAGGCCGGTCGGCGCCGATGATGAGTCCGTGACCGCGAAGCCCGATGCCACCGCCGCGACGGTGGCCGCCCCCGACCCCGCGCCCGCCGGCGCCGCCCCGCGCCGCCCGGCCCACGCCGGACGCCGCGCGACCCAGCTCGTCGGCGGCCTCGTCCTGTACGCCGCCTCGATCGCCCTGCTCGTGCACACCGGGCTCGGCAACATGCCCTGGGACGTGCTGAGCCAGGGCGTGTCCCGGCAGGTCGGCTGGTCGCTCGGCACGGTGACGATCGTGCTCAGCGTGCTGATCCTCGGGGCGTGGTGGCCGCTGCGGCAGCGGCCCGGCATCGGCACGGTCGCGAACGTGGTGCTGATCGGCGTCCTGATCGACCCGTTCCTCGCGCTGCTCGACCTGCTGCCGGACGCGCTGCCCCTGGCCGCCCGGGTCGGGATGGTGCTGGCGGGCATCGTGCTCAACGGGCTCGCCTCGGCGCTGTACATCGGCGCCCGCCTCGGCCCGGGCCCGCGCGACGGGCTGATGACCGGCCTGGTCGCCCGCACGGGCTGGCCGGTCGGGCCGGTGCGGATCGCCATCGAGGTGACCGTGGTCGCCGTCGGCTGGGCGCTGGGCGGGACGCTCGGGTTCGCGACGCTGGCCTACGCGCTCGGCATCGGGCCGCTGATCCACTGGCTGCTGCCGCGGCTGACGGTCCCGGTGCCGCCCGCGGTCGCCGCCGCGGAGCCGGCCGAGCCGGGGGAGGGCCGCTAGGGCCGCGCTCCCGGAGACGACCGCAGGGCCGGCACCCCCGAGGGGGAGCCGGCCCTGCGGTCGTGCGGGGACGTCAGCGCGAGGCGGGCGAGTTCTTCGCCGTCTCCGCCGGGTCCGCGATCACGGCGTCGCCGAGGATCTCGTCGATCCGCGTCATCAGCTCGGCCGGGATCTCGACCCCGGAGGCCTTGACGTTCTCGGTGACCTGCTCGGGGCGCGAGGCCCCGATGATCGCCGCGGCGACGTTCGTGTTCTGCAGCACCCAGGCCACCGCGAGCTGCGCGAGCGACAGCCCGAGCTCGTTCGCGACCGGGGTGAGGTCCTGCACGCGCTCGAGCACGTTCGGCTGGTCCAGGAAGCGCTTGATGGTGTTCGCGCCGCCCTTCTCGTCCGTCGCGCGCGAGCCCTCGGGCAGCGGCTGGCCCGGCTTGTACTTGCCGGTGAGCACGCCCTGCGCCACGGGGGACCAGACGATCTGGGACACGCCCAGCTCCTCGGACGTCGGGACGACCTCGGGCTCGATGACCCGCCACAGCGCGGAGTACTGCGGCTGGTTCGAGATCAGCTGGAAGCCGAGCTCCTTCGACAGCGCGTGGCCCGCGCGGATCTGGTCCGCGGTCCACTCGGAGACGCCGATGTAGAGCGCCTTGCCGGAGCGGACGACGTCGGCGAACGCCTGCATCGTCTCCTCGAGCGGCGTCGCGTGGTCGTAGCGGTGCGCCTGGTACAGGTCGACGTAGTCGGTCTGCAGGCGCTGCAGGGAGCCGTCGATCGACTCCATGATGTGCTTGCGGGACAGGCCGGTGTCGTTCGGGCCCTTGGGGCCGGTCGGCCAGTAGACCTTCGTGAAGATCTCCAGCGACTGCCGGCGCTCGCCCTTGAGGGCCTCGCCGAGCACCTCCTCGGCGACCGTGTTCGCGTAGACGTCCGCGGTGTCGAAGGAGCTGATGCCGGCGTCGAGCGCGGCGCGGACGCAGGCGGTCGCGGCGTCGTTCTCGACCTGCGAGCCGTGCGTCAGCCAGTTGCCGTAGGTGATCTCGGAGATCTTGAGGCCGGAGCGGCCCAGGTGGCGGTAGTTGACCATGCCACCACCCTAGGACGGTCTAGGGGCGCCGGCTCACTCGGGGTAGTCGCCGTGCTTGACCTGCGGCTTCGGCAGCCGGGCGCGGCGGATCTGGAACACCCGGGTGACGGCGTACATCATCAGCCCGCGCTGCTGGCCCGCGTCGCCGAACTTGGCGGTGAGCCGCTTGCGGAGCTTGCGCCACATGATGATGACGTCGACGACCATGCCGATGATGAACAGGTAGAGCACGACCAGGCCCAGGAACGCCAGCTCCGGGCTGACCGACGTCAGCAGCATGTTGAGCAGCAGCATGACGATCGCGACCGGCAGGAACAGCTCGCCGAGGCTCCACCGGGCGTCGACGTACTGCCGGATGTACCGGCGCACGGGTCCCTTGTCCTTGGCGGGCATGTACCGCTCGTCGCCGGTCTGCATCGCGCTGTACTGCTTGTCGCGCTCGGCGCGCTGGGCGGCGCGCGCGTCCTTGGCCGCGGCCTTGCGGTCCTGGGGCACGAGCGGCCGGCGGTTGGCGGCCTCGGCCGTCTTCCGCCTGGGGGTGGGGCGGCCCTTCCCGGCCTCGATCAGGCCCGGGGTCTCCTCGACGAGACCCGGGGTGGCCTGCTCCGCGGGGGAGGTGCTGTCCTTGCTGCGTCCGAACACCCCTCCAGGGTAGTCGAGTAGCGTGGCGATCCGTGACAGAGCCCACCGCCACCCCCGCTGCCTCCCCGTCCGCCGTCGCCGACCTGCGGGCCCGCGTCGCCGCCGCCTTCCCGGGCGTCCGCGCGGACCTCGAGGCCCTCGTCCGCGTGCCGAGCGTCTCGAACGCGGACTTCGACCAGGCGCACGTCGCCGCCAGCGCCGACCACGTCGCCCGCCTGCTCGGCGAGGCCGGCCTGCCCGAGGTGCAGATCCTCTCGGTCGAGCGCCCCGACGGCACCCCCGGCGCCCCCGCGGTCGTCGCCCGCCGCCCGGCCCCGGCCGGCGCGCCCACCGTGCTCCTCTACGCGCACCACGACGTGCAGCCCCCGGGCGCCCGCGAGGACTGGGACACCGAGCCGTTCGAGCCGACCGAGCGCGACGGCCGGCTGTTCGGCCGCGGCGCGGCGGACGACAAGGCCGGCGTCGTGGCGCACCTCGGCGCGCTGCGGGTGCTCGGCGAGGACCTGGGGGTCGGCGTCACGGTGTTCGTCGAGGGCGAGGAGGAGGTCGGGTCGCCGTCCTTCACCCGGTTCCTGCACACGTACGCCGACCTGCTGCGCGCCGACGTCATCGTGGTCGCCGACTCGTCGAACTGGAAGGTCGGCGTCCCCGGCCTGACCACGTCGCTGCGCGGCCTGGTGGACCTCGAGGTCGAGGTCGCCGTGCTGGACCACGCGGTGCACTCGGGCATGTTCGGCGGCCCGGTGCTGGACGCCGTCACCCTGCTGTCCCGGCTGATCGCCACGCTGCACGACGACGCGGGCGACGTCGCGGTCGAGGGCCTGGTCACGGCCGCTGACCCGACCGTCGACTACGACGAGGCCGCGTTCCGCGCCGACGCGAGCGTGCTCGACGGCGTGACCCTGGCCGGCACCGGCCCGCTCACCGCGCGGCTGTGGACCCGTCCGACGATCGCGGTGATCGGCCTGGACGCGCCGCGCGTCGCCACCGCGTCGAACACCATCGCGCCGAAGGCCACCGCCAAGCTGTCGATGCGCATCGCGCCCGGGCAGGACCCGGCGGCGGCGCTGGCGGCCCTGCGCGCGCACCTCGAGGGCCACGCGCCGTTCGGCGCCCGGGTCACGGTCCGCGACGGCGAGCTGGGCAAGCCGTTCCAGGCGCCGGCCGACTCCGCCGCGATGCAGGCCGCGCGCGCCGCGTTCGCGGACGCCTGGGGGACCGAGCCGGTCGACATCGGCATCGGCGGGTCGATCCCGTTCATCGCCGACCTGCTCGAGGTGTACCCCGACGCGGCGATCCTGGTGACCGGCGTCGAGGACCCGGACTCGCGGGCGCACGGCGCGAACGAGTCGGTGCACCTGGGCGAGCTGGAGCGCGTGGTGCTCGCCGAGGCCCTGCTGCTGGCGCGCCTGGCGGTCTGACGGCCGGGGTCGGGCCCCGAGTGGAAGGTTGTGACCGACACGCCGCCGGCGTGTCGGTCACAACCTTCCACTGTCAGGTGGATCGCCGGCTACGGGCCGTCCGTGCGCCCGAGTCTCGTCAGACCGGCGGGGCCGGGTCGTACTGGATGCCCCGGCGCACGGCCCGGGCGGCGTCCGGCGACTCCAGCCGCGCCACCAGGTGCAGCGCCATGTCGATCCCGGCGGACACGCCCGCGCTCGTCACGACGTCGCCGTCGTCCACGAACCGCGCCTCGGTGTCGACCAGCACGCTCGGGTCCAGCTCGGCGAGCTCGTCGACCGCGGCCCAGTGCGTCGCCGCCGGGCGCCCGGCCAGCAGGCCGGCCGCGGCGTAGACCAGCGCGCCGGTGCACACGGACGTCAGCAGCGCGGTCTCCCGGCGCAGGTCCCGGACCCACGCCAGGTGCTCCGCGTCCCGGGCCAGCGCGCGGGTGCCGCGGCCGCCCGGGTGCACCAGGACGTGCAGCGGGCCGACGTCGTCCCGCGAGGCGTCCGGCACCAGCCGCAGCCCCTTCGCGCACCGCACGCCCGACCCGTCGGCCGAGAACGTCACGACCTCGGGCCGCAGCGCGGAGTGCGCCGCCCACGCGGCCAGGACGTCGAACGGCCCGACCACGTCGAGCTCCTCGGCGTCGTCGAACACGACGATCCCGACCCGTAGCGGGTTCCCGGTGCCCACGAGCGTCCCCTTCCCTCGGGCTGACCCGCCCGGCCGGGCGGGCCCGACCCCCAGGGTGTCAGTACCCCGGCAGGGCCAGCATCTGGTCGAGCGCCACCCGCGCCCAGTGCGCGTCGTCCGCGTCGACGACGATGCGGTTCGGCACCCGCCCGGCGACCAGCGACTCCATCGCCCACACCAGGTGCGGCAGGTCGATCCGGTTCATGGTCGAGCAGAAGCACACCGTCGAGTCGAGGTACGAGATCTGCTTGTCCGGGTGCGCCTTCGCGAGCCGGCGGACCAGGTTGAGCTCGGTGCCGATGGCCCACGCGGACCCCGCGGGGGCCGCGTCGAGGGCCTTGATGATGTACTCCGTCGACCCGACCATGTCGGCGCCCGTCACGACCTCGTGCTTGCACTCGGGGTGCACCAGCACGGTGACGTCGGGCACCGCCGCGCGGACGTCGACCAGGTTCTGCGCGCTGAACCGGCCGTGCACCGAGCAGTGCCCGCGCCACAGGATCATCCGCGCGTCCCTGAGCTGCTGGGCGGTGAGGCCGCCGTTCGGCTTGCGCGGGTCGAACACCACGCACGCGTCCAGCGGGAGGCCGAGCTCCAGCACCGCCGTGTTCCGGCCGAGGTGCTGGTCCGGCATGAACAGCACCTTGCCGGTGCCGTCGACGCCGCCGACCTGGTCGAAGGCCCAGCGCAGCGCGACGTGCGCGTTCGACGACGTGCAGACGGTGCCGCCGTGCCGGCCGGTGAACGCCTTGATGGCGGCCGTCGAGTTCATGTAGGTCACCGGGACGGTGTCCGCGGCGACGCCGGCCTCGACCAGCACGTCCCAGGCGTCCTCGACCTGGTCGATCGCGGCCATGTCGGCCATCGAGCAGCCGGCCGCCATGTCGGGCAGCACGACCTGCTGGGCGTCGGACGTGAGGATGTCGGCGGACTCGGCCATGAAGTGCACCCCGCAGAACAGGATGAACTCGGCGTCGGGTCGGGCCGCGGCCTCGCGGGCGAGCTTGAACGAGTCGCCGGTGACGTCGGCGAAGTCGATGACCTCGTCGCGCTGGTAGTGGTGGCCGAGCACGAAGGCCCGGTCGCCGAGCGCGGCCCGGGCGGTGCGGGCGCGCTCCACCAGGTCGGGGTCGGAGGCGGCGGGCAGGGCGCCGACGCACTCGACGCCGCGCTCCGACGCGAGGTCGCGGCCCTGGCCGAGCAGCAGCAGCGCGGAGGACGCGGGCTCGGCGAACGTGGTCCCGGGGGCGAGGAGAGTCACGCGCAGGATCATCCCACAGCGCTCCGGGGCGCTGACCAGGACCGGGGTGGGTGGGGCGGAGCGCGGTCGTGCGAGGATCGCGCCGTGCACGTCCTCGTCGCCCCCGGCCGGTTCGACGCGCGCCCGGGCGACGGCCCCGGCCCCGGCCCCGGCGGCGCCCCGGGGTCCGCCGCCTCCGCGGTGCGGGGCGTCGCGGGCCCGTCCGTCGCCGCGGGCGCCGACCCGTGGCCGGTGCTGACCGCCGACGAGGCGGTCGCGGCGCTGTCCGCCGGCTGGCGGGAGGCGGCGCCCGCCGACACGCTGATCCCGCTGCCGCTGTCCGACGGCGGCGCGGGGCTGGTCGACGCGGTGCGCGCGGCGCGGGGCGGCGAGCTGCTGTCCGTCACGACGACCGACGCGCACGGGGCGGTCGTCCCGGGGGCGGTGCTGGTCGTGGTCGAGCCCGGGGGCGGCCGGACCGCGTACGTCGACGGGGCGCTGGCGCTGGGCGCGGCCGACCCCGGGGCGGCGCCGGTGGGCGCGACGACCTCGGCCGGGCTCGGCACGCTGCTGGCGGCGGCGCTGGACACCGGCGCCGGACGGGTCGTGGTCGGCCTGGGCGGGCGGCGGACCGTGGCGCACGACGCGGGCGCGGGGCTGCTGGCGGCGCTGGGCGCGGCGCCGGCCGCCGCGGCGCGCGGGCTGGACGCGGCCGCCGGGCTGGGTGCGGGCGACCTCGGCGCGCTCGGGGAGCTGCGCGCGGCGCTGCGCGGGCGGGACCTGGTGGCGCTGCACGCGCACGACCTGCCGCTGCTGGGGCTCGGCGGGGTGTCCGCCGACCTGGCCGAGGCCGGGCGGGTGCCCGCGGAGGCCGCGCAGGACGTGGAGCGCGCCGCGGCGGGGTTCGTGCGGGCGGCGGGGGAGGCTGCGGCGCTGGCCGCCGACGGCGGGCGGCGGGACCTGCTGGGCGGGAGCGCGGGTGCGGGGGGTGTGCTGGGCGGCGGTGCGGCGGGTGGCGGTGCGGCGGCCGGCGGTGCGGCGGGTGGCGGTGCCGGTGCCGGCGGGCGGGCGCCGGGGTCGCGCGCGGCGCTCGCCCCGGGGTCCGGCGCGGGCGGCGGGGCGGCGTTCGCGCTCGGGCTGCTCGGGGCGCGCCTCGTCGACGGGGCGTCCTGGGTCGCCGACGCGGTCGACCTGGCGGGCCGGGCCGCGGAGGCGGACCTGGTGCTGACCGGCACGGCCGTCCTGGACGGGACGGCGCTGGAGCACGGCGTCGTCGGGGCGGTGGCCCGCGCCGCGCTGCCGCTGGGCGTGCCCGCGATCGCGGTGGCGGCGCAGCTGCGCACCGGCCGCCGCGACTGGGGTGCCGCGGGCCTCGCGGCGGGGTTCGGGGTCGTCGAGCACCCGGCGGACGAGGACGCCTGGCGGCGCGACCCGGCCGGCGCCCTGCGCGCGCGGCTGCCGCGCATCGCGCGTACCTGGTCGCGCTGACGCGGCGCCGCCGGGGCGCTGCGGCGCCGCGGTGCCGTCGCGCTGCCGTCGACTGCATACGAAACGGGTCGAGTGCCTATCCCGCGGATAGGCACTCGACCCGTTTGGTGTGCACTCGGCCCGGTGGGGGGCGCGCTCGGCGCGGGCAGCGGCCCGGGGTGGGGCGCGGGCGGCACGCCACGCTGCGTGCAGGTCCTGTGCGCGTCCCGGGGCCTGCGGCCCGCGCGGGCGTAGTGTGGGAACAGATCACGCGGGAGCCCGGTTGTGCTCGACGTGACCGTCCCGCGGCACGCGCACGGGCGCGCGCCCGCGACCGATCCGAGACACCGTCAGGAGACACCATGAGCGAGACCACCGAGACCGCGACGCACGGCGTCCAGCTCACCGACATCGCGGCCGGCAAGGTGCGCAGCCTGCTCGAGCAGGAGGGGCGCGACGACCTGCGCCTGCGCATCGCGGTGCAGCCGGGCGGCTGCTCGGGCCTCATCTACCAGCTCTACTTCGACGAGCGCGTGCTCGACGGCGACGCGCTGGTCGACTTCGACGGCGTCGAGGTCGTCGTGGACCGGATGAGCGTCCCGTACCTCGAGGGCGCGACCATCGACTTCGCGGACACCATCGAGAAGCAGGGCTTCACGATCGACAACCCGAACGCGGGCTCGTCCTGCGCCTGCGGCGGCTCGTTCAGCTGACCCGCACCGCCTGACGCCCCGAGGGCCCCGGACCGCACGGTCCGGGGCCCTCGTGCGTCCCCGGGGCCGGCACGCCCCCCGCCCGCCGGGCGTCAGAGGTCCGTCAGGCCCGCGTCCCGCCGGATCGCCGCCACCACGCCCGGCAGCGCGGCGCAGAACCGGTCCACGTCCGCCGCCGTCGTGCCCGCGGGCAGCGACACCCGCACGTTCCCCTGGGTCAGCGCGCCCATCGCGGCGAGCACGTGGCTCGGCTCGTCGGTCGCGGACGTGCACGCGGACCCCGACGCCACGGCGAACCCGGCCCGGTCCAGCGCCGTGACGACCGCCTCGCCGTCGACGTACAGGCAGGAGAACGTCAGCACGTGCGGCAGCCGGCCGTCCGCGGGTCCGGCGACGTCGACCTCCGACACCTCCGCCGCCACCCGGGCGCGCACCCGGTCGACCAGGGCGTGCCGCGGGTCGGGGCCCGCGGCGACCCAGGCCGCGGCGGCCTGCAGCGCGACGGCGGCGGCCAGCGCGGCGGGCACGGACACGCCGCCGGGGAACCACCGGTCTTCGTCGCCGGCGCCGGCGGGCGGCACGGGGGAGCGGCGCACCCCGGCGCGCGTGACCAGGACGGCCACGCCGGGCAGCGCGCCGACGTCGCCGGGGTCGAGCGTCAGCACGTCCCAGTCCGGGCCGACGGGCGCGTGCCCGAACGAGGAGCCGGCGTCGACCAGCAGCGGCACCCCGGCGGCCCGCGCGGCGGCGTGCGCCCCGGCGACCGGCTGCAGCGTGCCGACCTCGCCGTTCGCGTGCTGCACCGCCGCCAGCGCCACCCCCGGGCGCGCCACGGCGTCGGCGAACGCGGCGAGGTCGAGCCGGCCGTCGCGGTCCACCGGCGCCGGGACGAGGGACCCGGCCGCCTCCGCCGCGTCCAGCACGGCCCGCCGCTCGACCGCCGAGGCCAGCACCGCGGACCCGACGCGCCGCCGCCCCCGCGCGACCGTGACGACCGCGCCGTGCAGCGCCGCCGTGTGCGACGGCGCGAGGTCGACCTCCTCGGTCCGCGCGCCGACGAGCGCCGCCACCGCCTCCCGCGCCCCGTCGAGCAGCGCGCGGGCGCGCCGCCCCTCGGAGTGCAGCCGGCGCGGGTCGGCCCAGCCCTCGTCGAGCGCGGCGAGGAACGCCTCCCGCGCGGCGGGCAGCACGGGCGCGCGGCCGCCGGCGTCGAGGACGACGCGGCGGGCGGCGGGGGAGTCGGTCACCCGGGCACGCTACCGGCCGGCCCGGCGCGCCCCGGCCGGCCCGGCGAACCCCGGCCCCGCGCACCCCGGCCGGGTCCGAGGACGCGCAGGCGCCGCACAGGCCGGTCCGGGACGTGATCCAGATGACACTGCGTCACAAACTGGCGTCCGCGGGCGATTCCAGGGCCGCGGCGGGCCGACCAGCGCGCTAGGCTGCACGGGATCGAGGACATAGGTCCTAGGTGACTTCCCTGTCGGGCGACGCGATGCGGTGTCGTGCACGACGGGGACCGACGTGGAAGGCCCCCGGTGCGCTCGCAGACCCCCCGCCGCCCCTGGCGGACCCGACTGGCCGTCGCGGGCGCCGCGACGACCGTCGCCCTGGCGCTCGCCGGATGCTCGCCCGAGACCCAGCGCGGCTGGCTGCCCGGCGACTCCGACAACGAGATCACGAACCAGACCGGACGGATCACCGACCTCTGGGTCGGCTCCTGGGTGGCCGCCCTGCTGGTCGGCATCCTGACCTGGGGACTGATCCTCTGGTGCGTCACGGTCTACCGGAAGCGCAAGGACGACGACCAGCTCCCCGTGCAGCTCCGGTACCACGTGCCGCTGGAGATCATGTACGTGATCCTGCCGATCATCATGGTCGGCGTGCTGTTCTACTACACGGCGCGCGACATGACCGAGATCCAGGACACCTCCGCGGAGCCCGACATGACCGTGCAGGTCATCGGCAAGCAGTGGAGCTGGGACTTCAACTACGTCGACGACGACGTGTACGACACCGGCCAGCACGCGCAGGAGGTCGGCGCGACCGGCGTCCTGGCGGACCAGCCGACGCTGTACCTGCCCGTGGGCGAGCGGGTCGAGTTCGTCCTCGACTCCCGCGACGTCATCCACTCGTTCTGGGTGCCGGCCTTCCTCTACAAGCAGGACATGATCCCGGGGCGCACCAACACGTTCCAGGTCGTCCCGCAGGTCGAGGGCGAGTACGTCGGCAAGTGCGCCGAGCTCTGCGGCGAGGAGCACTCGTCGATGCTGTTCAACGTGAAGGTCGTGTCGCGCGAGGAGTACGACGCGCACATCGAGGAGCTGCGGGACGCCGGCCAGGACGGCCAGCTGGGCCTGGACTACAGCCGCCTGCAGGACGTCCGCGTCACCGGTGAGGGTGGCAGCGACGCCGAGGGCGAAGAGGGAGCGAACTGATGGCCGCCACCGTCGAGGTCGTGCCGGGGCTCGCCCCCCGCCGCCAGACCCTGGGCCGCACGATCGTCAAGTGGGTCACGTCGACCGACCACAAGACGATCGGCTACATGTACCTGATCACCGCGTTCGTGTGGTTCGCGATCGGCGGCATCATGGCGCTGCTGATCCGCGCCGAGCTGTTCGAGCCCGGCATCCAGATCGTGCAGAGCAAGGAGCAGTACAACCAGCTCTTCACGATGCACGGCACGATCATGCTGCTGCTGTTCGCGACGCCGCTGTTCGCGGCTTTCGCGAACATCATCATGCCGCTGCAGATCGGCGCCCCCGACGTCGCGTTCCCGCGGCTCAACGCGTTCTCGTACTGGCTGTACCTGTTCGGCGGCCTGATCGCCGCGGGCGGCTTCCTCACCCCGCAGGGCGCGGCGTCGTTCGGCTGGTTCGCGTACGCGCCGCTGTCGAACTCCGTGTACTCGCCGGGCGCCGGCGGCGACCTGTGGGTGTTCGGCCTCGCGCTGACCGGTTTCGGCACGATCCTCGGAGCGGTCAACTTCATCACCACGATCGTCACGATGCGCGCCCCGGGCATGACCATGTTCCGGATGCCGATCTTCACCTGGAACACGCTCGTCACGAGCCTGCTGGTGCTGATGGCGTTCCCGCCGCTGGCCGCCGCGCTGTTCGCGCTGGGTGCCGACCGCCGCCTCGGCGCGCAGGTCTTCAACCCCGAGAACGGCGGCGCCATCCTCTGGCAGCACCTGTTCTGGTTCTTCGGGCACCCCGAGGTCTACATCATCGCCCTGCCGTTCTTCGGCATCGCGACCGAGATCCTCCCGGTGTTCAGCCGCAAGCCGGTGTTCGGCTACAAGGGCCTCGTCTACGCGACGATCGCGATCGCGGCCCTGTCGGTCACCGTGTGGGCGCACCACATGTACGTCACCGGCGCCGTCCTGCTGCCGTTCTTCGCCCTGATGACGATGCTGATCGCCGTCCCGACAGGCGTGAAGTTCTTCAACTGGATCGGCACGATGTGGCGCGGCAAGCTCACGTTCGAGACGCCGATGCTCTGGACGATCGGCTTCCTGACGACGTTCCTGTTCGGCGGCCTGACGGGCATCATCCTGTCCAGCCCGGCCCTCGACTTCCACGTCTCCGACACGTACTTCGTGGTCGCGCACTTCCACTACGTGGTGTTCGGCACCGTCGTGTTCATGATGTTCGGCGGCATGTACTACTGGTGGCCGAAGTTCACCGGGCGCATGCTCAACGAGCGCCTCGGCAAGCTGCACTTCTGGCTGCTGTTCGTCGGCTTCCACATGACGTTCCTCATCCAGCACTGGCTGGGCGTGGTCGGCATGCCCCGACGGTACGCGGACTACTCGCCCGAGGACGGGTTCACCTGGATGAACCAGCTCTCGACGATCGGCTCGATGATCCTCGCGATCTCGACGCTGCCGTTCCTGTGGAACGTCTACATCACCTGGCGCCGCGCGCCGAAGGTGACCGTCGACGACCCGTGGGGCTACGGCCAGTCGCTCGAGTGGGCCACGTCCTGCCCGCCGCCGCGGCACAACTTCACGTCGCTGCCGCGCATCCGGTCCGAGCGCCCCGCGTTCGACCTGCACCACCCCGAGGTGGCGGCCATGGACCACGTCGAGCCCGAGCCCGGGTTCTTCGACTGGGAGGCCGAGCGCACCGGCGAGCAGGGCGTCGCCCGCGACCGCGCGGAGCACGGCGGCGGCCAGGAGGAGCAGTCCTCGGCGACCATCGTCGACGACCGCCCGCGTGACACCGACGACGAGGAGGGGCGCAAGTGAGCAGGCTCGACGAGTTCGGCGGCGCGAAGCCGTCCGTGTCCGGCGGCGAGCGCCCGAAGCACGCCATGAAGGTGGAGCCCTACCTGTTCCTGGGCGGGATCCTGTTCTTCGTCCCGATCGGCCTGATCTACGCCTGGTGGAGCGGCGGCGAGCCCGTCGGCACCGTCGGCATCCCGCTGGTCGGTGGCCTGGTGGGCATGATCGGCGGCTACCTGCTGCTGCTCTCCCGCCGGATCGACGCCCGCCCGGAGGACGACCCGGAGGCGCTGATCGCGGAGGGCGCCGGCGACCAGGGCGTGTTCAGCCCGTGGAGCTGGTGGCCCATCACGATCGCCTTCGCCGGGGCGCTGGTGTTCCTCGGCATGGCGATCGGCTGGTGGCTGCTGTACGTCGGCGCCGCCCTCGGCGCGATCGGCCTGGTCGGGTGGATCTTCGAGTTCTCCCGCGGCCAGCACGCGCACTGACCGCACAGCACGGCACGAAGGGCCGGGCACCCCACGGGGCGCCCGGCCCTTCTGCATGCCCGGAGTCGCGCCCAGGGCGCGCCGCCGTCGTGCGCCTGCGTTCGCCGAGATAGGGCCTGGCGGGCGAGAGAGGGCCGTCCGCGGTCCTATCTCGGCGCGACGGTCCTACCTCGACGCGCCGGTCCTACCTCGACGCGCCGGCCGCGCCCCGCGAAGGCGGCGGCGCGCGCCAGGCGGCCCGGTACGGGCACGAGAGAGGCCGGCCCGCCCCAGAGGGCGGACCGGCCTCGCGCGGCCGTCAGAGCGGCGTCAGAGCGACGGGACGATGAGGCCAGAGGTCTGGGTGCGCGCGCGGGCGAAGCGCTCACCGGCGTCCGCCCAGTTCACGATGTTCCACCACGCCTTGACGTAGTCCGCCTTGACGTTGACGTAGTCGAGGTAGAACGCGTGCTCCCACATGTCGAGCACGACGATCGGCACGACGCCCAGCGGGATGTTGCCCTGCTGGTCGTACAGCTGCACGATCACGAGCTTCTCGCCCAGGGAGTCCCAGGCCAGGATCGACCAGCCGGAGCCCATGATGGTGGTGGCGTTGGCGGTGAAGTGCGCCTGGAACTTGTCGAACGAGCCGAAGAACTCGTCGATCGCCGCGGCCAGCTCGCCGACCGGCTTGTCGCCGCCGTCGGGGGAGAGGTTCTCCCAGAACACCGAGTGGTTCACGTGGCCGCCGAGGTTGAAGGCCAGGGTCTTCTCCAGGCCGGCCACGGCGGCGAAGTCGCCGGACTCCCGGGCACCCGCCAGCTTCTCCAGCGTCGTGTTGGCGCCGGCCACGTACGTCGCGTGGTGCTTGTCGTGGTGCAGCTCCATGATGCGGCCGGAGATGTGCGGCTCGAGCGCCGCGTAGTCGTAGGGCAGGTCCGGAAGGGTGTAGTCAGCCATCAGTGCCTCTCCTGCTCGGGCCGCGGCTCGGTTCGCCGCGGCGGCGTCTTCGCAGTCGGTGCGCCCCGCCGTCGGGCGGGCGCACCTCCTCTGTCGTACCACGACCGGGTGGTCCCCGGCCTCCCGGGCCGGGGGTCCGGCTCGGGGTACGTCTGGGGTCCGACGGTCCGGGGACGACGACGCCCGGGCCGCTCCGGCGGTGTGCCGGTGCGACCCGGGCGGGGTCGTCCTGTCGAGATCGTCTCGCCCACCCGGTGCAACGACCGGGCGCTCGGGATGATTCCCCAGGTCAGCGCCTGTTTCAGTGGCGCTGCGTGCCCTGGGTGCCCTCGGTGTCCTCGGGCTCCGGGGCGAGGTGCCGGCTGCCGGACGCGCCGGCCGTCAGCTCCTCGTGGCGCTCCTCGTGCGCGAGTGGCAGGGCGTCGTGGCCGCCGTGCGACTGGGCCGCCGCGAGCTCTGCCGGGGTGACGGGCTCGATCCGGTCCTCGTAGAAGACCTTCGACAGCCGGCGCCGGGCCGCGTCGATCCGGTAGCCCTTGCGGCGCACGCCGCGCGAGTCCTCGGCCGGCTCGATCTCGACCGGGCGGCGCGGCTCGTGCTGCACCCGCAGCCACCGCTCGTGCGCGTCGAGGGGCTTGTGCACCTCGATGTACTCGCCGGACGCGAACCGGACGATGCGGCCGGTCTCGTGGCCGTGCAGGACCAGCTCGCGGTCCTTGCGCTGCAGCGCGAAGCAGATGCGCTTCGTGATCCAGAACGCCAGCACCGGCGCGACGAAGAACAGCACCCGGAACGTCCACGTGATGTCGTTGATCGACAGGTGGAAGTGCGTCGCGATGAGGTCGTTCGACCCGGCCAGGACCAGGATCAGGAACGCCGTCAGGTAGGCGACGCCGAACGCGGTGCGGAACGGCGCGTTGCGCGGGCGGTCGAGCACGTGGTGCTCGCGCTTGTCGCCGGTCGCGAAGGCCTCGATGAACGGCCACAGCGCGAGGACCGTGAACAGCAGGCCCGGGATGACCACGCCGGGGATGAGGATGTTCATCGAGACCGTGTACTGGCCGATGACGAACTCCCAGCCCGGCATCAGGCGCAGGCCGCCCTCGAGGAACAGCATGTACCAGTCCGGCTGCGCCCCGGCGGAGACGACGCCCGGGTCGAACGGGCCGTAGTTCCACACCGGGTTGATGGTCATGGTCGCCGCCATGAGGGCGATGACCGCGAACACCACGAAGAAGAAGCCGCCGGCCTTCGCCACGTACACGGGGAACAGCGGGTAGCCGACGACGTTCTTGTCGGTCCGGCCGGAGCCCGGGTACTGGGTGTGCTTGTGCAGCACGACCATGAGCAGGTGCAGGCCGATGAGCGCGAGGATCAGCGCCGGGATCAGCAGGATGTGCACCGTGAACAGGCGGGGGATCAGGTCCACGCCCGGGAACTCGCCGCCGAACAGGCCGAACGACACGTACGAGCCGAGGATCGGGATCGCGCGGGCCACGCCGTCGGCGATGCGCAGGCCGTTGCCGGACAGCACGTCGTCGGGGAGCGAGTAGCCGGAGAAGCCGGCCAGCAGGCCCAGGATCATCAGCGTGAAGCCGACGAGCCAGTTGAGCTCGCGCGGCTTGCGGAAGGCGCCGGTGAAGAACACGCGCATCATGTGCGTGACGATCGAGGCCATGAAGATCAGCGCGGCCCAGTGGTGGATCTGCCGCATGAGCAGACCGCCGCGGACCTCGAACGACAGGCGCAGCGTCGAGGCGAACGCCTCGGACATCTGCACGCCGTCCATGGCCGCCCAGGGGCCGTGGTAGTGCACCTCGGTCATGGAGGGCACGAAGAACATCGTGAGGAACGTGCCCGAGATGAGCAGGACCACGAACGAGTAGAGCGCGATCTCACCCAGGAGGAACGACCAGTGGTCGGGGAAGATCTTGCGCGCGAACTCCTTGACGGCGTTGCCGACGCCGGTGCGCTGGTCCAGGTAGTCCGCGGTCGCCGCGGCGGCGCGCGTGGTGCGCGTCGGCGGTGCCGGGGGAGAGTCGACGGTGCTCACGTGAGGCGCTCCCAGAAGGACGGGCCGATGGGGGAGTCGAAACCGCTCTGCGCGACGAGGTAGCCCTCGTCGTCGACGGTGATCGGCAGCTGGGGCAGCGGGCGGTGCGCGGGGCCGAAGACCACCTTGGCGCCGTCGGCGGCGTCGAAGGTCGACTGGTGGCACGGGCACAGGATGTGGTGCGTCTGCTGCTCGTAGAGGGCGACGGGGCACCCGACGTGGGTGCAGATCTTGGAGAAGGCGAGGATGCCGTCGTAGCTCCAGCCCTCGCCCTGCTCGGACTTGATGTCGCGCGGGTCCATGCGGACCATCAGCACGACGGCCTTGGCCTTCTCGTTGAGCGGGTGCTCGGTCTCCTCGAGGCCCTCGGGGATGACGTGGAAGGCCGAGCCGATGGTGACGTCGGACGCCTTGATCGGGCGGCCGGACGGGTCGATCGTCAGGCGGGTGCCGCGGCGCCACATCGTGCGCTTCGACTGCGAGACGTCCCAGCCGCCGCCGAGGTTGCCGACGAGCGGCACCGCGATCGCGAGCGGGAACAGGGCCAGCGAGGTGACCATCGCGCCCTTCAGCACGCCCCGGCGGCCGATGGCGGAGTCCTTGGCGCCCTCGCGCAGGGCCTCGACGGCCTTGACGCGGACGGAGTCGGACGACGCGGTGGGGTGCCGGTCCTCGGCGCGCTCGTGGTCGTTCATGAGCGCCTTGGCCCAGTGCACGGCCGCGAGCCCGATGCCGGCGAGGCCGAGGAACAGGCCCAGGCCGAGCAGCAGGTTGGACAGCCGCATGGTGCCGACCGTCTCGCCCGGGGGCACCAGGGCGTACGCGACGATCGCGCCGATGGTGCCGAGGATCGAGATCGTGAAGAGGACGACGACCTGCCGCTCGGCGCGCTTGTTCGCCTTCGGGTCGGTGTCGCCGACGCGTGCCCGGTGCTCGTGCAGGCCCGGGTCGTCGAACCGCTCGGGCAGGGCGCCGTCGCCGCGGGTCGTGACGTCGGTGGAGGGGTCGTGGTGCGTGCTCACGAGGACTTGGCTCCGATCCAGACCGAGGCGCCGATCAGCAGGCCGATGCCGACGACCCAGGCCCACAGGCCCTCGCCGACCGGGCCCAGCGAACCGAGGGTCAGGCCGCCGGGCGACCCGTCGCGCTGCTCGTCGAGGTAGGCGATGATGTCGCGCTTCTCGTCCGGGGTGATGTTGGCGTCGTTGAAGACCGGCATCGACTGCGGGCCGGTCAGCATGGCCTCGTAGATGTGCGTGGGCGTGGTGTCGGTGAGCGCCGGGGCCCACTTGCCCTGGGACAGCGCGCCGCCGGCGCCGACCGCGTTGTGGCACATGGCGCAGTTCGTGCGGAACAGGGCCATGCCGTTGGCCGCGTCGCCCTTGCTCGGGTCGACCTGCTCCTCCGACGGGATCGACGGGCCGGCGCCCAGGGACGCGACGTAGGCCGCGAGCTGCGCGATCTGCTCGTCGTCGAACTGGACCGGCTTGGCCTGGATCTGCGCGCCGTTCATCTGCGCGGGCATACGACCGGTGCCGACCTGGAAGTCGACCGCGGCCGCGCCCACGCCGATGAGGGACGGGCCGCCGGCGCCGCCGTCGACGGCCTCCCGGCCCTCGGCGGAGACGCCGTGGCAGGTGGCGCAGTTGGCCTGGAACAGCTTCTGACCGGCGGCGACGTCGCTCTCGCTGGCCGCAGCCTGCGCCGCGTCGGCGCTGGCGGGCTGGGCGATCGCGTACACCGCTCCGGTCAGCAGCAGCGCCAGCAGGAGCAGCACGACCGGCGCTGACCGGTGGTGCCTGCGGGCGGCGAGTGCCTTCACGGATGGATCCTCGTCTCGGGCGTGCGGGGGGCTCTACGGGGGGACTGCGGGTGGTGCGGGCTGGTCACTTGATCAGGTAGATGGTCGCGAACAGCGCGATCCACACCACGTCGACGAAGTGCCAGTAGTAGGAGGTCACGATGGCGGTGGTCGCCTCGTGGTGGCCGAACCGCTTCGAGGTGAACGAGCGGCCCAGCAGGAACAGGAAGGCGATCAGGCCGCCGACCACGTGCAGGCCGTGGAAGCCGGTGGTCAGGTAGAACACCGAGCCGTACGGGCTGGAGGAGATGGTGAGGCCCTCGTGCACGAGCTCGGCGTACTCGAAGACCTGCCCGCCGATGAAGAAGGCGCCCATGATGTAGGTGAGCGTCATCCACTCGTTCATGCCCCAGCCGCGGACGTTGAGCAGCGAGCCGGAGCGGACCGGCTGGAACCGCTCGGCGGCCCAGACGCCCATCTGGCAGGTGACCGACGACAGCAGCAGCACCGTCGTGTTGATCGCGGCGAACGTGACGTTCAGCTTCTCGGTCTGGATCGCCCACTCCTCCGGCACCGTCGCGCGGAGGGTGAAGTACATGGCGAAGAGGCCCGCGAAGAACATGAGCTCCGAGGCCAGCCACACGATCGTCCCGACCGACACGGGGTTCGGTCGGTTGACGCTCACGTGGGGAGCGGAGGCGGGGGCAGCCGTTGCGGTCGTCACGCCTGTCAGTATGGCTCATGGCGGCTGCGCGTGGGTCCTTAGTCCCCGCACGTCGCCGAGGTTTCTGTCACATCGTCACCTCGTTCCGCGGGTTCGCGGGCAGGTCGGAGCGTCGCGTCCGGCGTGTCGGCGGTCGTGCCAAGATGCAGGGCAGGGACGCGCGCGACACGTCCCCCCGCACGAGCGAAGGACGACCATGGCCGCTGACGCCACCCCCGCCGCGCCCGCGAAGGGCCCGCGCATCCTGCTCTACAGCGATGACGTCGACACGCGCGCGCAGGTGCGCCTGGGCGTCGGCCGGCGGCTCGGCCGCGGGGAGCCGGACATCCGGTGGGCGGAGGTCGCCACGCCGGCCGCCGCGCTGGAGCAGGCGGAGACCGGGTCCTACGACCTGCTCGTGCTCGACGGCGAGGCCGCCAAGGTCGGCGGCATGGCCCTCGCGCGCCAGGTCAAGGACGAGGTGTTCCGCTGCCCGCCGGTGCTCGTGCTGACCGGCCGGCCCCAGGACGCGTGGCTCGCCGCCTGGTCCGACGCGGACGCCGTCGTCTCCCAGCCCCTCGACCCGGTCGAGCTGCACGACGCCGTCGTGGGCCTGCTCGCCCGGACCCCCGCCGCATGACCGAGCAGGTCACCTGGTCCGACCTGCTCACCACGCTCGTCGAGGGGCGGGACCTCGACGAGGCGCAGACCGCCTGGGCGATGGACGAGATCATGTCCGGGTCGGCCTCGCCGGCCCGCGTGGCCGGCTTCCTCACCGCGCTGCGCGCCAAGGGGGAGACGGTCGGCGAGCTGACGGCGCTGGCGGACACGATGCTGGCGCACGCGCTGCGGTTCGAGGTCCCCGGGCGCGCCGTCGACATCGTCGGCACCGGCGGCGACCGCGCGCACACGGTCAACGTCTCGACGATGGCGTCCGTCGTCGTCGCGGGCACGGGCGTCCGGGTGGTCAAGCACGGCAACCGGGCGGCGTCGTCGTCCTCGGGCTCGGCCGACGTGCTCGAGGCCCTCGGCATCCGGCTCGACCAGACCCCCGAGCGCGTCGCGCAGCTCGCGTCCGAGGTCGGCATCACGTTCTGCTTCGCCCTGACGTTCCACCCCGCGATGCGGCACGTGGCCGTCGCGCGGCGGGACCTCGGCATCAAGACGGTGTTCAACTTCCTCGGCCCGCTGACCAACCCGGCGCAGCCGGCCGCCGCCGCCATCGGCGTCGCGGACGCCCGGATGGCGGGCCTGGTCGCGGGCGTGCTCGCGCGACGCGGGACCGAGGCGCTGGTGTTCCGCGGGGACGACGGGCTCGACGAGCTCGCGCCGACCGGGACGTCGCACGTGTGGCACGTCGAGGACGGCGCGGTGACCGAGCACGTGCTCGACCCGGTGGCCGACCTCGGGCTCGCGCCGGTGACGGTGGCGGACCTGCGCGGCGCCGACGCGGCGTTCAACGCGGGCGTGGCCCGGGCGGTGCTGGCCGGGGAGCCGGTGGCGTCGCGGGAGACCGTGCTGCTGAACGCGGCGGCGGCCCTGGTGGCCGACGGCAGCCAGCCCGGCACGGGCCCCGACGGGGGCGACCTGGTGGCGCGGCTGCGCGCGGGCCTGTCGCACGCGGCGGCGGCCGTGGACTCGGGCGCGGCGGCGGCGGTCCTGGACCGCTGGGCGGCGGCGTCGGCCTGAGCGGCGCGTCGGCGGGCCGCCGCGAGTGCCCATGAAGCGTGTCGAGTGCCTATCCGCCGGGTAGGCGCTCGACACGTCTCATGGGCGCTCGGCGGAGGGGCGCACCCCGGCGGTCGTGCCGCCAGCGGCGAGTGAGTAACGAACGCGCCGAGCGAGTACCCGCCGGGTGTCCACTCGACGCGTGTGCTACCCCCTCGGCGGGCGGTGGCGTCGGGACGGCCCGCTAGCGTGAGCGGGTGACCTCGGGGTGGGGCGCGCTCGACGCGCGGCAGCGCGCGCTCGTCGAGGCGTGGCTGCCCGGTGGCGTGGTCGAGGCGGACCTCGGGTGGGGGCTGGTCGCGACGACCGTCCTGCGCGTCTGCGCAGCCGACGGCGCCCTCTGCGTCGTCAAGGCCGGCGGCCCGTCGGACCACCACATCGCGCGGGAGATCCGGGCCCACCTGTCCTGGCTCGGTCCCTGGGT